>DATIDF010000172.1:0-8667 GCA_035456445.1 Anaeromyxobacter sp.
GCGGGTTCTCGGGTGGCGGCGCCTCCGGGCGCTGGTAGGAGGGGCCGTGGGGATCGAGCGGCACTTCGAGGACGACGCGCGAGCCAGGATCGCGGACGCGGTGCGCCGCGCCGAGTCTCTCTCCCGTGGCCAGATCGTCCCGGTCGTCGTCGAGAAGAGCGACCCGTACCCGGAGGCCCGCTACCGCGGCGCGCTCCTCGCCGCCGCGGTGGCAACGGGGGTGGTCGTGGCGCTCCACGTCCCCCTCACGCTCGCCGAGCTCCCGCTCGTCCAGCTCGCCGCGGGGATCGCCGGCGCGCTCCTCGCCGGGTGGGATCCGGTGGAGCGGCGGCTCGCTGGCGCGCGAGCGATGGACGAGGCGGTCCGCGCCCGCGCGACCCGCGCGTTCCACGAGCACGGGCTGCACCGGACGGCGGAGGGCACCGGGGTCCTCGTGTTCGCGTCCCTGTTCGAGCACGAGGCGGTGGTCCTCGGCGACCGCGGCATCCACGAGAAGATGGGCGCCGAATGGGATCGTGCGGTCGCGGTGCTCGTGGACGGGTTGCGTTCGGGCGACCCGAGCAAGGGGTTCGTCGAGGCCATCGCGCTCTGCGGCGCGGTCCTCGCCGAGCACTTCCCGCGCGATCCCTCGCTCCACCCCTCGCGGAACGAGCTCGAGGACCAGATCCGTGCGTCGAGGACGTGAGCGGCCATGGCGCGGTCGCGCCTCGGCAACGCTCGATTGACATCCCGTGAACGTGCCCGAGCCCGAGCCCGAGCCCGAGCCCGGCTTCCTCGGGCGCGGGCGCGGGCTCGGACTCGGGCCCGGGATCGATTGACCTCAGTCCTCCTCCTGTCGGCCGAACAGCAGCTGCACGAACGGCTTGTCGCCGGGCGAGGTGAACACGTAGACGTGGTCGCCGGGCTCGAGCACCGTGCGGCCGCGCGCGGCGAGGAGCTCGCGGCCGCGGACCACGAGCATCACGGCGGAGCCCTCGGGGATGGTGAGGTCGGAGATGCGCGAGCCGGCCACCGCGCTCGCACGCTCCACGTAGAACGAGATCACCTCGCCGGAGAGCCGCTGGGTCGAGTTGATCTCCAGCACCGCGCGCGGCGAGGGCGCGGCCTGGACCTCGAGCCCGAGCCGGCGCGCGACCCAGCCGATCGTGGACCCCTGCACCAGCGCGCTCACCACGACCACGAAGAACACGAGGTCGAACACGTGCCGTGCGTACGGGAGCCCGGCGAGGATCGGGAAGGTCCCGAGCATGATCGGGACGGCCCCGCGCAGGCCGACCCACGACACGAACGCGATCTCGCGCAGCGGCATCCGGAACGGCAGGAGCATCGCGAACACGACGATCGGGCGCGCGACGAGGGCGAGGAAGAGGCCGAGGAAGAGCCCAGGGCCAGCCACGCTCACGAGCCGGGAGGGGAACGCGAGCAGGCCGAGCAGGAGGAACATCGCCACCTGGCTGAACCACGCCATCGCGTCGTGCACGCGCCGGAGCCCCGATGCGTGCGGGAGCGGGCCGTTGCCGAGCACCACCGCCGCCGCGTACACCGCGACGAAGCCGCTGCCCGAGAGGAGCGTCGGCGCGCCGAACGCGAAGCAGGCGAGCGCGATGGTGAGCACCGGGTAGAGGCCGCTCGCGGAGAGCCGCACGCGCGCGAGCAGCCACCTGCCGGCGTAGCCGATGGCGACTCCCGCGGCGAGCCCGATCGCGAGCTGCAGGATCACCTCGAGCGCGAGCCGCGGCCCCGGCCTCTCGCCCGTGACGAGCGCGCCGGTCACCGTGAGCGTCAGGATCACCGCCATCGGATCGTTGACGCCGGACTCGACCTCGAGCAGGTGAGCGAGCCGCTGGCGGATGCTGACCCCCGCGCTGCGGAGGGTCGAGAAGACGGCCGCGGCGTCGGTGGACGAGACGATCGCGCCCACGAGGAGCGACTCCGGCCAGCCGAGGCCGAGCGCGCGCGCGCCGAGCGCCAGCACCGCGGCGGTGCCGGCGACGCCGGCGGTCGCGAGCACCGTCGCCGGCGCGAGCACCCGCCGCAGGCTCGCGAGGTCGATGTTGAGGCCGCCGTCGAACAGGATCAGGACGAGCGCGACCGCGCCGATCCGGAAGGTGAGCGCGTAGTCCTCGAATGGGAGCCGTCCGAGTCCCTCGGACCCGGCGAGCATCCCGACGAGCAGGAACAGGAGCGCGACCGGCAAGCCGAGCCTTCCCGAGGCGCGCGATGCGATCACGCTCACCGCGAGCAGCGCACCGACGGCGGCGAGGAGGAAGGCGGTGGGGAGCGGCTCGGTGGGCACCGCGCGAGAGCCTACCGGAGGGGCTGCGGCCAGTCGCGTCCGCCGCTGGGGGCCCTGTCGGGCGCCGCATGGAGTGCGCGGCTCCGCTGCTCGGTCGTCGTGTGCCCGGCTCCGGTCCGTTCATCCCGAGCGTAGGTCCCGCGAAGCGGGACCGTAGTCGAGGGACGACATCGCGAACCCCTCAGGCGCCGCCGGGGCGCCGGAGGGGGCAGCTCCTGCACACCGCGTGATCCTCGTACCCTGCGACGAGCGCCCGGAACCGGCCGCTCGCCCAGAGCTCGCCGAGCGGCGTCTCGGCGACCGAGCCGAGCTCGCCGAGCTCGCCCCTCGCGGCGGCTGGATGGGGGCAGGGCGCGAACCGGCCGTCGGTGTGGATCCACGCCTCGCGTCCGACGAACGGACAGGGCCCGAGTGGCGCGGGCGCGCGAGGGTCCGGGGCGAGCTCGATCGCGTTCTGGAGGAGGACGGTGGCTCCGCTCGGCAGGCGTGCGTCGTCGGCCGCCGCGCGCGCGGCGCGGACCGCTGCGTTCCAGCAGGCGATCGCCTCCGGCGAGCGGCGGAGCGAGGCGGGGAGGAGCCCGGGGAAGCGCGGCTGCAGGTGGTTCAGCTTCACCCGATCCACGCAGAGCGAGGCGGCGAGCCGCACGATGTCCGCGAGCTCGTGGACGTTCGCCTGCTGGACGGTGACCTGGAACGAGACCCCGCAGCGCCGCCCCGCCGTCCGAGCGTGCGCGTCCCGCGCGGCGACGAGCGCGCGCACGTTCTCCGCCGCCGCGTCGAGCGAGAGGCCGGGCATCACCACCGCGGCGGTCGCGGCGGTCGCCCCGTTCCACGAGATCTTCACGTCGGACGCGACCGGCACGAGCCGGGCCGCCCAGGCCGCGGCGCCGCGGCCGGGGAACGTGCCGTTCGTGGTGACGTTCAGCGAGAGCGCGCGCTCGGCGCACAGGTCCACGAGCCCGTCGAGGCCAGCCCAGAGGAGCGGCTCGCCCATCGTGGACGGGATGACCTCCCGGAGCGCCGACCCACGCCGCTCGTCGAGCACGCGCAGCGCGAGCTCGGGATCCATCCGCCGGGGTGCGTGCGGTCGCCGCGCTGCGCCCCCCGCGCGCGCCGCGCCGCACTCGCACATGGAGCAGGCGAGATTGCAGTCGTCCGGGTTCGTGACGAGGGTGAGCCGCCAGGGCCCGCACCCATCCGCGCGAGGGGCGCCGAGCCCGGGCGCGGCGGGAGCGGAAGCGTGCGTTGACAACGCGTCTGTTGTAACGGAAAAGTGACGCAGCATGAAGAGCGCGCGAGAGACCACGAAGCGTGGAAAGCGGCCGGCCAGCCCTCCGCCCGAGGCCCGGCCCGCCCCTGACCCCGAGGTGCACGACCCCGCCGGCGTGGCGCGGGATCTCACCCCGGTCGTGGGCGGGAACCTGCGTCGCCTGCGCAACCAGCGTGGCCTGTCGCTCGAGCGGCTCTCGCAGGTCTCGGGCGTGTCGCGCGCCATGCTCGGGCAGATCGAGCTCGGCCAGAGCGCGCCCACGATCAACGTCCTCTGGAAGATCTCCTCGGCGCTCGGGGTGCCGTTCTCCGCGCTCATCACCGCGCGCGGCAGCCCCGGCCCCCACGTGCTCCGCTCCGACCAGGCGAAGCTCCTGCGCAGCCACGACGGCTCGTTCAGCTCGCGGGCGCTCTTCCCGTTCGACGAGCCGCGCCGGGTCGAGTTCTACGAGCTGCGCCTCGCGCCCGGGGGCGTCGAGCGGGCGGACCCGCACAACCCCGGGACCACCGAGAACCTCGTCGTCGCGAAGGGTGAGGTGGAGATCGAGGTCGCCGGTCGCAAGGAGAGCCTCGTCGCCGGCGACGCGATCGTCTTCGAAGCCGACGTGCCGCACGTCTACCGCAGCCGGTCCGACGGCGAATCGGTGATGTACCTCGTGATGACGTACGCGGACACCGTCGGGTAGCTCTGATGGCGCCACCCGCTCGCATGGAGCCTGCTGCGACGCACGCTGCCTGCCTGCGCCGGGCGGCCTCGTCATTGCGCTCCTCGACGTGCCTACAGGCACGCCTGCGGTGCTCATTCCTCGGAGCGCCCGGCTCGGCGACGGCATCGCGCGTCTCGCGACGGCTCCATGCAAGCGACGGGCGCCATGGCGCCTACCCTGTCCGCCCCGCGCGGAGGTGACGCCGCATTCGTGGGACGGCGGCGCCCCGGACTCGGCGTTAAGATCGTCCTCGCCATCGACTGGAGGGGATTTGGCGGCAAGGACGGGGGACATCCTCATTGCGCGCGGGCTCGCGACGCGCGACCGGCTGGTAGAGGCGCAGCGCGAGGGGGACGCTCGCCGCGAGCCGATCTGCTCGCGGCTGCTCGCCACCGGGGTCCCCGAGGGTGCGCTCGCCTCCGTCCTCTCCGAGAAGAACGGCGTCCCCGGCGTCGATCTGTCCCGCACCGCGATCGACCTCCCCCTTCTCGAGCTCGTACCGCGCAGCGTCGCGGAGGGCGATCTGATCCTTCCGCTGTCCGTCGAAGGCGGGCGCCTGCATCTCGCGATGGCGCGTCCGCTCGACGCGCGGATCCTGTCCGAGGTGCGGTTCGTCACCGGGCGCGAGGTCTCGCCGTACGTCGCGGTGCGGGCCGCGCTCGCGCGCGCGATCCAGGAAGCGTACGACTGTCACGAACGGGGTGACGCGCTCTGGTGTGGCACGGACGCCGGTCCCGGCGGGGCGTTCCTCGCCGCGGTCGTGCCCGGCGGCGATCTCGTCGAGTCCGAGGTCGCGGACGATCTCCTGCCCGAGACCGTCGATCCGCTCGAGACGACCGACGTCCCCATCGAGGTGGAGCTCCCGCCGCCGCAGCGCCCCGCGCGCGCGGCCGGCCGCCGCCTCGTGCTCGTCGTGGACGACGAGCCCGAGATCCGTCAGCTCGTGAGGCGCACGCTGGAGGGTAGGGGGTACGCGGTCGAGACCGCCGCCGATGGCGCCGACGCGCTCGCGAAGGCGGAGGCGCTCGGGCCGGACCTCGTCCTGCTCGACGCCATGCTGCCGCGGGTGCACGGGTTCGAGGCCTGCCGACGGCTCAAGGCCGGCGCGCGCACGCGGCGCATCCCGGTCGTGATGATGACGGCGGTGTACCGCGGCTGGCGGTTCGCGGAGGACGCGCGGGAGGCGTACGGCGCGGAGGACTACGTCGAGAAGCCGTTTCGCATCGACGACCTGCTTCGCCGGGTCGAGGCCGCCCTCGACGCCGGCGCCGCGCGTCCGCGCGCCGTCGCCGCCAACTCGTCGCCGCTGCTCGCGCGTGGCCGCGAGCTCCTCACCGCCGGCAAGGCCGCGGAGGCGATCGACGCCCTCGACGAGGCGGTGCGCGCCGACCCCTTCTCCGTCGAGGGGCACCATCTCCTCGGCCGGGCCCTGCGCGCGCGCGGCGAGCACTTCCGCGCGATGACGGAGCTGGAGCGCGCCGTCGAGCTGCGCCCGGACCTCCTAGCGGCGCTGCGCACTCTCGCGGCGCTGTACGAGGAGACCGGCTTCCGCCGCAAGGCGGCCGAGACGCTGGAGCGTGCGCTGCCGGCCGCGCCAGACGACGCCGCTCGGGCGGCGATCCGGCGCGACCTCTTGCGGCTCCTGTAGCCTGCCCGAGGGGCTGGCATCACCCCGCCCGCATCGCAGGCGCGCGCCGGCGGCTCGCGCGCGCCTGCCGCCTCACCGCGGTCGCCGGATGCACGTCATGCGGGCAGCGGCGACCGGGAGCTGCCCGCGCGGCGGGCATTCCGGCGCCGGGGCGAGGCTCCGCGACCAAAGGCACGTCGGCTGCAATCCGTCCCGCCAGCTCTCCTCCAACCAAGGGGCACGGGAATGGATCCCACGACCGCGGACGTCGTGAAGACGCTCGCCGACACGCAGACCGCGCTGAACATCGTCTGGACGATGGTGGCCGGCTTCCTCGTCATGTTCATGCAGGCCGGGTTCGCGCTCGTCGAGACCGGGCTCACGCGCGCGAAGAACGTCGCGCACACGATGGGCATGAACTTCTTCGTCTACGCCGTCGGCATCCTGGGCTTCTACTTCGTCGGCTTCGGCCTGCAGATGGGCTCCATGGGCCCCATGGCGACCTTCGGCGGGGACGCGTCGCTCTCGGCGGCCCCGCTCGCCGTGAACCTCTTCGGCCATACCTGGAACCTCGCCGGGACGAGCGGCTTCATGCTGCCGCTCCACCTGTTCACCCCCGCGGTGGCGGCGATGTTCCTGTTCCAGATGGTGTTCATGGACACCACCTGCACGATCCCGACCGGCGCGCTCGCGGAGCGCTGGAAGTTCACGTCGTTCGTGCTCCTCACGATCGTGATCTCGACCATCATCTACCCGCTGTACGCGAACTGGGTGTGGGGCGGCGGCTGGCTGTCGCAGCTCGGCACGAACCTCGGGCTCGGCCACGGCCACGTGGACTTCGCCGGATCCTCGGTGGTGCACATGACGGGCGGCGTCATGGCGCTCACGCTCTCTAAGATCCTGGGGCCGCGCGTCGGCAAGTACGGGCCGGACGGACGGGTGAACCCGATCCCGGCGCACAACATCCCGCAGGTCATGGTCGGCACGTTCATCCTCGCGTTCGGCTGGTTCGGCTTCAACGCCGGGTCGACGCTCGCGGGCACCGACACGCGGCTCGCGATCGTCGCGACGAACACGATGCTCGCCTCGGCGACGGGCGCCTTCGGCGCCTACCTGTACGTGAAGGCGCGCTTCGGCAAGCCGGATCCGACCTGGCTCGCGAACGGCATGCTCGCCGGGCTCGTCGCGATCACCGCCCCGTGCGCGTTCGTCTCGTCCTGGGCCGCGATGCTCATCGGCCTCGTCGCAGGGGTGCTCGTCGTCGTCGCGGCGATGTTCGTCGACTCGAAGCTCCGCATCGACGACCCTGTCGGCGCGATCGCGGTGCACGGCGTGAACGGCGCGTGGGGCATCCTGTCCGTGGGCCTGTTCGCCAACGGCACCTACGGGCAGGGCCTGAACGGCGTCGCGTACGGGGTGACCGGGCTCCTGTACGGCGACGCGGGCCAGCTGGTCGCCTCGATCATCGGCATCGCCGTGAACGTCCTCTGGGTCGCCCCCCTCGCGGCGCTCGCGTTCGTCGTCATCGGCAAGCTCGTCGGGAACCGCGCGTCCGTCGAGGACGAGATGCTCGGGCTCGACATTCCCGAGATGGGCGTCGTGGGGTATGCGCCGGACGCTTCCCCGCAGCACGGGATGACGCCGAAGGTGCCGTCGGATCCGGCGCCGCTCGGGGCGCCCTCCCTCGCGAGGGAGCGCGCGTAGCGCTCCGCCCGGCCGTCTCCGCCGCCGTCCGCCGGGTCGAGCCCCGGAGGGCGGCGGGGCCGGTGCGCATTTCCCACTCCCGCCACGCGCTCGCGCGGCGCAGATTCGTGGCGGGAGGCGAGCATGCGCGCGACGATCGACGAGGGCCACGAGGTGGCGCGTGCGGCGCTCTGGTTCGCCGTCCGGTGGGTCGCAATGCTCGCGCTGGCGCTCGGCGCGGCGGCGATGATCGTCGCGGGGGCCTGACACCGGATCGATGCACCTGACGGGTCGGCTCCAGGGACGCCTGGCGCGCGGTCGGCCGGGCCTGGTGCGCTGCTGCTGCGCAGAATTCTGGACCACCACGGAGGTCCACATGCGTCGCCAAGAGAAGGAGCGGCTCAGGAAGGAGCGTGAGGCGGCAGGCGGTACGGCGGGCGAGGAGCGGGGCGCGCGCCGGCAGGCGAGCCCTGACCGCCGCGAGGAGAAGGGCTACTCGCAGCCAGAGTCGTCCGCGCAGAAGCGTGAGAAGCCCGAGCCGTAGCGCGTGGTCCCGCTGGGGCCGGGCGCACCGGCCCCGGCGGGACGCGGCGCCGCGCGCCGTCTGCCGGTAGCGATCGTGCGGAGGTACGCGATGGTGAACGAGGGCGGGCGCGGCATCTTGCCGGAGGGAGAGTCCCTGCGCCGGGCGCTGCGCTGGCTCGACGAGCGGATCCGCGAAGACCCGACGCTCGACCGCATGAAGCTCGTGGGCGAGGCGTCGCGCCGTCACGATCTCGGGCCCGCGGAGGAAGAGTTCCTCCTGCAGCAGTGGGCCAGAGGCGGGTGATCGACCGAGGCTCGCGCGGTGGGACGGGCGCCAGCCCCTGCGAGGCGGCCGGATAGGCGCGCCGCTTCGACGCACAATGGCTTCCTGAGGAGGGGCCCGTTCGCCGGTGCGGCGCGCGTGACCCGATCAGCGTCCCGAGCGGCGCGGCGACCGGGCGCCGCCCTTGCGCCCCGTCGTCCCGCGGCGCCCACCGGCGCTCCGGGTGCGGCCCCCCGCGCGGCTGCCGGCGGCGCGCGTGCCCGTGCGTGCCCCGGTG
>DATIDF010000173.1:0-56416 GCA_035456445.1 Anaeromyxobacter sp.
CGTTCGAATTGGCCCGGGGGCGTCGCCTTGCATCCAGCGAGGGCGAGGGCGAGAGCCAGCGTGAGGCGAGTCGAGCTCGTCATGGCTCACTCACTCGTGCCACGGGCGTCGAGGTCGCCAGCCGGGCTTGCGACCGGGCAGACCAGGCTGACGTGACCGCGATCCTACGTGACGATCGCGATGGCTCTTGCATGCGCATGTGGTCGTTCCCTCCGGCCCCGAGCCGCGTGACGGCCCGCGGATACACGCTGTACAACGACGGCGCAGGCCAATGGTTCCGCGGCCCCCTCGGGTCGGATCAGACTCTTCTCACTCTCCGCCCATCGGATCCGGTGGATGGCCCGCTTCACGCGGTCGCGGAACGATCGCTGGCATCGCCGCGTCTGGCAGCGTGAACCCGGTGAACGGACACCGCGCCATGAGAGGCTTGATCACGGGTAAAGACGTCGTCCTGCACGCGTTCACCATCATCCGGCTCTGGGGACTGGCGATGTATCTGCGGTGCCTGCGCGCCACGCTGAGCCGGAGACCCACCACCTTCCTCGCCGTCGTCCACGTGGACCGTGATTGAGGCGCGGCCGCTCCCGGTCAGCGCGCGGGCCAGGGCGGACCGCGAGTGGCGAGGTGTCGGACGAGCGACGAACCCATCCGCAGCCGCGGCGCGCGAGCTCCTCGCGGATCCGTGCCAGCAGATCGGCCGCTGCGGCTGCTGCCGCTCCTTCCGGCGCCTGCCCGGCGCCGCTCACGGCGGGAGGAACGCCGGACCCCGGCGGTTCGTTCCGCGCTCGCCCGAGGGAACGGTCCGGGCTGGTTGCGCGTCTCCTGGGCGGAGCCGCGTGTGCGGCGCGGGGACGCCTGCGCCGCTAAAGGAGCGACGGTGATCCCGATGTCCCGGATGCCATCGCCCGACGAGGGCGCCGCGCCGCGCTTCGAGGACGCGCTCGCGCACGCGGACGCGCTCTACAACCTGGCGCGCCACCTCACGCGCAACGCGGCCGACGCGGAGGACCTGGTCCAGGAGACCTACGCGCGCGCGGTGCGAGCGTGGGGCGTGCGCGACGCGGGCGCGAGCCTCGCGGCCTGGCTCTTCCGCATCCTGCGCAACGCCTGGCTCGATCGATGGCGGCGGGATCGGCGGAGCCCGCTCGACGCCGACGGCGACGCGCCCGACGCGGCGCCTAGCAGCGATGCGTGGCTCCGCAACGACGTCGAGCTGGAGCGCATGCGCGGCCTCGTCGCAGAGGAGATCGAAACGGCACTGGGGACGCTGTCGGAGGACGCGCGCACGGTGGTGCTGCTGGACGTCGAGGGCTTCACCGAGACCGAGGTGGCGCACGTGCTCGGGTGCGCCGTCGGAACCGTGAAGTCGCGCCTCGCCCGCGCCCGGGCCGCGCTGCGCGCGCGGCTTGCCGAATATGCTCACGACATGGGGACTCGGTCATGACCTGTGAGGACGTGCGCCCCCGCCTGCTCGACCACCGCCGGGGCCGGATCGACGCCGCGGCCGACGCGGACCTTCGCTCCCACCTGCGCGGCTGCGACGCCTGCACGCGCGCCTACGCCGCCGAGGCGACTCTCGACGAGCTGCTCGCGCGGCGGCTGCCGCGCTATGCCGCCCCGACCGCGCTCAAGAAGCGGCTCTCGCTCCTTGGCTCGCGCGCGCGGCCGCCGGCACACCGCGCGGCGTGGATGCGGGTCGCGGCGCCAGCGCTCGCGGCGGGCGTGGCGCTGTTCGCGGGCGGCGTGCTCGCCGGACGCGCCACGCGGCACGATCCGCTCGCCGCGCTCGCCGGCGAGGCGATCAGCGACCACCTGCGCGTACTCGTCCGCGACCGCCCGTTCGACGTCGAGAGCGGCGGTCCGCACCAGGTGAAGCCGTGGTTCGCCGGCCGGCTCGACTTCGCCCCCGCGGTCCCCGTCCCCGAGGGGAGCGGCCTAGAGCTGCAGGGCGGAGCGGTCGGCTGGTTCCTCGACCGGCGCGCCGCCGTCATCGAGTACACGCTCCACAAGCACCGCCTGACGCTGCTCGTCTTCCGCGACGACGGGCTCGCCTGGCCCGCGGCGACTCAGGTCCGCGGCGGCGGCCCCGACCTGCGCGAGGCGACGCAGCGCGGGTTCCACGTGGTGCTGTGGCGGGCCGGCGGGCTCGGGCACGCGCTCGTCTCCGACCTCAACGCGGCGGAGCTGCGCGAGGTGGCCGTGAAGCTCGCGGCCGGTTCTTGAAGCTCACGAACACAGCGGAACCCGCCTCGATGGGAGGTCATCCCTCGACGGACGGCCGCGCGAACCCCCGAACCCGAAAAGGACCATCCGATGATGCCAAAGACGTCGTGGATCGTTGTTCTCCTCGCTTCGCTCTCCGTCCTGGGCCCGACCCCCGCGCTCGCCACCGACTGCAAGGACAAGGTGAAAGAGGTCCGTGAAGACATCGAGAAGAACAGGAACGACTACACGGCCGAAGCGAGAGCCGAGGCGCAGAAGCACCTCGTGCAGGCGGAGGTCCCTTCGCTCAAGATCGCCGACTGCCAGCGAGAGGTCGAGAAGGCAAAGAAGGCTCTTCGACAGGGCAAGAAGTAGCGGTGAACAGGCTAGCGCGGGATCTGTCGTCTCGAACTCGAATCGCTTCGACGACCTGCTCGTTCGTCACGAGTTGCGGCTTCTTCGTCAAAGGGCGAGATCGGCCTCAGCACCGCCCTGCCCCGACATTCATCGCACCCCGAGGCTGCCGCACTGCACGCGACAGTGGCTTTCGCGAGCCTCACTGTGCGAGAGCCGCGGGCGTCCGGGCTTCTTCCCGGCTTGCGTGCGCGCGACAGGCTCGCGGGCTCAGACCCGGAACAGTCCCGTCGAGAGGTACTTGTCGCCGCGGTCCGGTAGGATCGTGACGATCGTCGCGGTCTCGACCTCGACCGCGAGCACGCGCGCCGCCCACAGCGCTGCGCCGCTGCTCATCCCGGCGAAGATGCCTTCCTCGAGGGCGACGCGGCGCGCGAGGTCGAACGCGTCCTCGGACTCGACCATGATGTGCCGGTCGACCTTCGTGGCGTCGTAGATCGCCGGCACGATCGCCTCCTCCAGGTTCTTGAGCCCCTGGATGTAGTGCCCGCGCACCGGGTGGGCGCTCACGATCTTCACCTTCGGCAGCCGCTCCTTCAGCGCAAGCCCAACGCCCATGAGCGTGCCGCTCGTCCCGAGGGATGACACGAAATAATCCACCTCGCCGCGGGTCTGCTCCAGGATCTCGACCGCCGTCCCGTCGTAGTGCGCGAGCTGGTTGTATTCGTTCGAGAACTGATCCGGCATGAAGTACCGGTCCGGGAAGTCCTTCACGAGCTGGCGCGCCTTCAGGATCGCCCCGTCGGTCCCGAGCTTCGGGTCCGTGAGCGTCACCGTGGCGCCGAACGCCTGGATCATCTTGCGGCGCTCGATCGACACGGCCTCGCTCATCACGATCTCGACGGGGTAGCCCTTCACCGCGCCGATCATGGCGAGGCCGATGCCAGTGTTGCCGCTGGTGGGCTCGAGGATCGTCTTGCCCGGAGTGAGCGTCCCCTCGCGCTCCGCCTGCTCGATCATCTTGAGCGCGATCCGGTCCTTGATGCTGCCCGTCGGGTTGAAGCCCTCGAGCTTCGCAAAGAGGCGAACGCGCGGGTTCGGGTTGAGCCGCCGAATGCGCACCATCGGCGTCTTGCCGACCAGTTCGAGGACGCTGTCGACGGGCTCAGGGGACGAGGAGCTGGGCATCTGGCCTCCGCAGGGCTCGCAGTGTACCACCCGCCCGCCGGCGGACGCCCCGGCGAAGCGACGAGTAGCGGCAGGATGAGCCGGTGACAGCGCTCCTCGCCGGCACGCCGCGGCGTGGCGCAGGTCCTGACGACCGCCGCGACTTCACGCAATGTCATGCTGCGAATCGCGCCCCCATGATGTTTGCCCATGCGGAATCACCGAGACCGACAAGGCAATGGCCGCACCGTGAAGAGCATCGCGGGTTCCCGGATGCGGTCGCCGGACGCCCTCCGATGTCGCCGTTTGCTCACACGAAACGACCCTGCACATCTCGGATCGGCGACATGCGTCGGGTACCATCCCTGCATGCGCTCGCCTCCCCGCCCCTCCTCGCTCCTCGCCCTCCTCGCGGCCGTCGCCGCGAGCGGTTGCGCGACCTCGTCGCTCTCGCGCCGATCGTCGGTCGAGCTCCCCGGAGCCTCAGGGCGCTGCCGCGTCGGGTCGGGCCGGACGGATCTGCTCGTCACGGAGTGGCCCGCCTCCGAGAAGGCGAACCTCGAGGCGATGGCGCACTCCGGCGCCGTCGCGGTCGAGTACTCCGGGTGCGCGATGCGGGTGCTCACGGGTTGCCGGCTCATCGGCCGCTACCTCTGGCAGCGCACCACGCCGGCGTCGGACCAGCTCCAGATCGACGACGTCGACGAGCTCTACGCGAAGCTGCCGCTCGGCGCGGAGTCGCTGGAAGGCGAGCTGAAGCGCACCGGAACGCTCACCGTCGACACGAAGGTGTCGGGCCAGCTTCGTCTCGACGGCTTCGGCGCGTCCGAGGTTCCGCCGTACGGTGACTGCGCCCGCGCGACGCACGTCGTGGGCGCGCTCGCCGTCGGGGCGTTCGCGCTCGAGGGAAAGAACACCGCCAACGCGTCGGCGGACGTCGCCGTCGCACAGGTCCGCCTCGGCGGGAAGGCAGAGCGGAGCGCGGGGCTCATCCGCTCGGCCGGCGACTGGAAGGCGTGCGATGACGGCACGGAGGACGGCCCCGCCCCGAACTGCCGCTCTCCGATCCAGGTGTTCCTGTGGCCGATCCCGGGCCGCGCGCCCGAGGAGGGCCCGGCGGGCACGGTGCGCGTGGACCTCCTCTCTGCAAGCGCCAATCGCCGGTGGGACGTCTATTACGACGACCAGGTGATCTGCACGACGCCGTGCTCGCGCTATCTCGACCCTGCGCGGCCGATCTTCCTGCGCGGGCGCGAGGACGGCCCCGGCGGTCCCGACAAGATCCGCGTCCTCGACGTCATGGATGCTGCGGGTGACGGCGCGGTGCAGATTCACGCGCACCCGACGTCACATGGGAAGCTCGCGACTGGAATCACGTTCACGACCTTCGGCGGTATGGCCGTCGTGACGGGCATCTCTCTCGCGGCGGTCGGCTGCGGCGACAGCGCGATGGCGTCGACCGGCATGTGCACGGCCGGCGGCACGACGCTTGCGATCGGGAGCCTCGTCACCGCGGGCGCGATCTGGCTCATCACCGAGTCGCTGCCGAAGGCGGACCTCGTGCCCGGAGGATCGCCGTCGGCGACGCACCCGGGGCGTGGATTCGCGATGAGCGTCGGGCCGGCCGGGATCTCGGGGCGGTTCTGACCGACCGGCGCCGCTCAGCCTTCGGCCGACCTCATCGGCTCTGGGACTCGCTCCGAGACCTTCCTCGAGACGAACGCGGCGATCCTCTCGATCGACTCCAGGTTGGCTGGCGTGGCGTCCTCGTCCTCCACGACGATCGCGAACTCCTCCTCGAGGAAGCCGATGACCTCGAGGATTCCGGTCGAGTCCACGATGCCCAGCGAGAGCAGCGAGTCAGCGTCGGAGAGCCCCTCCGCGTCCGTGACGTAGAAGTTGCTGAGGATGAACTCTCTGACGCGCCGTGTGATGTCCATCGTTGACCTCGTGCTGCTCAGGAGAGCCCTGTCTTCTTGATCTTGCCGGTGCTGGTGTGGGGGAGCTCGGGGAGAAAGACCACGTGCTTCGGGACCATGAAGTTCTCGAGTCGCCGCTGGCACTCGCGCTGGACCGTCCGCGCATCGAGATGGACGCCGTCCTCGAGGACGACGAAGGCCTTCACGGCTTGTCCGAGCACCTCGTCCGCCACGCCGATCACGGCCGCCTCCCTCACGCCCGGGATGTCGACGAGCGCGTTCTCGACTTCCTTCGGAGCGACCTTCTCGCCGCGTGACTTGATGACGTCGTCCATCCTCGCGACGAAGTAGAGGTACCCCTCCTCGTCGAGCTTGCAGTAGTCGCCGGTGTACAGGACGGACTCGCCGGGCAGCGGCCCGGGGCGGAGCCGCTTCGCCGTCTCCTCCGGCTTCTCCCAGTAACCGCGCATGACCGTCGCTCCGCGGATCACGAGCTGGCCGACCTCGTTCGGGCCGAGCTTCCGGTCCTGCTCGTCCACGACCCACAGCTCGGTGTTCGGGATCGCAATTCCGACGCTCGTCGGCTTGCGATCGAGGTCCTCGGGCGGCAGGTACGTGCAGCGCTTGCACTCGGTGAGCCCGTACATGGAGTAGATGCGAGCAGCCGGGAAGATCTGCTTCAGCATCCGGATGTGCTTCACCGGCAGCGCTGCGGCGGTGTTCGTCACGTACCGAATGCTCGACAGGTCATGGTCGGCGAGCGATCTCATCTCGGCCAGCATCGCGAACATGGTGGGCACGCCTGGGAACCCGGTGACCTTCTCGGCGACGACTCGCTTCAGCACGTCCGCGGGGAAAGCGAAGTTGCGCTCGAGGACGAGGCGGGCGCTCGTGCGGAACGCCATGATCATCTGGTAGAGCCCGTAGTCGAACGAGAGCGGCAGCACGCCCAGGATGACGTCGTCCGTGACGTTCTCGAGGTAGCTGGTGATCGAGGTCGCCGCGGTCAGCATGTTCCGATGCGTGAGCATCACGCCCTTCGGCTCGCCGGTGCTGCCGGAGGTGTAGATGAGCGCCGCCAGGTCGACGTCGATGCACCGCCGCGGCGGCGCGACGTCACGCCGATCCTCGGCGAGCGTCGCCTCGAGCGAGGCGTGGCGTGCGAGCCGCCGGAGCGGCGAGCGGTCCGGCACGATCCCGAAGGTCAGCACGGCGCGAAGGGACGAGGCCGCGGAGGCCGGCTCGGCGAACGCCGCCGCGAGCTGCGCGTCGGCGATCATCGCCGCGGGGCGGCAGTCGCGCAGCAGGTAGGCGAGCTTGTCGGCGCGAGTCTGTGGGCTGATGACGGACGCCACCGCGTTCGCCTTGAGCGTGCCCCAGAACGCCAGCACGGCCTCGACGGAGTTCTCCGCCAGCACGAGCACGCGGTCGCCACGCTCGACGCCGCGGCGCACGAGACCCTGGGCAAGCGCGTTCGATTGCTCGTCGAGCTCGCGATACGTGAGCCGACGCTCACCGCACACGAGCGCCACCTTCTCCGGAACGCGTCGAGCCGACTCGATGAGGTAATCGTGCAGCAACGGGACGGGATTCATGCTCGTGCTCCTGGTGCGAGCCGATCGACGACGGTTCGGGGGACCACCGGCGCCGCCGGCGCGGGACACCGCCGGACGAAGCGCTCGTGGAGGATCTGCGTCGACAGCACCCCGATGACGGCCATGTTGTCCGCGTTGGAGAACTGTCCGGCGCCGGCGTGCGTGCGGCACTTGCGCCAGAGCTGCGCGACGGCGCGAGGGTCGAACACGCCCGCGTCGGCCACGGCACGTTCGCTCATCGCGTCTCGTGCCCACTCCGGCGCGGAGGCGCCCGCGAACGCGAGCGCGTCCGGCGAGCGGTAGGGCTGCTTCGTCCGCCGCACGATGCCGCGCGGCAAGAGCCCGTCTGCCACGCGCTTCAGGACGTGCTTCTCGTCGAGCCGGCGCAGCTTGTACCCGGGCGGCAGCACGTTCGCGAGGGCGACGACGGACCCGTCGAGGAACGGGAAGCGCCCCTCGACGGAGTGCGCCATGAGCATCCTGTCTCCCTGGGACGAGAGCAGGTACCCCGACAGCAGCGTGCAGATCTCGACGTACTGGTCCTGGGCGAGCGACGACCAGGTCTGGTACTCGGGTGGAAGCGTCGCCACCAGTCGCGCCACCACGTCGATGTGGCTCACGCGGTTCCGCAGCTCCACCGTGAACAGGCGCTGCAGCGCCGCCGCGGAGCGCCAGCGCAGCTCGTGCGCGAACCCCGGCGCGTCCCCATTCCGGATTGCCATGCCGAAGAACTGCCGTGACATGGCGTTCCCTGCGACGGGCGATCGTGCCAGGTACGGATAGAGCCGCTCGAGAAGGCGCGGCCTCAGCGTGGAGCCCGGCTGCCGTCCCCAAAACCTCCGCACCTTCGCCTCGCGGAAGAGATCGTACCCGGCGAACAGCTCGTCGGCCCCCTCGCCCGTGAGGACGACCTTGATCCCCGAGTCGCGCACGAGGCGTGACAGCAGGTAGAGCGGCACGGGCGCGGTGCGGAGGATCGGACGCTCCGCGTGTGCGACGACGTCGGGGAATGCGTCCGCGATGTGCTCGCGCTTCACGACCAGCTCCCGGTGCTCGCTCTCGACACGAGCCGCGACCGCACGCTGGAACTCGGTCTCGTCGTATTCGGCGTCCTCGAACCGCAGGGAGAACGTGCAGAACCGACCCGGATGAACGCGCCTGGCGAGTGCAGTGACGAGGGAGCTGTCCAGGCCGCCCGAGAGATAGCTCCCCACGGGGACGTCAGCGCGCACGATGCGGAGCCGAATGGCGTCCTCGAGCGCGGCGCGGACGTGCCCCACCGCGTCGTCGAGCGACCCGCTGAACTCCTCGGCGCCGCTGGTCGGATACCGCTGCCGCCAGTAACAGCGCTCGCGCCTGACGCCGGCCGTGATGGTCACCACGTGACCCGGCTCGAGCTCGCTGATGCCTGCGAAGATGCTCTGAGGCGGCACCACGGTCCAGAACGTGAACGTCTCCGCGAGACCGGCCGGATCGAGGGAACGCGGGATGTTGCGATCCGCGGCGAAGAGCGCCTTCACCTCGCTCGCGAAGTAGAGCCGGCTCTGGTGCTCGCACAGGTAGAGCGGACGGACCCCCAGCGCGTCGCGCGCCAGGACGAGCGACTCTCGCCTGGCGTCCCAGAGCGCGATGGCGAACTGGCCTCGAAAGCGCTCGAAGCATGCTTCGCCCCAGGCCTCGAACGCGTGGACGATGACCTCGGTGTCGCTCCGGGTACGGAAGCGATGCCCCAGCAGCTCGAGCTCGCCCCGCAGCTCGACGTAGTTGAAGATCTCGCCGTTGAACACGACCCATACCGAGTCGTCCTCGTTGGCCAGCGGCTGCTGTCCGGTCGCGAGATCGATGATCGACAGCCGTGTGTGACCGAGCCCGACTCGACCGTCGCGGTACACGCCACACTCGTCCGGTCCGCGGTGCCTCAGCGCGGAGATCATCGTGTTCAGCGTCGCGAGCTCGGGCGGCGGCAGCGCGTCACCGAGGTTCAGCACTCCGGCGATGCCGCACACGCTCAGCCCTCCACGCGCCCGTCGACGGTGAGGGCCGGGACGTGCAGGTACCTCGTCGTCCTGCGCTTCGCGTCGATGTCGCGGTAAACGCGCTCCACCTGCGCGGACGTCAGCCCAACGATCGCCGCGAGCTCCTCGACGGGCGTACCGTGATCCCGCCCCCACAGGCACAGGTCCATCTGGTCGTACGGCAGCGCGAAATAGAACTCCTCCTGCGTCTGCGACATGGAGAACGTGTCGGTCGTCGGGGGCCGTCCGCGGATCGCGAGTGGAACGTCGAGGTACTCGGCGAGCGAGTAAACCTGCGTCTTGTAGAGATGCGCGATCGGCTTGAAGTCCGCGGCGCCGTCGCCCTGCTTCACGAAGAAGCCCTGATCGAACTCGAGGCGGTTGGCAGTGCCCGCGACCGCGTACTGCAGCCGATCGGCATGGTAGTACTCCATCATCTTGCGCGTGCGTTGCTTGAAGTTCGTCGCTGCGACGAGCTGCCGGTACGCGGCGGGCGACATCCGCGAGCTGCGTCGCGTACCCGACGGGTCCTCGACCGTGAGCGAGAACACGTTGAGACGGTCGCCTTCGAGGATGGAAGGCAGCGAGAGCTTGCAGCGCCAGCCTTCGGCGTATTCCGGGAACACCGTCCGGATCGCCTCCGTCTGGCGCCGATAGCACCCGGCCGCGGCGAGCGTCGGTCCAATGTCTTCCACGATCGCGTGGACCCCGAGCCGCTCCGCCATCAGCCGGCCCAGCCAGAGCGCTTCGTCTGAGCAGTCACGCTCAGGCATGAGCAGCGCCACGACGTGTTCGGGCCCCAGCGCGTGCGCGCAGAGCGCCGCCACGACGGAGCTGTCGACGCCCCCCGAGAGCCCGACCACGGCCCCGCGGCGGTGCAGCGTCTCGTGCACGTGGCTCCGGATGACCCGGGCGATGTGCTCCACGACCGCCGCCTCGTCGATCTGCAGGGGCCCTCGGGACATTCAGCGGCTGCCTCGCTCTCGGCCGCTTACGCTAAGCGGCGGGGCCATGCCTGGCCATCTGCCCGGTTGGTGCCTGTGCGCCCGGGCGATCCGTACAGAGACTGCCCTGCAGTCGGCGTGGGGGGCGCGTCATGGGCGAAGGAGGCGTGCGACCTCGGGGCGAGGACGGCCGTCGTGACGAGGGGCGTCCCTTCCAAGCGGACTTGCGGAAGTACTACCGAATCTGCTTCAGGACCGAGGCACCCACGGCGCGCCAGAAGCTCCGCTTGTGGCTGACCCACTACGGGTTCCAATGCGTCGCGGCATACCGCTTCGACCGCTTCGCGCGGCGCGTGCGGCAGCGCAGCCGGGTGCTCGGAGCGGCCTGCGTCGCTTTCGCGGCCGCGCTCGGCCACGCGATCGAGTTCTTCCACCACGTCCGCATCTACGCCGACATCGGTCCCGGCTTCTACATCGGGCACGTCGGCACGATTTACCTGGGCCCGACCACCATAGGCCGGAACTTCAGCATCACGCACAACGTCACGGTCGGCTTCGGCCAAACGGAGGGGGCGGAGGGCACGCCGGTCATCGGCGACGACGTCTGGGTCGGGACCGGATCGGTTCTCTCAGGCGCGATCCACGTCGATGACGGCGTCACGGTCGCGAACGGCACCATGCTGTCGCGGAGCGTCGGACCGCGGTCTCTCGTGGCGGGAAATCCCGGCCGTGTCGTGATGCAGAACTACGACAACACGCCGCTGTTCGGGGAGCGGAAGTCCGAACATCCGCGAGCGGCACACGAAGCTGCATAGAGCGCCTGCACCGCGAGCGTTCGCTCAGCGATCACGCACGCACTTCCAGCTGCGCCGGAGCCATGGTGAACGGAGCGCCCGAGGAGGCGGCGGCGCTCCTCGTCGCGACGCACCTCCTCATCGCTGCGGCGCAACGCGAGCACGCGCAACCGGGGGGCGGCTCGGTCGGCCCATTCGGGCGTCTGGCGGGTCTTGCGGTATCCTTGCGCTACATGACATCGAGCTTGCCGCCCGTGTGGCGGGATTACCGGACGCGGCGCCGGCTGTTCGCCGCCGCGATCGTGGGCTTCGTGCCGGTCCTGGCCTGGTCGACGAAGGCGTTGCCGGGCCTCACCGGCAGCAACGCGCCGGGGCACGTCCTCCTCGCCGCCTGGATTACCGCCTTCGTCGGAGCAGCGGCATGGTTCGCGTCGTTTCGCTGCCCGTTCTGCGGCGACCACTTCCACTGGACGCTCTGGGTGGCGAACCCGTTCTCGGACGAGTGCCTCCATTGCGGGTTTCGCAGATGGCGCGACCCGCACGCGGCGCGAGCGTTCGCGCGGCGCTGACCCCACGGTCCGCGCCGCCCGGAAGCGCGGTCTGCGCGGAGCGGCGGGGCTTCCCGACAACGCGAGCTGTCATGGCGCAGTTGCAGGCGTGACGCGCAGCGCCGAGCCGCCCGCTCACCCCACCCTCGCCCCGCGCGCCGCGAGCAGCTCGCGCAGCACCGACCGGTGGCAGCGCGCCTCGTCCTCGCAGTAGCACCCGACCGAAAAATTCGCCGTGTGCGAGAGCGCAGCGAGCAGGTCGAGCGTGCGGCTCGCCGCAGACTCGGC
Organism: Anaeromyxobacter sp.; assembly: GCA_035456445.1. GTDB lineage: Bacteria > Myxococcota > Myxococcia > Myxococcales > Anaeromyxobacteraceae > Anaeromyxobacter. Next base: position 11,827 of record DATIDF010000173.1, read on the forward strand.
CATCTCGGCGCGATACTTCTTCGCGAACAGCGCCCACTCGCGTTCGGTCTGCGCCCCTCTGCCGAGCTTCATCGTCTCGACGCTGGGCGCGAGGTTCGGATACCAGACGTCGTACCAGTCCTCCGAGGCAAAGCGCGTCGCCGGTACGCCACGCGGCGGGCGGCGCACGGTGCCGATTCGTAGGCCCTCGCCGGCGACGCGGGGACCGCCGAGGCGGACGATGAGAACCGTCATGACTCCCCCTTCTACCTGGCATGCGATCGGACCTGAGCCCGGCGAGGACCGCGCACACTCTGGGCGACATGGACTTTCGACAGGCGATCATGGGCCATCGCGATCTCTCGCGGTGACCCTGAATAGACCATTCGAGCGCCTGCTGGCAGCCCAAAGGTCCTTCGCGCGGGCGACGGCGCCGCCGGGCGCGCGGCCCGGGTAGACTGCACCGCCATGCCCATCCACGTTCCCGCGCCCACCCAGCCGACGAACAAGTGTCCGAAGTGCGGCACCGAAGGCGTCGTCGAGCAGACGATCGGCAACATGACTACGTACGTCTGCCCGAAATGCGGAGCGCGGTGGGTGGCGCCGCGCTGATTCGCGACGAGGAGGGAACGAACGGGACCGCGTCCCCTCAACCTAGGGGTCCCGTCCGAACGACCTCCAGTTGCGGCGCCAACGAACGCTCAGTCAGCTCCAAACTCGCATTCGGAGCACAGGAGCACGACTTCAGCGTCGTCGGGTCCGCAGTGGGCCCGCTCGAACGCTGTTTCGCGACGCACGGCTCGGCCGCACCAGTCGCACTCCCGGACAGCGTCGCCGAGGGGAGGCGCCTGGATCGTGTCGCTCGCAAGTCGCCGGGAAGGAAGTTCGGTCGCGATGGACATGCATCTTCGCTAGCTGGCCAGGGCGCACGCGGCCACCGGTTCCTGGAGGCCCCCCGCCAATGGAGTCCCGACCGGAGTAATTCGAACTGGTCGCGCGGCGACGCGCGTGCGGATTCCCTCGCCCTTCAGAGGGCGCCGAACCAGTGTTCGAGCGCCTTGGGGTCCTGCTTCCATCGGGCGTAGACGTCAGCGCCGCGCGCAGCGCCTGCGTCACCGAGTATGCGGCCGCCTTCGATGCCGCGTATCCGCCTATGACTGGTCGGCTCGCCAGCGAGACGACGGTGAGCACGTTGACCAGCGCGGCGCGCGTCGCCTGCTCGAGCACCGGCACGAACCCTGCCCGTGCGCGGTGACAGTCTTCGACCGACTCCCGGCGTCCGGCTCTCCGCGGCGCGCACGATCGCTCGGGGGGTCGGCGTACAATCTGGGTCTCCCGCATACACGGGATGTCTTGCGGCAGTCCGTCGCAGTACCGTGAGCGCATACGAATTGACGCGACTGACTGCGCGGTCGTCGTTCCCCTGCCGCGGAAGAATTGAGCGGCCCGGCGGCTCCCCTCCGCCGGGCCGCTTCGTTTCGGCGGGGCGGCGAAGCGACCAGCGCGCCCGAATCTGACAGCTCCTCGGATGGCCGGGGCGCGCTCCGAGGCAGCTACCTGCGGCTCACGGAAGCGGCTCACTCGGCGTCTTGCCGGATCCCATCTCCTTGGGAACGTCCTTGAACCTCTCGAAAGACCTCACAGGCGCGTGATCACGGCCTCGAGGTAGGCGCCTGGGACCACCATCGTCCCGTCGCGCGCCACGTTGTACCGGTCGACGAGCGCCGCCAGATCGGCCGCCAGAGCGTCTTGCCCTTCGGGAGCGAGGGCCGCGAACGCGCGGTGGGTGGGGCCGTACCAGGTGCGGAAGACCTCCAGCCAGTGCGCCGTGGAGCGGTACCGGAAGGCGAACTCCCGCCGCTGGCGGCGGAGCTCGCGCGCCTCCGCGCCGAACAGCTCGGCGAGGCGGGCCTCCGTCCCCCACAGCGGCGGTCCACGCAGGCCGGCCGGGGGCGGGACGTGCGAAGCCACCACCTTGAACATCTGGCCGGTGAAGCCGTCGGGCGTCCAGCTGGCGAGGCCGATCCGCCCGCCGTGACGGCAGACCCGCAGGAGCTCGCGGGCAGCCCGCTCCTGATCGGGAGCGAACATCACGCCGAAGGTGGAGAGCACCACGTCGAAGGCGCCGTCCGGGAACGGCAGCGCCTCGGCGTCGCCCTCGCGGAGATCGAGCGGCAGGCCTTCGGCGGCGGCGCGTGCGCCGGCGCGGGCGAGCAACGCGGGGACGTAGTCGACGCCGGTCACCTGGGCGAAGCGGCGGGCCGCCGCGAGCGCGGCGTTGCCGTTCCCGCACGCGACGTCGAGCACGCGCTCGCCCGACCGCAGGTCGACGGCCTCGCACAGCGCCTCGCCGACGATCTGGAGGGTGGTGCCCACCACCGAATAATCGCCGGAGCTCCAGGTGGCTTGCTGCTTCGCCTTGACGGCTGCGAGATCGACCGTCGGCGGTATCCCGGGCTGGGACTGGCGGGCGGTGGAGACGGAGATCATGTGAGGCTCCTTGCTGGTGAGGTGGCGTGATTGCCGTGGGAAAGCTAGGAGCAGGCAGCGCGTCGCGACCATGACCACCTCGCCGCGTGATTTGCCCGGGCGTCCGCGGCGTCCGGTCGGTCTTGCAGGGCGTCCGCGGCGCTTGCCCCGGCGTCCTGGAGGCGCGGAGCGACCGATGAGTCCGGACCCCCTGACGGACGTGCTCGCCTCGGTGCGGCTCACTGGCGCTGTGTTCTTCGCCATCGAGGGCACGGCGCCGTGGGTCGCCGAGGCGCCCCCGGCCAGCGCCATCTCCGGCGGCGTCATGCCGGAGGCGGACCACGTCCTCGAGTTCCACGCGGTGACGCGCGGCCATTGCCTGGGAGGGATCCTCGGCGAGGCGCCCATGCGTCTCGAGGCCGGCGACGTGATCTGCTTCCCCCACGGCGATCCACACGTGATGTCGAGCGGGCCCGGGCTGCGGGCCCCGCCGCTCGACCTCAGCGGCTACCACCGGCCCCCTGGAGCGCGGCTCCCGTTCCCCGTGAAGCTCGGCAGTGGCCCGGCCGAGGTTCACCTCGTGTGCGGGTTCCTCGGCTGCGACGTCCGCCCCTTCAACCCACTCCTGGCCACCTTGCCTCGCGTGCTGTGCGCGAGCGACCGCGACGGGTCGCCGGGCGGCTGGCTCTCTCGTTTCATGGAGGTGGCGGAGGCGGAGGCGCGGACCCCGCGCCCAGGAGGGGAAGCGGTACTGGCGCGCCTGTCGGAGCTCATGTTCGTCGAGGTCATCCGCCGCCACCTCGAGTCCCTGCCGCCGGACCGCACGGGCTGGCTGGCGGGCCTGCGCGATCCGCACGTCGGCAAGGCGCTCGCGGCGCTGCACGCCCGACCGGGAAACCCGTGGACGCTCAACACCCTCGGCCACGAGGCCGGGCTTTCCCGCTCGGCGCTCGCCGAGCGCTTCACCGCGCTGGTGGGCGAGCCGCCCATCCAGTACCTCGGCCGCTGGCGGATGCAGGTCGCGGCGGGCCTGCTCGCCACCACTCACGACGGCATCGCGGCCATCGGCGCACGGGTCGGCTATGCCTCCGAGGCCGCCTTCAACCGCGCCTTCAAGAAGCTGGTGGGCGTACCACCGGCGAGCTGGCGGCGGCGCCGGAGGGGGCCGTCCGCGTCGCGCCCACGCGCCCGGACCGAGAGCTCCGGTACGACGCCCCCCGCATACCCGGGCCGAGAGTTCCGGCTCTCGGCCGGGGCCGACCGTGCAGCGGCCGGCACTCCCGTGAACCCGCAGCCCAGAACGTGACACGCGGGCTTCCCGATCGCCTGCGCCGTGTCCGTGAACTAATGGATGCGCAGCGCGAGCTTTCCCAGGTGGTGCTTCTCGACGTCTCGGTGCGCCTGGGCGGCTTCGTCGAGCTCGTAGACCTTCCCCAGCTCGACGTGGAACGGCGCGTCGCCGATCAACCGATTGAGACGGTCGAACGCGTCTGCGCTGGGAGTGCCGTCGTACGCAAGCAGCTCTACGCCCTTCGGCGCCTTGGGACTGGGTTCGACACCGTTGGGATGGGCGACTCGACCGCCCTTCCTCACCGCCTCGAGCGCCTCGTTCACGTCATCCCCGCCGGCGAGCACGAGCGCTGCGTCGAGCCCCTGGGGCGCAAACGCACGTGCTGCCTTCGCCATATCCTCGCGTCGACCATCGATTGCGACGTCCGCGCCGAGCTTCTTGACCAGCTTCAAACCATCCGGCCGCGACGCCACCGCGAGCACCCGCGCCCCGATCCGCTTGGCCAGCTGCACGGCGATGTGGCCGACGCCGCCGCTCGCGCCGATGATCATGAGCGACTGTCCGCTGCGCAGCCGCAGCTGATCGTCGAGCCCCCGCAGCGCAGTGATCCCGTCGGCTCCCAGGGCGCCGGCCTCCTTCACGTCCAGACCGTGCGGGATCGGTGCCGCGCGGTCCTCCTCGAGCTTGGCGTACTCCGCGTAGAAGCCTCCCTCCATCTGGTAGCCATAGGCGCGTTCTCCCACGCGCACGCGGCTGACCTTGCGACCGACCGCGACCACGACACCCGCTCCGTCGTTGCCCATCACGTAGGGGAAACGCGTCGAGCCGTCGTCCAAGCCGCCTTGCCGTACCCACGGATCCCAGACGCCGATCCCGGCCACGTCCACTCGGAGAAGGATCTCGTGCTCACCCGGCTGGGGAACGGGCAGCGTCTCTGTATGGAGGACCTCGGGTCCGCCGAAGCGATCGACAGCGGCGGCCTTCATCTGGCTGGGAACGGATGGTTGCATGGCGCTTCTACCGTGAGCACGGGGGCATCGAACGTCGACCGGGGCGGAGGTGCGCCTGCGGGCCCGTGCGCTCGTGGGCCGTTCTCGTGACCGCGCGCTGCTTCGTCTCCCTCGGGGACCTGCACGCCGCCGGTCGCTGGATGCTCGCCAGGTCGTGCAGCAGGTGCGCTCGGCGCGGGGTGCCGCACGGTCACCGATAGCCGGTCACGTCGGCGGCTTTGCCTGCTTCCTGAACTTCGGTGAGGTACCTCCAGCAATCCGGCTGGCTGCCGTCGAGATCCGTGAAGCCGTAGATCTTCGCCAGCTGCCCGCTGGACAGCGACTTTCCGTTCCAGCGCGACACGTTGGGATCTTGCGCGAGCGCCGCCACGGCCCGGCCGACGAACGCTGGACTCTCGGAAATGGCGAAGTGGGGCGAGCGCGCTGTCGCGTCGCGCCAGTTCGCCTCGGTGACGCCATAGGCCTCGAGCATGGCCTCTGATCGCAGCCAACCCGGAGTGAGTGACACGGCCGTCCCGCGGTGGGGCTGCAGCTCGTGCGCCAGCGCGAACGCCATTCGATTCACCGACGCCTTGGCCAGGTCATAGAAGAAGGACACCCGGTAATGCGTCGCGTTGTACTCATCAGTTCCGTCAGTCACCTCGACGACCAGTCCGCCTGGCGTCTTGATGAGCAGCGGCATCGCGAAGTGGCTGGTGACGGCGTGGGTTTCCACGGCCAGACGCAGGGTGCGCAATCCAGTATCCAAGGAGGATTCCCAGACTGATTTGTTCCACTCCATCTTGGTGGCTCCCCAGATGTCGTTCACGAGAACGTGCAGGCCGCCCTGTTCGTCCTCGATTCGAGTCACCAGCGCGCGCACCTCGTCGGGGACGAGATGGTCCACCTGGACCGCGATCCCGCGGCCGCCGGCCTCATCCACGAGAGCTGCGGTCTCCTCGATCGTCTCCGGCCGGTTCATTTCCGATCGCTTGGCCCGGCTCGTTCGCCCGGTGACGTAGACGGTGGCTCCGGCCGCACCCAATTGCACGGCGATTCCGCGTCCCGCTCCTCGGGTTGCTCCGGCGACCAATGCAACCTTGCCTGCCAGCGATGTCCCCATGCCGCTTCACCCTACATTCGGCGGGCTGGTTCAGCTCGACACGGCTTCGGGCCCGTTCCCGACGTTCTTCGTATTCGCCGCGGCCATCCTCCTCCAGCGGACGCACGCCACGCACGGCCGCGCAGATCGCCGCCGGCGATCTGCGCGTTCACCGCCCACCCCTACGAGCGGGCGTGCGCCTCGACCGAGCGCGCTCGGGGCGCAAGCGCACGTTTGACGGGTTCGGCGCCGCGTCGCAGCTCGCACGCGCAGGGCGTCTCGGCGCCCGCTCACTCGTCCGCGGAGCGGCGAGAGCTGGGGCGCGGGCGATCGCGTGTCCAGATCGGATGCCGCTGGTCGAAGGCACCGCGTGGCCGACACCGCCGAGCAACGGGCGGCGCGGGGTATCGGTCTACAGCTCGACGAATACCCCCGCGCCTTCCTCACGAGCGCGCGCATAGACGAGCGACGCGGCAGCCACGTCCTCCATGGCGTGGCCCATCGACTTGTACACCGTGATTTCCTGCTCGGACCGTCGGCCGGGTCTCTTGCCGACCAGGACCTCGCCGAGCTCGACGCCGTGATCGGCGGGGAGGCCAACGAGCTCGTAGCAGCCTGCCGGCGGTGGGTCGAACGCGACACGCGCCTCGACGAAGAGCGAGCCGCGCTCGACGATCGCGCGGGGCAGCTCTCCGTGAGGCGGCGCGTACCCGACAGACGTGACGTGGGCACCCGGCGAGACCCACTCGAGCGCGAGGACGGGGTCGCCCGAGTGCGTGCAGGCGGCGACCACGTCCGCTCCGTGGACCGCGATCTGGAACGACTCGACCGCGCGTGCGCGCGGATGCGTCGCCGCGAGCGCTTCCGCGTGCGCGAGGCGACGAGACGCGATGCGGATCTCCGCGAAGTCGCGGACGAGGGGGAACATCTGCAGGTGAGCGGCACCCTGGACACCCGCGCCGAGGATGGCCAGGACGCGGGCGTCCTGCCGCGCCAGGAGGCGCGTCGACAGCGCCGCGGCTCCCGCCGTCCGCAGCGCAGTGACGTACGTGCCATCCATCAGGGCGATCGGGGAGCCCGTCGTCGCATCGAACACGCAGATCAGCGCCTGGTGCGAAGGGAGGCCGCGCTGGACATTCTCCGTGAACACCGAGACCATCTTCACGGCGAGCCCGATGCCGCGGCCGTAGCCTGGCATCGCGGCGAGGAGCCCTGCGCCCGGGACGGTGGCGGCAATGCGTGGGGGGACGGAGACCTTGTCGCAGCTCATGGCCTCGAACGCTCGCGCCAGGGCGTCCAGCAGCGCCTCCGGGTCGAGCAGCCGGCGTACGTCCGACTCGCTGAGCACCATGACCTTCATCGCGTCCTCCTCGGCAGCGTCGACGTGGGGGCGCGCTTCGTGGTCGCTCCGCGACAACGAGCGCGTGATGCATGATCTCGTATTGCCGCCTCCATCAGCCGCAGCAACCGAGCGCACGCCTTCGCGAATCGCCGTCGTCACACCGGCGAGCACCCGTCACCCCCGAGCGCTTCATCGGCTGCGCGTCCCAATGTTTGGGTCGTCGAGCGGGGTGCCTGGGGCGTGCTATCGGTTGATCGAATGCGCGAGGCTCTCGCCACGGGCGGCATGGTCTTTGGCCGCTGCTATGAGACAACGACGCTGCTGAAGAGCGGGCTCGGGGTGCAGACCTTCCTCGGCCGGGATCTCCGCAACGACGCGCCGGTCGTCATCAAGCAGACCCGGGCCGCGAACATCCCCCTGGGCGCGCAGCTCCGGCTCGAGCACGAGGCCGAGGTGCTGCGCGAGCTCGCCGCGTCGGGGGTCGCGCCGCTCCTCGACGTGGGGCGCGACGGGGACCTGTTCTATCTCGTGATGCCGTTCGTCGAGGGCGTCACGCTGGGCGAGCGGATTGCCCGGGGCGGGGCGCTTTCGGTGCTCGACGCGCTCGCGGTCGGTCGGGGTCTGATGCGCGCGCTGCAGGCCGCGCACGAGCAGGGCGTGCTGCATCGCGACGTGACCCCTTCGAACGTCATCGTCGGATCGGGCTCGCCGCCGGAGCGCGTCACCCTCATCGACTTCGGGCTTGCGCGCAGCGCGCGCCTCGACGCGCCGCTCCGCGACGTGCCCGTCGGGACGGTCGGCTACGTGTCGCCGGAGCAGGCCGGGCTCATCCATTGCGAGCTCGGCGAACGGTCGGATCTCTACTCTTCAGGGATAGTCCTCTTCGAGTGCCTCACAGGACGGCCACCATTCGTGGGCGCGACGGTGGGCGAGATCCTGCGGCAGCACCTCACGACGAAGCCGGCGCGGCTGCACGGGCATGCCGCCATCCCTCGTGCGCTCGACGACGTCGTCCAGCATCTCCTCGAGAAGGACCCTCGTGACCGGTACCAATCCGCGGCCGCCGTCCTGGCGGACCTCGACGAGATCGCGATGGATCTGGGGCGGGGCGTCCGCGAACCAGCCGTCGTGGTCGGCGCGCACGATCTGCGGCGGACGTTGACGGAGCCCGCCTTCGTCGGGCGCAACGAGGAGCTGCGCGCGTTCGAGGACGAGCTCTCGCGATCGCTCGCCGGCGAGTCCGTCCTGCTGCTCGTCGACGGTGAGTCGGGTGTCGGCAAGACCCGGATGCTCGACCATGCGGCAGTGACGGCCCGGCGGCACGGCGCGTGGGTCCTGCGCGGCTCGAGCACGGACGCGGCAACGCAGCGTCCGCTGCAGGTCTTCGCCGGAATCGCCCGGGAGATCGTGGCTGCAGCGCGGCAAGACCTGGGGTTCACCGACGCGCTTCGCAGCCGGGTCGGCGAGCACGTGGAGACGCTCCGCGGCGCGCTCCCCGCGCTCGCCGAGCTCCTGTCCCCGGGCACGCCGGTGTCGCTCGGTCCGGAGCTGCACGGCGAGGCGCGCACCGTGGCCGCGCTCGCCGCGCTCGTCGACGCGCTCGGCGCCCCCTCGCGCCCCGCGGTGATCCTCCTCGACGACTGCCAGTGGCTCGACGACCTATCGCTCAAGCTGCTTCTGCACTGGCACCGCGCGCGTGACGTCGAGCATCGCGCGGCGGGAGTGCTGCTCGTCGCCGCGTACCGCGGCGATGAGGTCCCGCCCCATTCGCCGCTGCGCCAGCTCGCAGCGCCGACGATCTCGCTCGGGCCGCTCGCAGCCGAGGACGTGCGCAGGATGGCGGAATCGATGGCGGGCGCGCTCCCTTCCGAGGCCGTCCAGCTCGTGCAGCGGCTCTCCGAAGGAAATCCCTTCCTCGTGGCGGCGGTGGTCGAAGGGCTGGTCGAGGGCGGAGCCCTCGTCGACGGTGGGCGCGGCTGGGAGCTGGAGCCCGGCGCGATGGCGCGGGCCCAATCGTCGCGCCGCTGGGCGGCGTTCCTCGCGCAGCGCCTCGAGAAGGTACCGCCTCCGGCGCTGGAGCTGCTGTCCGTCGGCGCGGTGCTCGGCAGGTCGTTCGAGCTGAAGCTCGCTGCGGATCTCGCCGGCCAGTCCGTGACGAGCGCGATGGCAGGGGTCGCGCAGGCTCGGCGGCGTCGCCTCGTCTGGATCGACTCCCAGGGTAGCCGCTGCACGTTCGTCCACGATCGCCTGCGCGAGGCGGTGCTCGAGCGGCTCACGCCGGCCGCCCGCCGACGCCTGCACGAACGTGCGGCCTCGGCCCTGGAGCGGGACGAGCCGGCTCGCCCGGATCGCGAGTTCGACCTCGCCTACCATTTCGATGCGGCCGGCGACCACGTTCGCGCGCTCCCCTATGCGCTTTCCGCCGCCTCCCGCGCGCGCGCGCAGTACGCGCTCGAGGTCGCAGAGCACTACTACCGCATCGCCGAGCGTGGCGCCGGACACGAGACCGTGGGTGCGGACACGCGCCGGGAGGTGGCGGAGGCCCTCGGTGATGTCCTCCTCCTGCGCGGGCGCTACGACGACGCGGGCGCCTACCTCTCGCGGGCCCGGGCGATGGCGACGTCGCCGATGGCGCAGGCGGCGATCGACGCGAAGACGGGCGAGCTGGCCTTCAAGCGCGGCGACGTCCGCGCCGCTGCGGACGCCCTGGAGCGCGCCCTCCCGTTGCTCGGGCGGCGCGTTCCCAGGAGTCCCGCCACGATGGCAGCTGCCACGCTCCTGCTCGTCCTCGTGCAGCTCGCGCACATGCTGCTGCCGCGCCGCCTCGTCGCGCGCCGGCGCCTCGAGGACGGCGAGGCCGATCTGCTCGCGGCGCGCATCTTCAGCCGTCTCGCCTATGCGAACTGGTTCCTGCGCGGCCAGCTGGCCACGTTCTGGGCCCATCTCAGCGAGCTGAACCTCGCGGAGCGCTATCCGCCGACACGGGAGCTGGCCCAGGCGTGCTCCGAGCACTCGATCAGCGTGACCGGGCTACCGCGCATCTTCTTCAGGCGCGGCGTCCGTTATGCGGAGCGAGGGCTGGCGATCCGGCGCGCCCTCGGCGACATCTGGGGGCAGGGACAATCGCTCAACTTCTACGGGACGCTGCTCTACGCGTTCGGCCGCTACGAGGAGGCGCTCGACAAGTTCCGTGAAGCGCTCCGCCTGCTGCGTGGCACCGGCGACCGCTGGGAGGCCAATCTCGCGGCCGCCCACATTGCGTTCTGCCACTACCGCCTGGGGTCACTCCGCGAAGCGGTGGCGGAGTGTCGCCGAGTCCACCACGACGGCCTCGAGATCGGCGAACGCCACGCGACCGCACTCGTCCTCGAGGTGTGGTCCAAGGCCACCGGTGGTGCGGTCCCGGCGGACCTCGTCGAGGCGGCCCTGCGCACCTCAGGTGGCGATCCCCAGACGTACGAGTTCCTGTTGCAGGCGGAGGCCGTGCGCGCGATCGGGGCAGGACGACCGGGCGAGGCCGCGATCGCCTTCGCGTCCGCCGAAGAGGTTGCGCGCGCGGCCCATCTGAAGAACGAGTACGTCTCGTACATCCCGATCTGGACCGCCCGGGCGAGGCGCCTGTGCGCCGCGCAGGCCGCGATCGAGACCGGAGTGCTCGTACCGGAACGGCTGCGCGACGCGGAGGCGGCGCTCCGCCGCGGGCTCCGGTACGCTCGCCGACATCGCGGCAACCTGCCGATGGCGCTACGGGAACGTGCGCTCCTGCGCGCGATGCGCGGCCGGGCGCGAGCGACGCGACGCGATCTCGACGCGAGCCTCGCCGAGGCCGACGGCCAGGGCGCACGCTTCGAGAAGGCGCAGACACTCCTCGCGCGCGGCGAGCTCGGTCGCCTGTTCGGATGGCCCGGTGCGGACGCGGAGGCGGCCGGTGCGCGGAGCTCGCTCCGCGAGATGGGCGCGGAGTTCGCGTGCTCGCCCATGCACGTGCTGCCCCCCGAAACCGTCCCCGTCGAGCCGGTCACGCTCTCCCTCGCGGATCGATTCGCGAGCATCGTCGATCAGGGCCGCAGGATCGCGTCGGCGCTCACGCCCGACGACGTTCACGCGGCGCTGTGCGACGCCGCCTCCGTGCTGCTGCGGGGGGAGGCGAACCTCGTGCTCGCCGCGGACGACGGCGAGCCCCGGGTGCTCGCGTCCCGCGGCGGCCCCGCCGAGTTCAGCCGTTCGCTGGTGGAGCGCGCGCTGCGGGAGGGCCGCCCGATCGCGTTCACGGAGCTCCTCGGGGCGCCGCTGCCCGAGAGCCTCGTGCTGCCGAGCCCGCGCTCGGTGCTGTGCGCGCCCATCGTCGTGGGGGGGCGTTCTGCCGGATGCCTCTACGTCACGCACGCTCTCGTCGGCGACCTCTTCCGGGAAGAGGAGAAGCAGCTCGCGCTTTATCTCGTGACGCTCGCGGGCGCGTCGCTCGAGAAGGCGCAGGCGTTCGCCTCCGTCCAGGATCTCTCGCGCACGCTCCTCGACGCGAACGCGGAGCTCGACGCGAACTTGCGTCGCTTGCGCGAGGCTCAGGAAGAGATCGTCCAGGCCGCGAAGATGGCGACCGTGGGCACGCTCGTCGCGGGCCTGTCGCACGAGATCAACAACCCGCTATCGGCGATCCTCGGCTACGCGCACACCACCCTCAAGCGAATCCCAGGCGACGACCCGACCCGGCCGGCGCTGCTCGCGATCCAGCGTCAGGCCAGACGATGCGCGGATCTCGTCCGCACCCTGCTCGACTTCTCGCACAGGCGCCGCCTGGAGCTCGAGGAGACGACGATCGAGGACCTCGTCAGGGACGTCGCCGCGCTCGCATCCTTGAACGTGCGCCGCCACGACGCGCAGCTCGAGGTCGACCTGCCTCCTCCGGGCACGTGCAGCGTACGGGTGTCCAGGACGCAGATGGAGTCGGCGCTGCTGAACCTCGTCCTCAACGCCGTCGATGCATCGCCGGCCGGTGGCGTCGTGCGGATCGAGGCGGCGCCCTGCGAGCGCGAGGGCCGTCCGGGCATGGAGGTCCGCGTGCGCGACCACGGGACCGGGATCGATCCCGACGTGCTCCCGCGGGTGTTCGACCCCTTCTTCACGACGAAACCCGCGGGAGCCGGCACGGGGCTCGGGCTGTCGCTCTCGCGCCGGTTCGTGGAGAGCCACGAGGGCCATCTGCGGATCGAGAGCCGGGTCGGGGAAGGCACCACGGTGCGCGTCTGGTTACCGCTCTGCGAGCACGTGGCCGAGCACGCGGCGCGGTGAGGGCTTCGCGGGCCGAGGTCGGCGATGGTTCAGCGTAACGAGCGACAGCCGCGGCACCGCCCGCCGCCGCAACCGCCGCGCGGGTCGAAGGGTCTGACCCTCCGCCTCCGCGCTGGACGCTGACAGCAAGCACGAGCTCGCTGGAACCATTCGCGCCGGCGGGCGTCCTGCAGGGTGGAGATCGCGGGAGCATTTGCGATCGAGCACCGGATGGACGCGGACGCGTCCTCGCGAGGAGAGCGCATGCGGATCTCGGGATGGAGTCAGGCTGGTTTCTGCGCCGCGTTGCTGCTGGCCACGGGCAACGCGCGGGCGCAGGCGTCGACGCCGCGGGAGGCGGCGCCGACGACGGCAGATCGGGTCTTCCTGGAGCGGGCCCTAGGCGTGAATGAGCTGGAGCTCCGGCTCGGACGCCTCGCCGCCGAGCGGGCGGCGAGCCCCGACGTGAAGGCGACGGGCCAGAAGATGGTGGAGGGCCATGGCGCGCTGAAGCGGCGGCTGGCCGAGCTCGCGCGGGCTGCCGGTGCCTCGGGCGACGCCGCGCTGACCGCGGAGCAGCAGGAGACGTTCGCGCGGCTCGACGCGCAGATGGGCGCCGCGTTTGACGACGCGTTCGGGAAGACCGTCGACGCCGGCCACGTCGACGAGCTCGCGATGTACCGGGACGAGGTCAGCCGCGCGGGGAGCCCGCAGCTACGCGCGCTCGCCGAGGAGCGCGTCTCGAAGCTCGAGCAGGCGGTCGCGAAGCAGCAGCAGCCCGCAACCGCGAAGCCGCACGAGAAATAGGCAGAGACGACAGCCAACCTCCCGCAGTCTCCGACGACGCGCTCGCTGCCGCGATCGTGCGGGCTGCTCGCTCGTCGCTGCCGATGGCACGCCCCGAGCTGCGCGTGCATTCGGGTCACCCCAAGCGGCCAGGCACTCGGATTTGATTGCACGCGAGGCGCGGCACATGGACGCGCGCGCCGGGAGGACCTCGCGCATGGCTGGTACGAGTGGCAGCCACCTGCCGCCGCTGACGATCAGAGGGGTCAACACGTTCGCGGTCGAGGTACCGATGACGTATCCGCTCGGCACCAGCGCGGCGACCGTGAAGAGAGCCCCGCTGTTGCTGATCGACCTCGAGACCGAGGACGGGATCACCGGACGCACGTATCTGTTCTGCTATCGCCCGAGCATACCGCGGGCCATCGACGTGGTGCTCCGCGACGCCGTCTCGGTCGTCAAGGGAGAGCCCGCGGCGCCGCTCGAGATCTCTGCCAAGCTCGCCAGGCGTTTCGCTCTCGTCGGAGTGGCGAGCGTGGTCCGGATGGCGCTGTCGGCGCTCGACGCGGCGATATGGGACGCGCTCGCGGTCGCGGCGGGTGTCCCGCTCGCCACGCTGCTCGGGGCCAGGCCCAGGCCGATCCCCGCCTACAATTCGAACGGGTTGGGTCTGATGGCGCCGGACGCTGCCGCGGACGAGGCCGAAAAGCTGCTCGCTGGAGGATTCCGGAGCGTGAAGCTGCGGCTCGGCCATCCTACCCTCGAGGAGGACCTCGCGGTCACGCGGGCGGTCCGAAAGCGGCTGCCCGACGCGATAGCCTTGCCGGTCGACTACAACCAGGCGCTGACCGTCGCGGAAGCCATCCGCCGCGGACGCGCGCTCGAGTCGGAGGGCATTGCCTGGCTCGAAGAGCCGATTCGTCACGACGACTACGCCGGCAACGCGGCCGTCGCGAGGGCGCTCGCGGTTCCAGTGCAAATCGGGGAGAACTTCAACGGTCCCGAGTCAATGGTCGAGGCGCTCGGCGCCGCGGCCTGTGATCATGTGATGCCGGATGCGGCTCGCATCGGCGGCGTGACCGGCTGGATCCAGGCGGCCGGTATCGCTGCAGCGCACCGGATCGAGATGTCCTCCCATCTGCTGCCAGAGCTCAGCGCGCACCTGCTCGCGGCGACGCCGACCTGTCACTACCTGGAATACGTCGACTGGGCCGATGCGATCCTCGAGGAACCGCTGAAGATCGAGGACGGCTTTGCCCACGTCCCGGATCGTCCAGGCATCGGACTCAAGTGGCGGCTGGAAGCGGTCGAGGCCCTGGCGCTGGGTCGTTGACACCGACGGTCGGAACGAATCCCCGAGCAGGCGCGTCGCCTCGGCCTCGCGTCGTCGACACCGTCGGGCCGTGTCGCGGCGCCTCCGCGTCGACGCCTCTCCCTGGCGGCTTTCCCGCCGACGCTCGCACTGCGCTGAACTCGAGCTTCGTGGGCGAGGCGGCTCGCCGCGGGTCAAGCCGGGCGACGCTCCACCCGGATGATGCGGCCGCCATCGTCGTGGTGCACCACGGAGACCGAGGTGCCGCGGCCGGCCAGGATCTCCTGCTCGGACAGACCGAAGTGGCGGGCGTAATCGGTCAGGGACTGCGCTTCGGGGTTGCACACCTTGGTCGCCGGCAGCCGGTTCCACAGCAGCAGCGTTCCCGAGGTGCCGACGAGCGCCACCGCGTACCGCTGGACGTCGACGACCGAGCCGGTGGACAGCAGCTTCATCGGCGTGAACTGGGAGAGGACGCCGAAGTCCACCCAGGCGAAGGAGCGCAGCACCGGGTACCACAGCTTCAACCAGGCGCCCCACATGATCACGGTGGAGGCATCGGAGCACAGCCGCTGGTGCCAGCGCAGGCGATGACGCGCATTGATGATCGGTGAACGGCTCATGTCCTTCGGCTCTTGCTCTTCCAGCACGTCGACGCGGGGCGTTACCCGGCGTCGAGTGTCATCAGGGACGAATCCCGCGGTCCGGACTGACCCAGCGCGCGCGTTGGCCGCGGTTGCGCAGGACGACCTTGGGGTATGCCACGACCATCGACGCCGTGTTGATGATCCAGAACGCGAAAGGATACCAGATCATCCAGAACAGGTTCCGGCCCAGTCCGCGGTCGTGCCGGCTGTCCAGCCATTTGCTGAACGCGAACTGCAGCAGGCAGGTGGTGCCGAGGATCACTCCGCTGCCCTGGGGGCTGAGCGGCGAACGTATCACGGTCAGCGCGCCCTCGGGAAACACCAGGCCCAGCAACCACACCAGCGTCAACAGCAGCATCGAGTAGCACCAGAGCACGCTGACGCACATCTCCACGAGCAGCGGCCACAGGAAGCTCTGGCTCGGATGGCGCAACACGTCGAGATTCTTGAGGAGCACCTGGGCACCGCCCATGGCCCAGCGCAGACGCTGCTTCCAGAGTCCCTTCAGCGTCTCCGGCATCAGGATCCACGTCAGCGCATTCGGCTCGAAGCGCACGTCCCAGCCGGCGCGCTGCAGCTTCCAGGTGATGTCGATGTCTTCGGTGAGCATGTCGGCGCTCCAGTAGCCGACCTGATGCACCGCGCACTTGCGGAACGCCGTGATGACCCCGCTGACGGTGAAGATCCGGCCGAAGCTGCGCTGCGCACGCTTGATCATGCCGACCATCGAGGAGAACTCTCCCACCTGCAGGCGCCCGAGCAACGTCGAGCGGTTGCGGATCCGGGGGTTCCCCGTCACCGCCCCCACCCATGGGCTCTCGACGAAATGGCGCACGAACCAGTGCGCGGCCTGCTTGTGAAGCAGGGCATCGCCGTCGATGCAGATCAGGATCTCGTGCTTCGCGAGCAAGCTGCCCGCCTGCAGGGCGATGGCCTTGCCCTGGTTCTGCGCCAGGTGCACCACCCGCAGGCGGGGATGCAGCGCCGCCATGCGCTCCAGCACCTCGCCCGTGTCGTCCTTGCTGCCATCGTTGATGGCGATGACCTCGAACTCCGGATAGTCGAGCGCGAGCGCATGGCTCAGCGTCTCTTCCGCGTTGTCACCCTCGTTGTAGGAGGGGACGAGGACGCTGACCGGCGGCGTGTCCAGAATCGGGCGCGGGCGGTCCAGGGCGGTGTCCGCTCGCTCGAAGCGCCAGTAGAACAGCGCCGCCCCGATCATCCACAGGAACGACATGAACAGCGGGTAATAGAAGACGAAGCCGAACAACAGATGCCACAGCGCGTCGAGGTGAGCCGTCACCGGGCGTTCTCAGCGCGTCTCTGGAGCATTCGGCTTGCCGTCCAGCACCGGCTTCATCACGCCCGCGTCCGGGTGATCGCTGAACAGGGCGTCGGGGTAATAGCCCACGTGCTGCACTCCCATGCCGTACAGCCCGCGAATGGCGTCGGCGAGCTCCCGGCTGCTGACCGGACGGTTGTCGTCGCGCCAATCCACGGACTGGAGCTCGAAGACGACCTTCTTCATGGCGCCGGGGCGGTCGTTCACCGCGTTCACGAGATCGTGGAAGAACGCGGCCGGATCGGCGGCCCTCTCCATGTAGGGCATGGCCATGACGGCGGTGAAGTCGTAGCGCGCGAGGGAGTTTTCCAGCGACTGCGAGTACCAGACCTCGGCCTTCGGATTCAGCGCCACTCGCGCATAGAGGTTTCTCGCGACCTTCAGCGCGGGCTGCTGCTCGCGCACCAGGTCGGCGAGCTCCATGGCGAAGTCGTCGAGCGCGTTGATCTTGAGGATGGTCCAGCGTCCGAGCAGGTCGTCGCTCTTGCGGATCTCCTGAACCGACGGCGGCAGTCCCCACTCCGCGTAGGCCGTGAGCGCGAACGGGCTGGCGTCCTCGTAGTCGGACAGCGTGACGTCGTCGTGGAACAGCAGGCCGTCGAACGGCGCCGCTCGGGCGAGGTCCTGGTAGATCTCGCGGACGGCCTGCCGCGCGCGCGGCGAGAACGGCGAGAGCCGGAGATAGCCCATGTTGACGTGCCCGGACTTCTCGCCGGGCAGCGTCACGACCCTGTCAGCGGCGGCCGGGTTGCTCGCTGGCAGCTCCCAGGACAGCATCGGCATCCACGCGTACAGCCGCTTCACCGGCGTGCGCGTGCGGATCTGCCAGGCCACGCGGTTGAAGAGATCGGCGCGCACGGGGACATGCCGGCTGGGGAAGTACACGGCATCCGCCGAGCCGTTGCCGTCGGGATCGGAGAAGGCCTGCAGGTAGACCGTGTTCACGCCCATCGCGGCGATGCGGTCGAGCAGATGTCCGAGATTCCTCTCCTGCTGCGCGGGATCCGGGTCGTACACGTAATCCAGGTCCACGTGCATGATCTTCTGCGGACGGTCGTTGTCGGAGAGGTTCCGGTTGCGGATGGTGATCTCGCGCTCGAGATCCCACAGCGCCATCCCGCGCTCGACCAGGATTCGGCGCAGCCCCCACAGCGGCGTGTCGTGCATGTTGGCGCCGTCGTCCAGGGTGAGCCCGAAGGGCATCCCGAGCCGCTCGGCGATCTCACGCGTCGTCTTGTTGTAGCGGCCATAGGGCCACGCGATCACGCGCGGCGACTTGCCGGTGTGGCGGCGGATGAGCGCGTTGTTGCGCTCGAGATCGGCCTCGACGCGCCTGCGGTAGGTGGCCTCGTCCTCGTGACGCCGTTCCTCGGGCAGGTAGCGGCGCGTCGTGGTCGCCGGCTGCATGTTGCCCTGCGGATTGCCTGGCACCCCGCGGTGCAGATCGAAGCTGTGGCTGCCGATCTCCACCAGCCCGCTCTGGCTCAGCTCGCGCAGCTCCTTCCAGGACAGCAATTGCCCGCGGGAGAGCTGCTTCCCGTCGAAGTTCACCGTCCCCTTCTCTTCCAGCCAGCTCCCCACCACGTTGATCACGGCGGGGATGCGGAACATCTTCAGGACGGGCCAGGCGTGCTCGTAGACGGAGTGGTAGCCGTCGTCGAAGGTGATGAGCACCGCCTTGTCCGGGAGCGGCTTCCTGCCTTCCCGGCCGGCCAGGACGTCGCTGACGCTGACGAAGTGGTACCCGTGGTTGCGAAGCCAGTCCATCTGCCGCACGAAGTCGGTTGGCGTGACGGCGTACTGCGGCACCAGCGCCCGCGCGGGGTCGGCAACCTCGTGGTAGCTGAGCACGGTGAGCTCTTCTCCCGTGTCGGCCGCGGGACGCGAGGCTGGCAGCATGAGCAGCAGCGCCCAGAGCAGGGGCAGGAGTCGCATCGTCGTCGGCGTCCGAACGTCGGTGGGAGAGGGCGGAGGTTGCGAGCGTGAGCGGGCGCCGCCACGGCCAACTTGGCGGGCGGGGCGGCGAGCGGCGGCCGCATGATCCGCAGGTTGGCGGGGCGACGTCAAGACACGGCCCCCGCCATCTGGCCCTGTTCTGGCAAGCGGCTTGATACGCTGGCAGGTGGAGGCAACGATGACGCCGCGGCTCTACCTCGAGGATTCCTACCGCACCGGGTTCGACGGGCAGGTGGTGGCGTGCGACGCGGGGTGGTGTGCGCTGGACGCCACCCTCTTCTTCCCGGGCGGCGGTGGGCAGCCGCCCGACCGCGGCACGCTCACCGTCGGCGGCGAGCCGCTCGCCGTCACCGAGATCCGTGAGGACGAGGCCGGCGTGGTCTGGCACCGCGTCGGGCGGGACCTCGCGCCCGGAGCCGCGGTGCACGGCGCCATCGACTGGCCCCACCGTCACGCGGTGATGCGCCACCACGGCCTCATGCACGTCGTGAACACCGTGGCCCGGGAGCTCTTCGGCGGCGTCATCACCGGCGTCCAGATCGGCGCCGTGCGGTCGCGCATCGACTTTCGGCTGGCCGCCTTCGGGCGCGACGCGATCCCGGTCTTCGAGGCGCGGGTGAACGAGATCCTCGCCCAGGGGCTGCCCGTCCGGCACGCCGTCATCAGCGAGGCCGAGTTCCGCGCCCGGCCCGAGCTCGTCCGGACCTTGAACGTCCTCCCCCCGGTGGTCGACGGCACGGTGCGCGTGGTGGAGATCGCCGGCTTCGATGCGCAGGCCTGTGGCGGGACCCACGTCCGCACCACCACCGAGATCGGCGTGGCCCGCCTCGTCAAGTTCGACAACAAGGGAAAGGACAACAAGCGGTTCTACTGGGAGCTCTCCGGCGACGCGCCGTGACCCGGCGGCGACCCGAGGGCCCTGCCGTGGCGTCCGCCTAAAGAGGTAAGGGCCGCTCGTAGCGCACGGCTCCGTCGCTCGCGTTCCTGCAGCCGCCGAATTGCCGAACGCCGTGACACGCGTACGATGCGATGACCACGGTGGAGGAACGCAGGATGGCCGCAACCGAAAAGCAGAAGCAGTCGCTGTACTTCCCCGAGGACACGCTGCGCGAGATCATGACCGAGGCGAACCGGCTCGACCGTTCGCTCTCCTGGACCGTGCAGCAGGCATGGCGCCTGGCTCGCGAGGGGATCCGAAAGTTCCCGTCGGTGGACCGGCGCGGCGAAGCGGGCTGCGAGCCATTGGTCTCCCCCGTGCGCGAACGGCAGGCCTCCGCGCCGCATGCCGCCGCCCCCGATCTGCGTCGGCCTTCGGCTCAGGTCCGCGAGTTCCTCAGGGGAAAGTTCGACCGCGAGCTGACGAGCTGACGCAGCGGCCGTCGGACTCGACGGAGCGCGCGACCCGCTCCCTCGGCGCCACGCCCCCCGCTCCGGCATCGCCTTCGAGCCCGTAGAGCGGGAGAGGCCGAGACGCCGCGCGCGCTCTCTCCGGGGTCCGCCTGCGCGCGAGTCCCCGCGGGAGACCGGGAGGGCGTGGTCGAGGCTCGTCGCGGAGCTCGGCTAGCGCTCCGTACGCATCGCGAGCTTACTCGAAGTGCACTATCGTCCTCGCGCGATGCCCGCCGGCCGCCGCCTCCACGTCGCCTTCGTCGCGGACACCTTCGACTCCACGATCGCCGGCGGGGTCAGATCGGCACGTCGGTTCGTGGACGCGCTCCGGGAGCGGCACGACGTCACGGTCGTCGCGGCGGGCGTCACGGGCGACGGGAGCGTCGCGCTCCCGGCCTTCTACCCGCCGATCTTCGGCGGGGTGATGCGCGAGATGGGCTTCGTCTTCGCGGTTCCGCGGCGCCGGACGCTCGAGGACCTTTTCCGGCGCGTGGACGTGGTCCACGTGCAGTTTCCCTTCTGGCTCGGGATGCGCGCTGCGGCGATCGCGAATGCAGTCGGCACGCCGCTCGTGTCGGCGTTCCACGTGCAGCCCGAGAACCTGCTCTACAACATCGGCCTCCGCTCGCCGCGACTCGTCGACTGGACGTACCGGCTCTTCGTGCGCAGGCTCTACGATCGTTCGGCGTCGGTGGTGTGCCCGAGCCGCTTCGCGCTCGAGGAGCTCCGGGCCCACGGGCTGCGAGCGCCCGCCGAGGTGATCTCGAACGGGATCGCGCCCGGCCTGGGCCCCGAGCCGCTCGAGCGGCACGAGCGGCACCGCGGAAAGCTCCTCGTGCTCGCGGTGGGCCGGCTCGCGCGCGAGAAGCGGCTCGACGTCACCATCGAGGGCGTCCGCCGATCCCGCCACGCCGACCGGATCCAGCTCGTCGTCACGGGGCGCGGGCCGGACGAGGCGGAGATCCGGCGCCGGGCGGCTGCGCTTCCGGTGCCCGCCGAGCTCGGCTTCGTCAGCGAGGCCGAGCTCCGTCGCCTCCTCGTCACCGCCGACCTCCTCGTGCACTCCTCCGAGGTCGAGCTCGAGGGGATGGCCGTCCTCGAGGCGCTCGCGTGCGGCACGCCCGCCCTCGTCGCACGGTCGGCGCGCAGCGCGGCGCCGCAGTTCGCGATCTCGGACGACTTCCTGTTCGAGCCGGGCGACGCAGGCGACCTGGCGCGCCGGCTCGACCTCCTCTTCGAAGCGCCGGAGCGCCTGCGCGAGGCGCGCCCGCGGTGCCTCGCGCTCGCGGGGAGCTACCGCTTCGAGGACTCGGTCCGGCGCCTCGAGGAGCTCTACCTGCGCGTGGCGGGGCGGGAGGCCGCCGCGGCTGGCTGAGCGGGCGACCCGCGGGGTCGCTCGCGCCGCGCGATCCAGAGCGCCGCAGGGAGCGCGGTGAAGTCGGCGATCATCGCGAGCAGGAACGCCGCCGAGGTCACCACCCCGAACTGCCGGATCGGCGGGAAGCTCGAGAACGAGAGGCCCAGGAATCCGGCCGCGTTGATGAGCGTCGCGAACGCGATGGCCCGCCCCGAGACGCGGAGCGCGTGGCGGAGCGCGCCGTCGAGCCCTCCCTCCCCCTCCCCCTCGTGCAGGTGGTGGAAGAAGTGGATCTGGTCGTTCTCGGTCGTCCCGAGCACCGTGGTGGCGATGAGGATCGTGGCGACGTTGAGCGGCGTGCCGGTGAGCCGCATCCCGAGGAAGGTGACGAGGATCGCGAAGACGGAGGGGATCATCGCCATGAGCCGCGCTGAGGCGCTGCGGAACACGAACAGGAAGACCACGAAGATCAGCGCGGCGGTGATCGCCAGGCTCTCCGCGAGCGTGGGCACCAGGCTCGCCCCGACCTTCGCCTGGAGCAGCGACTCGCCGACGACGCGCATCGCCGCGCCGCCGAGGGCCGGATCGCCGCCGGCGGTGCGCCCCCAGTCGGCCCGGAGCGCGGCCTCGAGCGCCCGGAAGTCCCGCTCCTCCGTGCCGCGGAACACCACCGTGAGCTGCGCGTTCGAGAGCGAGCCCGCGTCGACGAACGCGCGGAGCTCGGGCTCGCCGAGCAGGAGCTGCTCGACGTCGCCCGCGAGCGCCGCGAACGCCTGCGGGTCCGCGGGGAGCGTGTCATCGCCCGTCGCGAGGTAGCGGCGCATCCGCAGGAACGTCGTCGGACCGACGACGGACGTGACGTCCGGCTCGCGCTCGATCGCGGCGGCGAAGCGGTCGAGGCCGTGCAGCACCGCCGGGTCGGTGACCGCCCCGGGGGTGGTCGTCACCCAGACCCGCGCCACGTTGAGCCCTCCCACCTGCTCGCGGTAGCGGACCATGTCCCGGTGGATGGGGAGCGACGCGTCCACGTAGTCGAGCACGTCCACGCCCACCTTCATCGGCGCGAGCCTTCCTGGCACGCCGGCGACCGCCACGACCCCGGCCGCCGCGAGCGCCAGCGCGGCCGGGACGAGCACCCAGCGGAACCGCCAGGTGAAGGACGGGAGCGCCGCCGCGAGCCGGTCGTACAGCCGGGTGCGCACCGGGACGGCGCGGCCGGTGGGGGTCCGGAGCGCCTTCTGCAGCGCGGGGAAGAGCGTGAAGACCGTCACCCACGAGAGGGCGAGCCCGGTGGCGGTCCACAGGCCCATCTCGCGGATGGGGCGGATCCTCGAGACGGCCAGCGCGGCGAAGCCGAGCACGGCCGCGAGCGTCGACGCGGTGACGGGGAGGAACTTGTTCCCGAGCGCGAAGAGCTGGTGCGCGGCAACGTCGGTGCCCTCCGGCTGGTCGACGAACCGCGACTGTACGTAGACGAGGTTCGCGAGCGTCGTCACCATCACCGTGAGCGGGACGAGCGCCGAGACCACCGTGAACGTGAACCCCAGGAGCCGCCCGGCGGCGACGGCGAGCGCGACGGCGGTTGCGAGGGTGAGGACGATGGCGAGCAGCGTGCGCCACGAGCGGTAGAGGAAGAGCACGAGCGCCACGACGAAGAGCCCGAACACGGGGAACCACCGGATCGACGCCTCGCGAGAGGCCTGCTCGATCCAGGCCTCCACGTACGGCGCGCCGATCCGCCTCACGTCGTGCACGCCGTGGCGCGGCAGGCGGTCGATCGCGTCGTCGACCGCGGCGAGGAGCGCGTCGCGCCGAGCGGCGTCATCGGCGTCGAGCGCCACCGCCAGGCCCTGGAAGGAGTCGCCGATGAGCCCCTGACGGCGGAAGAAGGAGGTCCCGGTCGCGAAGGCGCGGTAAGCCGCGGAGTTCTCCGCGGTCGGGGTGAACCCCGGGTGCGTGCGGCGGTAGACGTCGAGCGCCGAGTATGGCGAGACGCCGGGAATCGCGCGGAGCGCGCCCTCGAGCGCCTCCGTCTCCGCGAGCACCTCCGGACGCCAGGGGTCGGCCGCCTCGAGGAGGAGGATCACGACCGGGCGCTCGGGGAAGATCGCCTCGAAGTCGCGCGTCGCGATGTAGTCGGGATCCGATGGGACGATGAGCCCGGAGATGCCCGCGTCCGATCGGATCCCCGATGCGAGCGCGACGGCCACCGCGAGCAGCAGCGCATACGCGGCGAGGATCGCCGTGCGCAGCGCGACGATCCGCGTGAACACGCGGGACAGCCATGGGCTCATCGCCGCGGCCTCCGCCGGGATACGAGCTCGAAGGTGGTGCTGAGCCGCACCGCGGTGGAGGGACGCATGCACTTTCCATAGCGAGGCCACGCGAATGGACCGACCGTACCTCTTGGGCCCCGCTCGAGCCGCGGAGACGGTCTATTTTCTGGGGGTGAGCACCGCCCGACACCGTGGGACGGCCGCCGCGCTCGCGGCCTCGATCCTAGCCGTGACCGCGCTCGCCGCCGAGGCCCGAGCCAAGATCGTCTTCTGCGCGCCGGGGGCACCCGGCACGACGGAGGAGGCGCAGCCGGCGATGGATGCCTTCGCCGCCGCCCTCGCCGCGAAGGCGAGCTTGCCCGCCGGCGAGCTGGGGGCGACGTACGCGGCGAGCGAGGAAGCCGGAATCGCACGCCTGCGCGCCGCCGATGCCTCCCTGGCGATCGTGTCCCTGCCGTTCTTCCTGAAGCACGAGAAGTCGCTCGCGCTCCGGGCCGAGATCCAGCCCGTCCCGCAGGGTCGCGCCGGGGGAGAGCGCTGGAGTCTCGTGGCCCGCAGAGGACGCATCACGGCGCCGGGCTCGCTCGACGGCTTCACCATCCTGTCCTCCGCCGGCTTCTCGCCTGGATTCGTGCGCGGACCGGCGCTCGGCGGCTGGGGACGGCTGCCCGCGAACGTGCGGGTCGTGCAATCGTCCGCCGTGCTGTCGGCGCTCCGGCGGGCTGCCGCGGGAGAGCAGGTCGCGGTCCTCCTCGACGGAGCCCAGGAGGCGGCGCTGCCGACGCTCCCGCTCGCGTCGGAGCTGGAGGTGGTCGCACGCTCCCCGGTGCTCCCGGTGGGGATCCTCGCCGCGGTCGATCGGCGCGTGGCGCCGGCGCGGTGGGAGAAGGTCCGCGCCGCGCTCCGCGAGCTCCCGTCTGATCCTGCGGGATCCCAGGCGCTCGCCGGGATCAGGATGTCGCGCTTCGAGCCGCTCGACGCGAAGGCGCTCTCCGCCGCGCGGCGGGCGTACGCGGAGGCCCTCCGGTGAGTGGAGCACCCGTCGCCCTCGCCCTCACCCTCGCAGCGCTCGGCGGCCCCGCTCCCGCCTGGGCGAACGCGGGGGCGCCCTCGGGGCTCGAGGCCGACGAGCGCCGCGGCGAACACCATGGATCACGACACGCGCTCGCCCTCGGGCCTCACGCGACGACCTTCTTCAGCGAGGAAGGGAGCCAGTACACGTTCTTCTCGGGGAGCGTCGGCTACCTCGGGTCGCTCGGCGCTCGCGGCCCGTTCGTGCACGTGTTCGCCCTCCTCCCGCTCCAGGCGCGACAGGACGGCAGCGTGTACGCCACCGGCGACTACTACCGGCGGAGAGCGGGGGCAGACCTCCTCCTCGGCTGGCAGTGGCGCTGGTCGGTGCGCCCCGACCTGGAGGCGGAGGCCGGGCCCGGCCTGCACGCGACCCTGGTCTACCTCCCGGGGAAGGCCGGCTACCGCGACTTCTCCGCCCTCCCGCTCGGTCTCGGCGCCGGAGCGGTCCTGCGATGGAGACGGGGCGACCACAGCTTCTCGCAGCCCATCACGGTCGGCGCGTACTGCGCCGCCGCCTTCGATCTATACGATCCGCTACGCGCCGACGACCTCGCGCACGGGTTCACCCTCAGCACAGGGCTCCTCCTCGGCCTGGGGGTCTCCCCGTGAGGCCGGCCGCCGGCCGCGACGGGGCCGCCTCGCCGAGCACTTCCCGGCGCTGCCGCGCCGGGACCGCCCTGCTCGCGCTCGCGCTCGGTGCCTGCGGCCCGTACGCAGAGGTCGCGCAGAAGCTCGACGTCACGGCGCGCGTCGCCGGCGACACCTGGATCGCAGCCGCCGGGACGGAGGTCCGGGTCCTGCTGGTGGGGAAGCCGGGAGACGACGGCTCGGCCCCGTTCGCCTTCACCGCGCTGCAGATGCCGATCTCGTGCGGCACCTCGGCGGTCACGCTCCAGGGAACGTGGACGGAGGTCGGCAGCGGCGGCGAGGCGACGCTGCGGGTCGAGCGAGAGTACACGCTGCCGGACGAGCGCTCCACGTCGCTCCTCAGCCGGCGCGGCGCGTGGCGGGCGGACGTTCGGCGCACGATCGAGGCCACGGTGAGGCGAGACGGCAGCCGGCTCGTGCTCGCCGGGGACGCCGCGCTGGATGGAACGTATCTCGCGTTCGGCGGCGCGCTCGCCCGGCTCGGCACCACGACGTCCCGGGATGCCGCCTGCGCGTTCCAGATCGCGAACCTCGGCATCCGCAGCTCCGAGGTCCGCATCATCGGATTCGGCGGGCCCGGCATGACCCAGTACCAGCGTCCGGCGACCTACGTCGGGACGGTCGCGGGGAGCCTGCACGTGTCCCTGAGCGGCTACACCCACAACACGACCACCATCACCTACTCGACCTTCGAGGACATGGGCGGCGCCCGGGTGGACGGGCCGCAGATCACCGACGCGGACTCGGGCGGCGATGGCCACATGTCGGGCGTGATGACGTTCGTCCTCCAGCCGCTCTCGCCGGACGGCGCCGCCACCTCTCCCATCACCGGCACGATCGACTTCGGCGGGGCCGGCAACCCCGCCGACGCGGTGCAGATCTCGAACGGCGCCGCTACGGGGGGTGTCTACGTCGTCTCGATCGAGGGTGGCGGCTCCGCGCGGGTGAGCCCCGAGACGCCTCCGTCACCCTCCGTGTCCGAGTGTCTCGCCCTTCCGTGACGCATCCCGGGTGCGGCCGCTCCACCGTGCCCATTGCGAGCGCCGCACCACGCTCTAAGGTTTCACGCCAGGAGAGGTGACCATGCGCAGGCTCCTCGTCGTGTCCGTGCTCGTGCTGGCTTGCGGCAGCTCCAACGACGATGGCGGCGGCGGCCCCTCGGGGACGATCGGCGGCCGCCCCTTCACCCCCCGCGAGGTGAGGACGATCCCGGCCGGGACCGGCGCAACCCCCTGCACGGTCCCGGTGGGCGGCATCGACGTCAGCGTCGGCGTGAAGGCGCTCGCGCTCGACTTCACCTCGTACGCCGATGCCTGCGGCGATTACGCGAGCAGCCAGTGCAGGCTCCACGCGAACGCGCAGAACGTCACCGTCATCCTCGCGAAGATAAACCCGACGGGCACGGAGCCTGCGCTCAGCCTGGGGACGTACACGGTGACCGCGAGCCCCACGACGGCCATTCCCGACGGCACCGGCCTCCTCACCGTCGCGTTCGGCCAGGCCCTCGCCACGGATCCGAGCTGCGCGGGCGCACCGAGCCCGACGGTGCAGGGAGGCACGGTGCGGCTCGACCAGGTCACGGCGTCCTCCGTCACCGGTCGCGTGTCCCTCACGTTCCAGGACGGGAGCTCGCTCGAGGGCGACTTCTCGGCGCCGATCTGCTCTGGGGCGAGTCCGGACATCTGCATGCTCGCGACCGCGCAGGCGCTGTGCACGCTTCCACCAGCCTGCGTGCAGTAGCGCGGGAGCGGCACTTCCGCGCTCGAAGCGCCGCGCTCGAGGAGCGGCTGGTCCGCAGGCGGCTTCGACGATAGAACCTCGCCATGGACGCCCATGCGCCCCGGCGCGCTCGCCCTCGCCGAGCGGCGACGGCGCTCACGCCGGCCGAGGCCCGCGCCTTCCTGGTCGGCCACCACGCCCTCGCCGCGCCGGAGCTTCCGCCGGGCCCTGCGGGGGTCCGCGCGCTCCTCGCGCGGCTACGCTGCATCCAGCTCGATCCGCTCGATCCGCTCGGCACCAATGCCGACCTCGTGGCGCTCGCGCGCGTGGACGGCATCGCGAAGGGCGACGTGTACCGGCACCTCCTCCCCGGTCATGCCTTCGAGCACTTCGCGAAGGAGCGCTGCCTGCTGCCGGCGGACGCGTTCCCCTGGTATCGGGCGGAGCTCGCGATCGAGGCGCCTTGGTGGTCGCACGCCGAGCGGCTGCGCCGCCTGCCATCCGGCGTGGTCGAGAAGGTGCTCGACGAGGTCCGGGAGCGTGGACCGGTCGCCGCCGACGACCTCTCCGACCACGGGCGCGTCGAGCCGCTCGACTGGAGCGGCTGGAGAGGCACGCCGCGGGCCGCGAAGATGGCCCTCGAGGTGCTGCAGACGCGCTGCGAGGTCGTGGTCTGCGGGCGCGGTCCGCGCGGCAAGCTGTACGACGTGCCGGAGCGCGCGTTGCCGGATGCGGCACGGCGGCGAGTCCACCCGCCCGGCCGGACCGTCGAGGAGCGCGTCGAGGCCTTCCGGCGCTGGGCGCTCCTCGAGCGCATCGAGGCCGCCGGGCTCCTCTCCCGCGCCGGAGGCGCGACCTGGTCGATGCTCGACCCCGCGCGGCGTGCGTCGATCCCCGAGGCGCTCCTCGCCGAGGGCGCCGTGGAGGAGGTGCAGGTGGTGGGCTCGACGCGCACGTACCTCGCGCCGCGCGGCCTCGCCGCCCGCAGGCATCCCGCGCCCGACGGAAGGATCCGGCTCCTCGGACCGCTCGATCCGCTCATCTGGGATCGCGCCCTGGTCCGCGCGGCGTTCGGCTTCGATTACGCCTGGGAGGTCTACCGGCCGGCGCACCTGCGGCGCTTCGGCTGGTACGTCTGCCCGCTCCTTCGCGGCGACGCGCTGGTGGGCCGCCTCGAGGGCGCCGTCGCGAAGGGCGCGCTCCGGATCCGCGCGGTCTGGGCGGAACCGGGCGGCGAGCTCGATCGCACCGCGCTCGTCGCGTGCCTCGAGCGGCACGCGGTGGCCTGCGGGGTGGATCGGGTGGTCCTGCCGCGACGCATCCGCGCGAGCGGCGGTTGATCGCGTCGTGGGCGCCCTGCCGTGACTGTTGCGGGTGCCTTCGATCGCCGAGTCGAAAGCGTCAGTACTTCGCTCGCGCGAGATAGGTCCGCTGCGACGCCTCCCGAGCGTCACGAAGCGTCACGATCCCCTGCTCGGCGAGGAGTGGCAGCATCTTGAGGAAGATCTCTCCCGTCATGATCGCGTCGCCGAGCGCGGTGTGCCGCCCGAGCACGGGCACGCCGAACCGCTCCGCGATCCCCTCGAGACCGGTGGGCGGGAGGTTCGGCTGGATCACCGCGGCGAGGAGCATGGTGTCGAGGACCGGGTGCGTGAAGCGGACGCCGGCCACCGCCTCCTTGAGCTGCAGGAAGCGCATGTCGAACGCCCCGTTGTGCGCCACGAGCACGGTGTCCTCGCAGAAGCGGTGGAACTGCGGGAGGACCTGGTCGATCGGCGGCTTCCCCGCGAGGAGGGCGGGATCGATGCCAGTGATCCGGACCGTCTCGAGCGAAACGGGTCTCCTGGGATCCACGAATTGCTCGAACGCCTCCTGGTGCAGGAGCCGCCCATTCACGATGCGCACCGCGCCGACGGAGATGATCTCGTCGCCGTCCGAGGGGGAGAGCCCGGTCGTCTCGGTGTCGAACACGGTGTACGCGAGCCCCACGAGCTTCCGCTCGTCGAGCTCCGGCGTCTGTCCTGCCTGGTGGAACAGGTCGAAGTCGTAGTACTCGGGCCGGCCGCGGGCGGTGACGGGGAGCGCGAGCGGCTTCTGCTCGGCCTCCATCACCGGGACGACCAGCCGGAAGAAGCCGGTCGTGGAGGCCCGGCTCGCCTGGTACCACACGGCGCCATCGTGGCGCTCGACGACCTGCTTCAACGTGAGCGGAACCAGCTCACCGTTGGTCTCGAGCGGCTGGTCCTCCCAGCGCGCGAGCGTCTCGGTCGCGACTTCGGCGCCGGACCAGACGAGGTCGAGGTGCGCGCGCCGCCCGGCCGGCTGGAGCGCGATCCGCAGCTCCCGGACGCCCTCGCGCTTCAGCCGGGCCGCGATCGAGACGATCGCTCGCACCAGCGCGTAGCTGTCGACCCTGAGCCAGACCGCGGGATCGATCGCATCGAGGACGGTCGAGAGCCCGAGGGTGCTCTCGATGCGCGAGCGCGCCGCGGAGACGAGGTCAGCCCCCAGCATGTCCTCGAGCAGCCACTCGGAACTGAGCGACGTCCGGTCGGGCGCGGTCCGGTCGATGGTCGCCGAGAGCGCCGCCGCCTCCTCGTGAATGACGCGGACGAACCGGGCCTGCGTCTCCAGCTCCATGCCCGGGAAGGCGAGAAGGGTCTCCACCGCCGCGCGGATGTTCGCGAGCGCGCGCCGGCTGGCGTCCGTGAGCGCCTGCAGGACGGCCTCCGTGCGGCTCCCGGCCTGCATCGCCTTCGTGACGTCGTCGATGCGGAGCACGAAACCCGTGATGGTGCTCTCCCCAGAGCCGCGGTCCGTCTGGTCCTCGGCATCCGGCGTTCCGCGCGCGCCGCGGAGGACGGGCGCGAGGTGTACGCGCAGGAGCTGTCCCCCCGTGGCGGTGACGAAGCTCGCGACGGAGGAGGGCGTCGCCTTCGCCAGGCGCGCCTGTACGGTCTCCAGCGCGTGGGCGACGAGGCTCCGCTCGAGGATCGCGAACACGGATCGCCCGAGCCCCACGAGGCCGGCCTCGGCGACCGCCGAGCTCGCGCCCGCCGCATGCCCGAGGAGCTGCCTCGCCTGGCGGTTGTAGAGGAGGATGCGCCCCTCGAGGTTGCAGACGAGCACCGCTTGCGTCGCCTCGGAGATGATGGCCGCCAGCCGGTCCCGCTCCTCGTGCACCTTCTTCTGCGCGTCCGCTATCCTCGCCTCGACCTCACGCCCGAGGGCCTCGTGCTCGTCGGCGAGCGCATTGATCGCGCGGGCGAGCTCCCGCATCTCCGATCCGCCCACCTGCTCGAGCCGGTATGATGGGTTCCCGTGGGTGAGGAGGCGGGTGCCCTGCGCGAGCGCGAGCGGCGCGGCCACGTACTTCTCGAACAGGAGCCAGAGCAATATCCAGTGACCGCCCAGCAACGCGACCG
The DNA here is from genome assembly GCA_035456445.1 of Anaeromyxobacter sp. Taxonomy (GTDB): domain Bacteria; phylum Myxococcota; class Myxococcia; order Myxococcales; family Anaeromyxobacteraceae; genus Anaeromyxobacter. The sequence continues at coordinate 42,198 of DATIDF010000173.1, forward strand.
CGAGACCCATCAGCGGCCCCGCGTGCTCCGTCACCGCTGCGCTGAGGGTAGCGCGCTCCTGCGACCCGAGGCCGGCCCAGACGGCCGTCGAGACGAGCGCGGCCGAGCTGAACGCGAGGGCGAGTGATCCCAGGAGGACGAACGCGAACTTTGCCTTTGCCCTCTGCGCCATCACGTGTCGCCGAGCATCGCCTTCACCTTGGCGACGAGATCCTTCGTGGCGAACGGCTTCGTGACGTACGCGTCCGCGCCGAGGGCGAGCCCCTTCTCGGCGTCGATCTCACGCCCCTTCGCCGTGAGCATCACCACCTTCGTCCCCTGCAGGGCGGGCATCTCGCGCATGGCCTGGCAGATCTCGTAGCCGTTCTTCTTCGGCATCATCACGTCGAGCAGCACGAGATCTGGGCGGAACTCGCGGAGCACCTGGAGCGCCGCCTCGCCGTCAGCCACGGTCCGCACCTCGTACCCTGCAGCCTCCATGAGGAACTGGAGCGACATCACGATGTTCGACTCGTCGTCTGCGATGAGGACCTTCTTCGGCATACTGGCTCCGCTCAATGGGCCTTGGCCTGCGCCATGCGCGCGCCGAACGCTTCGGTCTCCTTCTCTTCCCCCGCCTCCCCGCCGGCCTCGGCCCGCCGCACGAGCGGGACGACGAACGAGAACGTGGCGCCCTTCCCGAGCTCGCTCTCGACCCAGAGGCGGCCGCCGAGATGTTTGATGATCTCGCGGCTGATCGGCAGCCCGAGACCGGTCCCCCTCGGCTTCGCGGTCAACGTGTCGCCGGCCTGGCGAAACTTCTCGAAGATGACCTCGTGGTCCTTCGGCGCGATCCCCATCCCATTGTCGCGCACGTCGACGCGGATCCCGTCGGCCAGCACGCGAAGCGATACGGAGACCCGGCCGCCGGGGTCCGCGCAGAACTTCGCCGCGTTCGAGAGGAGGTTGATCACGACCTGCACGAGGCGGTCACGGTCGGCGACGATCCGCGGGACGTCGGCCGGCAGATCGACCTCCAGCGTCGCCGCCTTCTCGGCGAAGAGCCGGCTCGTCGCCGCCACGGCGTGGTCGATCACCTCTCGCGGGTTCACGTCCTCCATCTGCCACTCTGCGCGGCCGGCCTCGATCTTCGAGAGGTCGAGGACCTGGTTGATGAGGCGCGTGAGCCGCTCGGCCTCCTGGATGATGACGGACAGGTACTTGGACCGGGTCGGAGCGTCGAGCTGCGGATAGTCCTGGAGGATCTCGGAGAAGGATCGGATCGAGGTGAGCGGGGTGCGGAGCTCGTGCGAGACGTGCGAGACGAAGTCATCCTTCATCTTGTCGAGCTCCTTGAGCCGCTCGTTCGCGCTCCGGAGCTCCGAGTACGCGCTCGCGAGCTCGCGCGACTTCTGCTCGAGCTCCCGGCTGTACTTCATGATCTGCGAGGCCTCGTCGAGGATGGACATCACCTCATCCATGCTGAGCGGGGCCTCCTTGACCACGGACGCCACCATCGCGTGCGCGGACGCCCCACCGATCGCGCCCGCCAGCTTCGTCTCCGCGAACTGGATGAGGTTCGCGTCCGCCTCGACCTCCCATGCGGACCGGAGCCGGCGTTGCCGGGCGTAGCTGTCGAGGGTGTCGTCCGCCTTCTCCGCGCCCAGGAACCGGGCGAGGAGCGCGCGCAGCTCCTGGACCGAGACTCCGCCCCGCCAGAAGAGCGATCCGGTTCCCACGACGGAGTGCTTGAACGCGTCCACGAACAGCGTCGCCTGGCTGTGCTCGACGGCGCTCTGGGTGGTCGCCAGTGAGGTCGCGACGTAGGCGCCCACGTTCGCGAGCATGGACCAGATCATCCCGTGCGTGATCTGGTCGAGGCCCGTGAGCCCGAGGAGCTGGAGGGGCCTCAGGAGCTCGATCCCGAACGGTCCCGCGTCGACGAGGCTCATGGGGACCCACCCCGATCGCGCGAACGCCGGGACGAGCAGCGTGTAGAGCCACACGATGAACCCGGCAGAGAGGCCAGCGAGCGCGCCGGCGCGCGTCCCGCCCTTCCAGAAGAGGCCGCCCAGGCACGCGGGCGCGAACTGCGCCACCGCGGCGAAGGAGATGAGGCCGATCGACACGAGCGCGTACGCCTCGCCCGCGACCCGGAAGTAGAGATAGCCGAGGAGCAGCATCACCAGGATCGCCGCGCGGCGGATGCCGAGGAGAAGCCCGGTGAGGTCCTTCCGTTCGTTCAGGCGCAGCGCGCGCCAGCGGAGCAGGAGCGGCATCGCGAGGTCGTTGCAGACCATGGTGGAGAGCGCGATGGTCTCGACGATGACCATGCCGGTCGCGGCGGAGAGGCCGCCGATGAACACGAGCAGCCCGAGCCCGTTGTGGCCATTCGCGAGCGGCAGCGTGAGCACGTACGTGTCCGGGTCGACCGAGGCGCCGGCGAAGTGCAGCATTCCGCCGAACGCGATCGCCGGAACGAAGAGGTTGATGACGAGCATGTACAGCGGGAACAGCCAGATCGCGGTCTTCACATGGTTCACGTCCACGTTCTCGACCACCGAGACCTGGAACTGCCGAGGCAGGAACATGATCGCGAGCATCGAGAAGAACGACGCCGAGTAGAGCGACGCCAGGATGCCCGCGTGCGCGTCGCCCGAGCCCCCGATGACGAACAGCTCCTCGACGCGGGGCAGCGCTCGGGCGCGCGTGAACACGTCCCCGAACCCGTCGAACATCCCGTAGGTCACGAACGCGCCCACCGCGAGGAACGCGATGAGCTTCACGAGCGACTCGAAGGCGATCGCCGCAACCATCCCTTCGTGCCTCTCGGAGGCATCGAGGTGGCGCGTCCCGAAGATGATCGTGAACGCGGCGAGGATGAGCGCCACGTAGAAGGCGGTGTCGGCGATGAAGGGCCCTTCGCGCGAGGCACGGAGGACCTCCACGTCATGGGAGTGGACGATCTGGAAGGCGGTGGAGATCGCCTTGAGCTGCAAGGAGATGTACGGAAGGATCCCGATCACCGCGATCACGGTGACGAGCCCCGCGACGAGCGCGCTCTTCCCGTACCGCGAGGCGATGAAGTCCGCGAGCGAGGTGATCCGGTGAACCTTGCTGATGAGGATCATCTTGCGGAGAAGGATCCACCACAGCACGCACATGAGCGTGGGGCCGATGTAGATCGGCAGGAACCCGACCCCCGTCGAGACGGCGCGCCCGACGGATCCGTAGAACGTCCACGCCGTCGCGTACACCGCGAGCGAGAGCGAGTAGATGTACGGGTTCGCGATGAGGCTCCTTCCGTGGTCCGCGCGCCGGTCCGCGTAGTACGCGATCGCGAAGAGGAGGCCCAGGTACGCGGACGCGACGGAGATGACGACCCAGTCCCGGAGCACGATCTCGCCTCACCGAGGCTGCGTCGCTCGCCGCGCGCGGGCGGGCTCGCCCCGCACGTCGCCGTCGTCCTGATCGGTCAGCCGGAGGATGAGGGCTGCCCCCGCGATGAGGGCTGCCCACGCGACGAAGAGGTACAGGTACAGCTTCGGTATGCCGAGGACCAGGTCGGGCGCGTTGAACATCGCGAGGAGCGGGTAGTTGAAGAGGAGCAGCCCGAACAGCAGCAGAGCGACCAGGCGCTCGTTCCTGACGTTGGTCCGCTTCATGGCTCCATCTCCCCGGGAGCCATCCTGTTCGTCTCCCGCACGTGCGCCGCGAACTGGAGATCGTAGCGCTGGTGCTCGCGCACCCAGCGCGCGAGCGAATTCCCGATCTCGATCGCGAGCCGCGTCGTCGCGCCCTCGCGCATGCTCGCCTCCTCGAATCGTGCGAGCTGCTCCGTGAACTCCCGGTGTCGGGCGCGGTGTTCCTCCAGGGCTGGATAGCCCAACCCCGCCATGTGAGCCTCCTCGCACGCGAAGTGGCGAGAGGAGCAGCTCCGGACGCCTTCCAGCACCGCCGGGACATCGGGCACGCGGCCCTCGCAGATCGCGTCGTGCACGAGCGCGAGGAACCCGTCGAGCTCCAGGTGCTGCGCGTCCAGCTCGGGGATTCCGAGGCGGAGGTTCTTCGTCCACTGGATCGGCATGGCAGCCTCCCAGCGCCTGGGGAGCGAGTGACACATAGGGCGGTCCACGGCGCTTCGCCCAGGGACCCATCGGGGCTCGGAGCGCGCTTCCCTGCGGCGACCCAGACCCAGCGCCCGCTCCTCCGCACGCGCGGCACGCAATCCGGAGACGAGACCCGGGATCCGGCGGCGTAACGGCCCGCCGGGATCGTGGCACTGGCTGCGCAGCCGAGCTCTCGAGCCGGCCCGGAGGAATGTCGATGCCATCGTACAGAGGGGTCATTGCCGCCGTGCTGCTCGCAGCCGCTTCCAGCGGCGCCCGAGCGGATCTGCCGACGAAGAGGGTCCTGACGCTCGCGGTCGCGAGGCGCACGGCGGACGCCGCGGAGGCCGAGGCCAGGAAGCGTGGGGCCACCGTCGTCATCGCGGTCGTGGACGACGCCGGACACCTGCTCGTCCTGCACCGGCTCGACGACACACAGGTGGCGAGCGTCGAGGTGGGGGTCGGAAAGGCCCGCACCGCTGCCATCTTCCGGCGTCCGAGCAAGGTCTTCGAGGATCAGATCCGCGATGGGCGGGTCGCCGCGCTCGCGTTGACCGGAGCCACGCCGCTGCAGGGTGGGATCCCGATCGTTCACGAGGGCGTCGTGATCGGGGCCATCGGAGTGAGCGGCAACACTCCGCAGGAGGACGAGGACATCGCCAAGGCAGGCGCGGCGGCCGCGAGCGTGGCGATCGCCACCATCAGCCGGAAGTGACGAGGGCCGCCATGTCCGGAATCCATCTGAACCGCTGGGTCGAGGGAGGTCGCCGCGTCCTTCGCCTGCTCGGCACCTTCGACGCCGATGCCGCTCGCGAGCTCCTCGGCCACATACACCGTGAGTCCGAGCGGGACTTCGTGATCGACGTCTCGCTCGTGCGAGGGTTCGACGAGGTCGGCGTCGCCACGCTCGCGCGGCTGGTCGGGAGCAGCGAGCACCGCCGGATCGCGCTGCGGGGGCTCTCGACGCACCAGCTGCGCATCCTGCGCTATCTCGGGGTGGAGCTCTCCGAGGTCGGCGCGGCGCGCGCGACACGAGGGCCTGCCTAGGCTCGAGCACGGCGAAGCGCTCGGCGCCTCGGGGCCACCCGGGGCGCTTCGTCTTCGTGGAGCCGACGCCAGCGCGTAACGAGACGCCTCGCACGCCGACGGATCGTCAGAAGCAGGGATCTGGCGAGTCCACCGACCGTCGCGGTCGTGGACGGGGGATGAACGTCATGGCGAGCCCCACGGTGATGGTCGTCGAGGACGAAGCAGCCATTCGCGAGGTGATCTCGCTCATCCTGAGCTACGAGGGGTACGAGATCCAGACCGCGGTGAACGGCGACGACGCGCTCGCCCAGCTCCGTCGCGGCGGCGCGCTCCCCGACCTGATCCTGCTCGACATCACGATGCCGGTGATGGACGGCATCGCCTTCCGGCTCACGCAGCTGCGCGATCCGGAGCTGTGCGAGATCCCCGTCGTCGTCGCGTCGGCGCTGGTGCCGGTGCAAGAGCTCTCGTCGACGCGCCAGCTCCAGAAGCCGTTCCGCATCCAGGAGCTCCTCGACGCGGTCACGCAGGCGCTCGGGCACGCTCGGGGACTCGCCCGCGCCACTGCATGACGCGCTCCGGCGTACGCCGCGACGGCTCACACGAGTGCCGCGTCACGGCGCGGAGGCCGTGCGCGCGATGTCCCGGAACAGCGCGAGATCCACGTTGCCGCCGGACAGCACGAGCCCGATGCGACGGCCGCGGACGCGCGCTCCCTCCGCGAGCGCGGCAGCGAGCGGCGCGGCACCGGCGCCCTCGGCGACGTTGTGCGTGTCGGTGAAGTAGTGGCACACCGCGGATCGGATCTCCTCCTCGGTGACGGTGACGACGCGCGAGACGCGACGCAGGATGATCGCCAGCGCCTCTTCGTTCGGGACCCGGCAGGCGATGCCGTCCGCGACGGTGTCGGCGGACTCGGTCGCGATCGCGCGGCCCGCAGCGAAGGACTGCGCGTAGCACGCGGCGCGCTCCGCCACGACTCCGACGACCTCCGTGCGGAGCCCCAGCGCGTCGCGCGCGGCGACCACCCCGCAGATGCCGGAGCCAAGCCCGATCGGCACGTACACGACGTCGAGCGCACCGGCGGCGCCGAACAGCTCGAGCGCGTACGACGCGACGCCTCGCACGAGGTCCATCGAGAACGAGGGCAGGAAGTGCGCGCCGGTCTGCGACGCGATCCCGTGCGCGAGCTCGAGCGACTCCTGGAAGTCGCGGCCCCGCACGACGAGCTCCGCGCCGAGGGCGCGCATCGCCGCGTTCTTCTCGGGGCTGTTGCCCTCGGGCACCACGATGGTCGCGCCGACCCCGAAGCGACGCGCAGCGAACGCGACGCTCTGGCCGTGGTTTCCGCGCGTCGCGGCGATGACGTGGCGCACGCCGGCGGCCGCGAGGCTCCGCATGAGGGTGAGGCCCCCGCGGACCTTGAAGGCGCCGACCGGCAGGTGATTCTCGTGCTTCACCCACACCTCGGCGCCCACGCGCTCGCAGAGCAGCGGCCAGACGTACTGCGGCGTCGCCGGCAGGACGGCGTGGACTTCGTCAGCAGCGGCCGTCAGCTCGGCGAGCGTGAGCGCGGGGTTCATCGGTCTTCTCTTGCGCGAACGGGAGGGCGCCGCTGCGGGCGGCCCCATCGGGGCCGAGATCGCACGGTCGAACGATCCCGCACCCCTAGCGCAGCGCGGGCGGCGCCGGTTCCGGCGGGACGATCGGCGCCACGACACCTTGTGGCGGCCCCTTCGGCCTCGGCCGCGGCAGAAGGCTGACGAGCCGCTGCGGAACCTGCCGGATCTTGCCGCGCACCGTCCCCTGAAGCACCTCCACCTCCACCGGAGGCGTCAGCTCGAACCGGTATCCCCGGTACGGGATGGGGTGCCTCAGCTTGATGCCACGCCACGTGAACTCGTGCGTGAACGGCTTGGCCACGAGGCCATGGCGCACGTGCCGCCGGTGCTGCAGGAGGAACGAGGCGAGCTGCACCGCCGCGTGGTTGAACAGCCGGTGACAGCCGTGGCTCTCGCTGCCCAGGATCGAATGGTAGCTGACGGAGCCGTGAGTGCGGATGCCGTTGTCGTACCAGAGCGTGCCGCCCTCGGCGCCTTCCAACGCGCGGTGGTGCGGGAGCATCACGAGGCCGTACGCAGACGCGTATCCTGGACCCAGGAGATCCGTCTCGGGCATCCATTTCTTGGGGCCGTGCGCCCGCCGCACCAGCGCACGTGCCGGGGTCTGGGGCGGCGGCAGCCACGCCGGAGACGCGACGAGGTCGCGCCACATGCGCTTGCCCACGTCGGAGTTCTTGTAGCGGAGGCCGACCCGGCCCCGGGGCCCCATTTCCTTCTTCCACCCGCCGATGGTGGTCGGCCAGCGCACGAGCGCGATCTCCTCGCCGCCGGACGTGAGCGCGTAAACGGTGAGCGTCGGCCGATGGGCGATGCTCCCACGCCACGTCGGCAGCTCGTACCACACGTCGCCGCGATCGATCTCCACCCTGAGGTCCATGTGCTCGGCGTGGTACGCGGGGACGGGAGGCAGCCGCACGGCGACCGCGAGCTGGCGCGTGGCCTCGGGCCCCCGCCCGCGAAAGAACTCGGCCGCCGCGCGCGGATCGTTCCATCCGAGCGCCGTCGCCGCCGCCTCGGTCGCGGGCGAGATCAGATCCGGCGCGCCCCCTTCGAGCGCGTCGTGGTGATCGGTCGCGTAGAAGGCGTCCCCGTCGATGCGCCGCGCCAGGACGGTGCCGCGGGCCGCCAGCGCGGTGCCGTCCTCGAGGAGGCCGGTGGCATCGATCACGCGCGCCCGCAGCGAGCGGAGGAGGGCCCGGAAATCGAGCTCACGGCTGTCGTCGGCGAGCGCCCTCCGGGTCTCGCGATCCAGGAGGCCGCGAGAGACGATCGTGTGCTTCCGCTGATAGGTCTCGAGCGCTTCCTGGATCTGCCACCGCGGCCGCCGGCCGCTTGCAGGCAGGAGCCGCTCGCAGATCAGCCGCTGCTCGAGCGCGGCGAGCGCGGCCCTCGTAGACGGCGTGAGCTTGGCCGAAGATGGCTCGAGGGTCGTCGTGAGCGCCTGGATCGGCGCCGGATCCACGGCCGCGTGGCACTGGTGGCGTTCCTCCTCCAGGAGGCGCTCCGCCAGCACCCGGAAGCTGGGGAAGATCCCGTAGAGCTCCAGGAACGCGTCATGGCGCGCCCGGTCGCCCTCGGGCCCCGGCGGATACTCCTCGTTGGCGAGCGCGACATAGGTTCCGCGGTAAGGCTGCGGCAATTGCACCAGGTTGTCCGGATCCCGGAACACCAGAGGCACCCAGTCGTCGGACAGGTCCAGGATGGTGAGCCCGTAGCGCGGCACGTCCTCGACACAGACGCGCCCGACTTCCCGCCCCGCCTCGAACACGGGGACCGAGGCGCCGCAGTCATCCGACGCACGCGTATCGGGGGTCGTGCATTGCTCGCCGACTTCGGCTGGCGCCGGCGCCGGCGCAGGCGCGGGCGGCGGCTCGGCGACGCACGCGCCAAGGATCGCCAGGACCGCGGGCGAGAGAGCCCAGGACCACCGCGCTCCCGGGGAAGTTCCTGCTGCTCCTCGTCGCTGCCGCACGCCTGCACTCTAGAGCGGCGACTCCTGGCAGCTCGATGTGTTCCTGCGCGCAGACGGCCCTACACCTTGAGTCCCTGCGCACTGTGAGCGCAGGGCTCACGACGGCGCAGCACGGTCCTTGACCGTCACACCGCCAGTTGCTTTGTCACCACGATGGCCACGCACGATCCAGCGTTCACGGAGCATCTGCACGGTGAGCCGCCGCCCGTCGTCGGGCAGCGCATCGGCCCTCCCCGTCCGCCTCGGCGAGGCGCTCTCCCCACCGCGCCCCTCGTCGTCGCGCTCGCGGGAGCGCTGGTTGGCGCGCTCTTCGCGGCCCTGAGCACCAGCGATTTCATGCAGCACCTCGATCGCCAGGTGCACGCCATCCACTGCTCGTTCCTCCCTGGCGCCGGCCCGGAGATCGCCGCGAGCGGCTGCAGGACGGTGATGATGAGCCCCTACAGCTCGTTCTTCCGCGAGCTCCTGTGGGGCGGGATCCCCATCAGCCTGTGGGCGATGGCCGTCTTCGCGTTCCTGGTCTACCGGACCGCCCTGATGCTCTGGCGCGGTCGCACGTCCTCCGACGAGACGAAGCTGCTGCTGGCCGCGGCCGTGTTGCCGGTGCTGACGTCCGTCGTCTTCGCCGCCATCTCGGTCCACGAGCTGGACGCCCTCTGCAAGGTCTGCATCGGCATCTATGTCGCGAGCGCGATCTGCTTCGCGGGCGCCTTGCTCGCGCATCGCGCGCAGCGCGCGTGGCCCGCATCCGGCGAGGCGCGGTTCGGGCTCGCGCTCGTGGAGGGCGTCGGCCTCGTCGCGGCGTTGACGCTGGCCTACGTCGTCTCCGCGCCGAAGCCCGATCCCAGGACCTCGATGATGGGCTGCGGCTCCCTGGTCCGCGCCGAGGACCCCGCCGGCGTCATGATCCCGCTCTCGCCGAACACGGGCGGAGCCCCGTCCATCGAGGTGCTCGATCCCCTCTGCACCTCCTGCAAGGCATTCGACGCGCGGCTCGCGGCGAGCTCGCTCGGCGAGCGCCTGGACCTGAGGGGCGTACTGTTCCCGCTGGACTCGGCCTGCAACTGGATGGTGACCGAGGCGGTTCACCCCGGCGCCTGCGCCGTCAGCGAGGCCGTGCTCTGCGCGGCGGGCGTCGGCACGGGACCGAAGGACGCCGCCGCCGCAGGCGCCGTCCTCCAGTGGGCCTTCGCCCACCAGTCGGATCTCCGCGCGCTCGGAGCCAGGGACGAGGCCGCGCTGCGCGCCCAGATCGAGCGAGAGTTCCCGGGCGTCCAGGGGTGCCTCGGCAGCGCCATCGTCAAGACCAAGCTCACGAAGAGCCTGCGGTGGGCCGTCGCGAACGCGATCCCGGTGCTGACGCCTCAGCTGTTCGTCGGCGGCGCCCGGATGTGCGACGAGGATACCGATCTCGGCCTCGAGTACACGCTGACGCGCATGCTGTCGCCCGAGGCCGGGCAGGAGCGCGCCAGGAGACGCGCCGCCGAACCTCCTCCTCCGCCTCCTCCTCCGCCAGCCCCGAGCGCAGACCTCCGGGCAGCCGTGGCCGTGAAGCCTCTCGTGGAGGTGCCAGAGCCGGGACGGCCCACCGACCGGAAGATGCTCGAGTCGCCGGCTCCGTCGAGCGCGGGCGCCGAGGAGCCTTCGCCGCCCGCTCCCGTGGAGGAGGCTCCTCCCATCGAGACCAGGGAGGAGCCGTCCCGGCCGTCGCCGTCAGACCCGGACACGCTTCCCGCCGCCCCGAGCCCTTCGGACGAGGAGACCGAGCGATGAACGACCGCTCCAAGCGTTGGATCTTGCTCGCCGCGGCGCTCGCGATCCCGCTCGCGCTCGTGATCACGTCTGCCCAAGCGGCCCAGTCGCGACTCGAGGCGAGTGAGGGCGCGGCCCGCGAGGTGGCGACGGCGAGCGTGGCGAACGACGCGTACTGCACGCCGGAGCTGAAGGCGATCGTGCGTCGCGTCGCGGGCGCGTGTGGCCTGCTCGACGGCGGCGGTGGGGGCCGTGGATGCCAGCCGCTCCAGGCCAGGAAGGTGGCCGCGCTCTCCGGCACCGACTTCAACGCCATCTTCGAGCCGCTGGCGCACCGCGCGCGCATCGTGCAGTTCGATGCCATGAAGTCGGAGCTGGACCCGGCTGCTCGCAGGCTCGTCGAGAACGCCTGGAGCGATCAGCGCGGGGCGAGCTTCTTCTTCGTCGTCTCCCGCGCCAGCCGGGACGGCGACGAGCAGTACAACGAGGCGCTCAGCCGCGACCGCGCGAAGGCCGTGCTCGACTACCTCGACCAGAAGTTCCACGACGAGGATCTCAGGAAGGAGGTCGGCCTGCTGTGGCTGGGCGAGGAGTTCGCGCAGCTGCCGGACGGGTTCTGCAGCTGGGAGCGCTCCCGCTCCGGCTCCTGCAGCCGCGCCGACATCAACCGCAGCGCGTTCATCGCCTGGATCGACTGTGCCATCTGAGCGGCGAGCGCTCGCGGCCGCCACGTTCCTCGCGCTCGCTCTGGCCGCCGGCTGTCGAGACGGGACCACGTCGTCGGCCGATGGGCTCCCGGAGCGATTCGCCGGGGTTCGAAGGCAGGCCGGATCACCGGCGACGGCGCAGAGCGCGTTCTGCGAGAAGACCTACCCCGCCGGCGGCTCGGCCGCCCGGCCCTACGCGGCCCCGCCCCTACGCCCGTTGCCCGGCCTGGAGGTCACGGGCGCTTCCGCCGGCGTGCGAGGGACCACGTGGACATGGGTCAACCTGTGGGCCACGTGGTGCGCTCCATGTGTCGAGGAGATGGAGCTCCTCGGGCGCTGGCGGGACGGGTTCGCGCGAGACGGGATGCAGGTCGGGTTCGAGCTCATCAGCATCGACGCTCCGGATCGAGGGCAGGAGCTCGCGGCTTTTCGCTCGAAGGGGCTGCCCGGGCCGGTCCGCTGGCTTCGCTCCGAGCAAGACCTGGGACCGTTGCTCGACGCTCTCGGGGTGGACCGGGGCGCCATGATCCCCATCCACGCGCTGGTCGACGCCTCCGGCTGGCTGCGTTGCGTCCGGGTCGGCGCGATTCACGAGCAGGACTACGCCGCGGTGAAGGGGCTCCTCGCCCGCCGATGATCACCGGGCCGCTCTAGTGCCTGCGCTCCCCGCCCTGGCCCGCCGGGCGGCACGCTTCATTCCTTGCTGGTGAGCGCGGCCGGTCGATCGCCGGCTCCTGCAGCTCCTCGCCCAGTCCCCGGGGAAGGTCGGCTTGCGGCGAGACGCCGGCGAGTCGCCCGCCTAGAGAACGGAGCGGACGCGGCCCGACAGCCGGTCGCGCGAGGGGTGCCCAATGAAGGTCGGAGTGATCGGGTCCGGGATCGTCGGTCAGGTGCTCTCGGACGGGTTCCTGAAGCACGGTCACGAGGTGATGCGCGGATCGCGAGACCCGGCGAAGCTCGAGCCGTGGAAAGCCGTCGCGGGCGCGAAGGCGAAGGTGGGCACGTTCGCCGAAACGGCGCGGTTCGGCGAGCTCGTCGTCCTCGCCGTGAAGGGCGCCGCTGCGGTCGAAGCGGTGGACTCCTGCGAGGGCGGGCTCGCCGGCAAGCCCGTCGTCGACACGACGAACCCACTCGCGGAGGCGCCGCCCGTGAACGGCGTCCTGCAGATCTTCACCGGCCCGAACGAGTCGCTCATGGAGCGGCTCCAGGCGCAGGCGCCGGCGGCGAGGTTCGTGAAGGCGTTCTCCTGCGTCGGGAACGCGCTGATGGTCGACCCCGAGCTGCCGGGCGGCAAGCCGACCATGTTCATCTGCGGAAACGACGAAGAGGCGAAGCGTGTGGTGACCGAGGTGCTCGACGCGTTCGGCTGGGAGACGGAGGACATGGGGGCGGCGGAGGCCGCGCGCGCGATCGAGCCGCTCTGCATCCTCTGGTGCATCCCCGGGTTCCTGCGGAACTCGTGGACGCACGCGTTCAAGCTCCTGAAGAGGTGACCTTCCGCGCCAGCTCTCCACGCTGCAAAGGCCGCCGCCCGGCCGTCCGGGCGCCGGCGTCGCCAAGCCGGGGGTAGAATCCTGCATGCCTTCGCTACCCCACTCCACCCAAGTCGCGGCGCTCCGGGAGCGCTGATGCGCCACCTCGAGCGCGTGGTGATCTGTGGCGCCGGCGCGGTGGGCAGCGCCTACGCGGCGCGGTTCCACGAGCTCGACCCAGCGAATCTCTCCGTCGTCGCGGGCGGCGAGCGGAGGGAGCGCCTCCGGCGCGAGGGACTGACGGTGAACGGCCGGCGGTTCGACGTCACCTGCGTCGCGCCGGGTGAGCCCGGCCCGCCCGCGGACCTCCTGCTCGTCGCGGTGAAGCATCATCACCTCTCCGCCGCGATCGAGCACGTGCGCTCACGGGTCGGCGACGAGACGATCATCCTGCCGCTCCTGAACGGCATCACGAGCGAGGCGGCCCTCGCGGCCGCGTTCGGGGTCGAGAAGGTCCTGCACGCCTTCGTGGTGGGCAACGACGTCGTCCGGGAGGGGACCCACACCCGCTACGCGAACATCGGCCGCCTCGTCTTCGGCGCCGCCTCGAACGACCCGGCCGACCCGCGGGTCGTCGCTGTGAAGGCGCTCCTCGACCGCGCCGGCATCCCCGCCGTCGTCCCTGCCGACATCCTCCGCGAGCAATGGTGGAAGTTCATGCTCAACGTGGGCGTGAACCAGGTCTCGGCGATCCTGCGGGCCCCCTATCGCGCGTTCGGCGCGGTCCCGGAGCTCCGGGACCTCACGCGCGCGGCGGCGCTCGAGGTCGTGGCGCTCTCCGCGCGCGAGGGGATCGCGCTCGGCCCCGAGGACGTGGACCGCGTCTTCCCGATCCTCGCGACCCTGGCGCCGGACGGGAAGACCTCCATGCTCCAGGACGTGGAGGCGGGCCGGAAGACCGAGGTCGAGATCTTCGCCGGCACGGTGGTGGAGCTGGGCCGGCGTCATGGGATCGCCACCCCGGTCAACGCGCTCCTCGGGGCGATGATCGCGGCGCTCGAGCGCCTCGCCGGGATCCCGGGCTGACCGGCGCGAGCTCTTCCCGATCGCGCTCCCGTCCGCCCCGCGCTCACCTCCGCGCGACGAGCGCGGTCAGCTCGTCGAGGGACGCCGGCTTGGAGAGGTGCGCCTCGAAGCCGGCCTCCTTCGCCCGCGCCTTGTCCTCCGGCTGCGCGTACCCGCTGAGCGCGATGAGGCGAGCCGAGCGGAGCGCCTCGTCCGCTCTCAGCTCCCGAGCGACGTCGTACCCGTCCACGTCCGGCAGCCCGATGTCGCAGAGGACGACCGCGGGCCTGAGCTCGCGGGCCTTCGCGATCCCGGACAGGCCATCGGTGGCGACGTGCACGCGGTGCCCCTCCATCCGCAGCACCTCGGCGATGGTCTCGGCCGCGTCCACGTTGTCCTCGATGACGAGGATCTCCAAGGGGCGCGGGCGGGAAGGTACGGTGGGACGCGAAGCGGAGCCGCTCGGGGGAGGCGCCACGGGGAGCGTCACGACGAACTCCGCCCCGCGGCCG
>DATIDF010000174.1:0-3817 GCA_035456445.1 Anaeromyxobacter sp.
AGGTCGGGGTCGGGGTCGACGTCGGGGTCGGGGTCGGGGTCGGGGTCGGGGTCGGGTTCGGGGTCGGGGTCGGGGTCGGGGTCGAGGTCGGGCACGTCACTTCTCGGCGCCGTCTGCCGCCGGCCCGGCGAGGAGCGCAACCTCCTCGGCCTCCGGCTCCTCCGCCGCGATGAGGTCGACCCCGTGCCGCGCGAGGCGCCGGGCCGCCGCGAGCGCACGCGGTCCGCGGCCGTGGTCGAGGCACCACTGCGCGTGAGACGCGAGAAGCGCGAGCTCGAGCGTCCGGCCGAGCGTGAGCGCGAGCCGCCGCGCGCCCGCCTCGCTGGCCGGACCGGTCGTGGCCGCGAGCCAAGCGCGAGCGCGCGCGAGCGCAGCGCCAGCCGCCTCGACGGCGGGCCGGAGCGCCGGGTCGCGGATCCCCGAGAGGTGGAGATGGATCTCTGCTGCGAGCGCGTCGCCGACGCCCTCGCCGGCGAGCGCGCGCAGGACGTCGAGCGCGAGCACGTTCGTCGTGCCCTCCCAGATCGGCAGCACCTGAGCGTCCCGGAGCAGCCGCGGGAGGCCGGTGTCCTCCACGTACCCGGCTCCGCCGAAGCACTCGAGCGCCTCCGACGCGAGCGCCACCGCCTGCTTCCCCGTCGTCAGCTTCGCGAGCGGCGTCACCGCGCGCAGCGCGAGCCTGTCGCGGTCGCTCGCCTCGCCCGCCTCCGCCGCACCGAGGAGCGCCGCCGCCCGGAACGCGAGCAGGAAAGCCCCCTCGCGCTCCGCCTCGAGCGCCGCGAGCGTATCGGCGTGCAGCGGCTTCTGCGCGAGGGGCGCGCCGAACGCCACTCGCCGGCGGGCGTAGTCGCGCGCGAGCGCGAGCGCGCGCTGCATTCCCGCGACCGCCGCGACCGCGTTCCAGGTCCGGGTCACGGTGAGCATCGGCGCGACCGCGCGGACCCCGCCGGTGAGCCCCGCCACGGGGACCGCGCGTGCGCCGTCGAGCGTGAGCTCCGCGGTGGGGAGCTTGCGCGTGCCGAGCTTGTCCTTCAGCCGGTTCACGAGGACGCCGTTCGTGGTGCCGTCCTCGTTCCGCGTCTCGACGTAGAAGAGCGCGAGCCCGCGCGAGCCCGCGGGCGCGCCCTCGGGCCGGGCGAGCGCGAGCGCCATCTCGGCGGTCGTCGCGGACGAGAACCACTTCGTGCCGGAGAGCCTCCACCCGTCGCCGTCGCGCCGCGCCGCGGTCTCGGTCCCGGAGACGTCCGAGCCGCCGGTCCGCTCCGTCATCCACTGGCCGCTCGTCCACATCCGTGCAGGGTCGCGCGCCGTGAGGCGCGGCAGCGCGCGGGCGACGAGCGCGTCGTTGCCGGCGTCGAGGAGCGTCCGCGCCGCGCCGTCGGTCATCGCGAGCGGGCAAGCGTAGACGTCGAGCGACGGCTCGAGGACGTGCACGAGCGCGAGCTGGTGCACGCGCGACGCGGCGCCGTGACGGCGCTCGTACGCCGCCGCCACGAGCCCGTGCCGGGAGGCGAGCGCGGCGGCCTCCCTCCAGAGGGGCGTGACCTCGATCCGGTCCACCCGTCGCCCCCACGCGTCCCAGTGCTCGATGCGCGGCTCGAGGTCGCGCTCCGCGGCCTGCTGCGCGAACAGCCGTCCAGCGGCCAGCTCTCCGAGGTGCTCGAGCTCCGGCTCGATCTCGGCGAGCGCATCCGGAAGCGCACGCGCGAGCAGCTCTCGCAGGATCGGGTCGGCGAGGTATGCGTTCGCGAGGCGCGGCGGATCCTGGAAGAAGGCCATGGTGCGAGGTCCCTAACGCCGGGGACGCGCAAAGGCGTGCGCCTCCGGGAGCGCAGCTGGGCTCAAGCCCGATCAGGGCAGATGGCAACTCGCGGGTTCGGGTAAAGCTCTCGCTCCGTGGTGCCCACCGCACAAGAGCCGCCTCCCGATCCGCATGCGCAGCGCTTCGAGCAGCTCCATGCGCTCGGCGTCGCGCTCGCCTCGGCGTCGACGCGCGAGGACGTCGCCGCGATCGTGCTCCAGAGCGCGCTCGCGCTCGTCGGCGCCCGCGCGGTGTCCCTGTTCCTGGAGCGCGAGCCGGGCGTGCTCGAGCTCGTCCGGGCGGTCGGCCTCTCCGAGCGATTCCAGCTCCGGTTCAAGACGATCGGCCCAGGCACCGCCGTGCCGCAGGCCGACGCGTTCCGCACCGGCGAGCCCGTGTGGCTGCGGACCTTCGCCGAGATCGCGTCGCGCTATCCGGACGCGGCGGAGCTCGCGGCCCAGGAGGGGGATCGCGCCTGGGCGGCGGTCCCGCTCGTGCTCGATCGCCGGCGGGGTGCGATCGGGATCCGCTTCGCCGAGCCGCGCGCCTTCGACGCGGACGAGCGCGCGCTCATCGAGGCGGTGACGCAGGAGTGCGCGCTCGCGCTCGACCGGGCAAGGCTACACGACGCGCAGCGGCGGCTCACCGAGCGCATCGCCCGGCTCCAGCGCGCGACCTCCGAGCTGTCGGCAGCCGTGACGCCGGAGGAGGTCGGCGCGATCACGCTCCGAGAGCTCCTCGCGACCGGCGCGCGCGCCGGAGCGGTGCTCCAGCGTGGCCCCGCGGGCGAGCTCGCGCTCGTCGTCGCGCAGGGGCTCGACGGCCCGGCGCGGGAGGCGCTCGCGCGCGTGGCGGCGGAGCCCTCGGAGCGGATGCCGCCGTGGCTCGCGGGGCGCGACGCCATCTCTGGCGCGGCGCCGGCGCTCGCCTCGGCGCTCGCGCGCGCCGAGGAGTGGGTGGCGGTGGCGCTGCGGGTCGAGGGCCGCGACGTCGGCGTCATCGCCCTCGCGATCGATCCGGAGCGGCCGCCCGACGAGGACGCGCGCGGCGACGCCGTGGCGCTCGCGCAGCAGTGCGCGCAGGCGCTCGAGCGCGCGCGGCTCTTCGAGGCGCAGCGGCGGCTCGCGGAGCGGCTCGCGCGCGTGCAGTCCGCGAGCGCGGCCCTGTCCGGCGCGGCCACGCCGCCCGACGTCGCCGAGGTCGCGGCCGCGTCCTTCGCGGTCATCGGCGCGTCCAGCGCCGAGCTGCACGCCCTCGATCGCGCCGATCGCGTGACGCTCGTCCCGCGCGGTGGCGGGCCGCGCCCGGTCCGCTCGATCGACGCGCCGACGCTCGCGTGCGAGGTCATCCGCACCGGACGCGCGGTGTGGATCTCCACCCGGGCCGAGCTCGCCGAGCGCTTCCCGCGGGAGGCCGCGGACCCGGCGCGGCGCGCGGAGGGCGCGTGGGGGGCCGTGCCGCTGCTCGCCTCGGGCGAGACGTTGGGGGCGCTCACGGTGGCATTCCCGGAGGAGCGGACGATCGACGAGGACGATCGCGCCTTCGTGCGGCTCGTCGCGGGGCCGTGCGCCGAGGCGCTCGCGCGGGCCAGGCTCTACGAGGCGATGACGAAGAACAGGTTCGACGCCGAGTGGAACGCGGGGGTGCTCGACGCCTTGTTCGACGCCGCGCCGGTCGCGCTCGCCCTGATCGATCGGGAGATGCGCTTCACCCGGGTGAACTCGCGGCTCGAGGAAATGAACGGCATCCCCGCGAAGGCACACGTCGGCAGGACGCCGCTGGAGCTCCTGCCGGGTCTCCCCGGCGAGCAGATCGCGGCAACGTTCCGGACGGTGCTGGAGAACGGCCGCGCGCTCGAGGTGACCGTGCTGGGGGAGACGCCCGCTGCGCCCGGCACGAGCCGCCGCTGGAGCGAGACCTGGTTCCCGGTCCGCGTGGGCGGGGCGATCGTCGGTGTGGGGGTGCTGGTCGTGGAGGAGCCGCCGCGGGCGGGGCCCCCGTCGGCCGCGGAGCGGC
>DATIDF010000175.1:0-13339 GCA_035456445.1 Anaeromyxobacter sp.
CTTCGCTTCGTCCTTCGACTCCGCGCCGCCTGCGGCGGCGCTACGCTCAGGACGCACGGCCTCGAGAAATTCGGTCGGGGTCGGGGTCGCGGTCGGGGTCGGGGTCGGGTCGCGGTCGGGGTCGGGGTCGCCGCTCGGCGCCATCGCGCCCTGCTCATTCCCCTCTCGCCTCCTCATCCTCCTCGCTCGTGGGCGGCGGCCGGAGCCGGACGAGGCGCACGAGGCGGGGCGAGGCGTCGACGATCTCGATCTCGGTGCCGCCCTCGGCGCGCAGGTGCGCGCCGCGCTCGGGGACCGCGCCGGCGAGCGCGATGCACAGGCCGGCGACGGTCGTGTAGTCCTCGCCCTCCGGCAGGTCGAGCGAGAGCGCCCGGTTCACCTCGCGGATCGGCGCCTCGCCGCGCACGAGGGCCGTGCCGTCCGGCTCCTGCTGCCACAGCGCCTCCGGCTGCTCCGTCTCGCCGAAGATGTCGCCGACGAGCTCCTCGACGAGGTCCTCGAGCGTGAGGAGCCCGGCGATTCCGCCGTGCTCGTCGACCACCGCGGCGATCTGCGTGCGGCGCCGCTGCAGGTCGCGCAGCACGTGGACCGCTTTCGCCGCCTCCGGCACGAAGTGGACGGGGCGGAGGAGATCATCGAGCACGATGAGCTGCCGCTCCCAGGCCATCGCGGCGAGGTCCTTCGCCATGACGTAGCCGACGAGGTTGTCGAGGGTGCCGTCGTACACCGGCATGCGCGCGTGGCCCTCCTCGAGGAGCATGCGTTTCAGGTCCTCCTGGGAGGCGTCGCGCGGCAGGGCGATGATCCGGCTCCGCGGCACCATCACGTCGGCCGCGGTGAGGTCGCGGAACGCGAGCGCGCGGGAGGCGATCTCGGCCGTCGGCGCGTCGAGCGCGCCGGCGCGGCTCGCCTCGTCCACGAGCTGCTCGATCTCCTCCACCGACAGGCGCGCCTCGGTGAAGGTGGTGCGATCGCCGAACGGGCGCAGGATCAGGTTGGAGGACTGCGTGAGGAGCCACACGAGCGGGCGCGCGATCTGCGCGAGCCCGAGGAGCGGGCGCGCGAGGAGGAGCGCGAAGCGCTCGGGGGCGCGGAGCGCGATCGACTTCGGGACCAGCTCGCCGAGGACGAGCGAGAGGTACGAGATCGCGGCGACGACGAGGCCGAGCGAGAGCGGCTCCGCGTAGTGACCGACCCCGGGGATCGCCGCGAGCGCCGGGGCGATGTGGCGCGCGAGCGACGCGCCGCCGAACGCGGCCGCGGTGGCGCCGATCACCGTGATGCCGATCTGGACGGTGGCGAGGAACTGCTCCGGCGCGTCGCGGAGCCGCTTCACTGCGCGCGCCGACGAGCGGCCCTCCTCGACGAGCTGCGCGAGCCGCGTCTTCCTGAGCGCGATGACCGCGATCTCGGCGCCCGAGAAGACGCCGTTCGCGAGGACGAGCGCGAGGATGATGGCGAGCTCGACGAGGATGTCGTTCAGGACCTGGCCTCCTCGCGAGGTCTACCACGCGATCGGCTCCCCTGCGGGCGTACCGCCGGCGGTGCCGCCCGGCAGGGGACTCGCGCGGGGCGCGCCGCGTCCATAGCCCAGAGTACCACCCGATGGATCGCCCTGACGCGGAGCGTCAAATGAGCAGCGAGCACGCGGGACCCCCCGCGGAAGACGCGTCGTTCCCCGCGGGGGGCGGACCCGCAGAGCGCCTGCGCTTCCTGCTCAGGTACGCGGTCCTCGCGCCGTCGCGCCACAACACGCAGCCGTGGACGTTCGAGATCGAGGGCGACGAGGTCCGGGTCTACACCGATTCCCGGCGCGCGCTCCCCTCTGCAGATCCCGATGGGCGGCAGCTCCTCATGGCGTGCGGCGCGGCGCTCGTGAACCTGCGCGTTGCCGCGCACCACTTCGGCCACGCGACCTCGGCGGAGATCCTCCCGGGCCACCGGGTCGACGGCCTCGTCGCCCGCGTTCGCCTCGAGGAGCGCTGCGCGACGACGCCGGAGGCGGAGGCCATGTTCCGCGCGATCCCGTTGCGGCGCACGAACCGGCTCCCGCTCGACGGCCGCGAGCCGCCGCAGGGACTCGTGACGGCCCTGCTCCGCGACGCGCGCCGCGAGCGCGTCACGCTCCGGGCGATCGAGGAGCACCAGCGGCGCGCGGTGTCGGAGATCGTGGCGGAGGGCGACCGCATCCAGTGGGCGAGCAGCAGGTTCCGCGCGGAGCTCGCCGCCTGGACGCGCTCGAACAGCTCGTCCCGCCGCGACGGCATGCCCGGCTACGCCTACGGGATGAGCGACGCCGCCGCGTTCGTGCACCCGCTCGCCGTGCGGTTCGCGAGCGCCGGGCGCGGGGAGGCGGACCGCGATCGGCGCAGAGCGCTCGTGACGAAGGCGCTCCTCGTCCTCTCCACGCGGGGCGACGGCCAGCCGGAGTGGATCGCCGCGGGAGAGGCGCTACAGCGCGTGCTGCTCCGGGCCACCTGCGCCGGGCTGTACGCGTCCTACTTCGCGCAGGCGATCGAGCTCCCCGAGCTCCGCGTCCGCCTCCGCGAGGCGATCGGCGAGCCGGGCGCGCCGCAGATCATGTTCCGGCTCGGCTACGGCCTCGACGTCCGGGCGCCGCCGCGCCGTTCGGTGGACGAGGTGCTCCGCACGTTCGAGGCGGCGTTGCCGCGCCCGCAGCCGCTCGCGCTGCGCGCGGCGCCGCTCGTGCTCCCTCGGCCCGCGGCCGCGGCCACGCTGCACCCGGCAAGTCAGGGTCCGGCGCTGATCCGGTAGAGCCGCGTCCGCTCCGCCGCGCGCGCGGCGTGGAGCGGGTCCTCGCGCTCTCTGGCGCGCGGGTGCCCCGGCCGCGCCTCGCGGATCGCGCGCACGGCGAGCCCGGCGCGCGCCGCGAGCGCCTCGATCGTCCCCGGAGGCCGGAGGCCGAGCCGCTCGGCGAGATCGGAGACGACGATCCATGCCTCGCCGCCCGGCGCGAGCCGGCCCGGGAGCGCGAGGACGAGCCGCTCGAGGAACCGGCCACCGGGATCGTAGACGGCGCGCTCGAGCGGCGAGGCCGCCTCGGCGGGGAGCCAGGGGGGGTTCGAAACGACGAGGTCGGCGGGCGCCGCGCCCTCGGGGAAGAGATCCGCCCGGGCGATCTCGACGCGATCCGACAGCCCGAGCCGCGCGGCGTTCTCGCTCGCGCAGGCGACCGCGGCGGGCTCGACGTCGGTCGCGACGACCCGAGCGCCCGCGCGCGCGAGCACGAGCGCGAGGACGCCCGTGCCGGTGCCGACGTCGTACGCGCGCTTGCCGGCGACGGGCCACTCCGACGCGGCGGCGGCGACCAGATCGACGTATTCGCCCCGGACCGGCGCGTACACGCCGTAGTGCGGGTGGACCCGCGCGGCGAGCGCGGCCACCTCGATCCCTCTGCGCCGCCACTCGTGAGCGCCCACGATCCCGAGCAGCTCGCGGAGCGGCAGGAGCCCGGGTCCGTCCGGCATCGGCCCGAGCGCCTCCTCGCACGCGGCGGCGACGTCCGGAGCGCGCGCGAGCGCGACGCGCCACCCCGCCTCGATCGGGACCGCGAGGCGCGTGAGCACCTCGTGCTCGAGCTGCTTCAGGGCGCGCTCCTCACGGAACGCCTGCGCGAGGCCCGCTGCGGGTGGGGGAGCCGAGCGGTCGAGCCTCCGGGCCTCTGACGCGCGGCGGTCGAGCCGCCGGCCCATCGCGCCGAGGAGTTGCCGGGCGTTGTGGTAGTCGCCTGCGTAGACGAGCGCCTCGGCGCGACGTGCGCGGGCGAGCGCGGCCGCGGCCGTGGTCCGGTCGTCGGCAGCGCCCGCGCGCGCGGGGGGCGGCACGAGCCCCGAGAGCCACGCGGCGCGCCGTTCACCGGAGGGGGTGCGCCAGACCAGCACGGGGGACGACGTCATCACCGGAACCCGCCACGACGCCGTTCCACGAGGCGGCGTTCGGTCGGCGGGTTAAGTAATTTGCGACATGTCATCACCCGAGACCGATCTTCCCGTTCCGGCGCCGAGCGCCAGCAACCTGAGCTTCGTCGAGGACCTGTACTACGAGTGGCTCGCCGATCCCAGCGCGGTGGACGAGCGCTGGCGGGGGTACTTCGAGTCGCTGCCGAGCACGCCTGGCACCGCGCCCGCGCCGGAGGCGTTCGCGCCGCGGCGCCCGGACGGGAGCGCGCACGCCGCGCCGGCAGCGACCGCGTCCGCCGACGCCGCCTTCCAGGCCAAGGTCGACCGGCTGGTCACGGCGTACCGCGAGTACGGCCACCTGCGCGCCGACCTCGACCCGCTCGCGCTCACCCGCCGCGCCGAGCGGCTCGCGCCGGCGACGTTCGGTCTCTCGGAGGCGGACCTCGACCGGCCCTGCGCCGATCCGGAGGGTCGCCGGGACCTGACGTTGCGCGGGCTCATCGCGCGGCTCGAGGAGACCTACTGCCGTACGCTCGGGGTCGAGCTCGCGCACATGCACGACGCCGACCTGCGCAGCTGGCTCGAGCAGCGGATGGAGCGGACGCGCAATCGCGTGTCGCTCGAGCCCGACGTGAAGAAGCGGCTGCTCGAGAAGATCGTCGAGGCGGAGACGCTCGAGCAGTACCTCGGGACGAAGTTCCTCGGCGCGAAGCGGTTCAGCGTCGAGGGTGCCGAGGGGCTCCTGCCGCTCTTCGAGCTCGCGGTGGACCGGGCGATCGGTCACGGAGTGCGCAACGTCGTCATCGGCATGGCGCACCGCGGCCGGCTGAACGTGCTCGCGAACGTCGTTGGCAAGCCGCTCCGCGACATCTTCGCCGAGTTCCGCGACGCCTCGATCATGAACGCCGGCGGTGGCGACGTGAAGTACCACCTCGGCTACTCCTCCGACCGCGAGAGCGCCGAGGGCGTGCTCGTGCACCTGTCGCTCGCGTTCAACCCGAGCCACCTCGAGTGGATCGACACGGTGGTGCAGGGGCGCGTCCGCGCGAAGCAGGACCGCTACCGCGACACCGACCGCCAGCGCTCGCTGCCGATCCTGGTCCACGGCGACGCCGCGTTCGCCGCCCAGGGCATCGTGGCCGAGTCGCTCCAGATGTCGGAGCTCGAGGGATACACGGTCGGCGGCACGATCCACGTCATCGTGAACAACCAGGTCGGCTTCACGACCTCGCCCAAGGACGCGCGCTCGACGACCTACTGCACCGGGCCCGCGCGCATGCTTCAGATCCCCATCATCCACGTGCACGGCGAGGACATGGAGGCGGTCGCGCAGGCGGTGCTGCTCGCCGTCGACTTCCGTCAGCGCTTCCACCGCGACGTGGTGATCGATCTCTGGACCTACCGGCGCCACGGGCACAACGAGGGGGACGAGCCGTCGTTCACGCAGCCGGTGATGTACCGGGCGATCTCGCGCAAGCCGACCCTGAAGGCGCTCTACGCCCAGCAGCTCGTGAAGGAGGGAGCGCTCGCGCCGGGCGAGGTCGACCAGATGGTCGCGCGCTACCGCGCGCGGCTCGAGGAGGCCTACCACGCCTCGGCGAGGATCGCGGCCCAGCCGGGCGCGCCGTCGATGGGCGGGTTCTGGAAGGACTACCGCGGCGGAGCGATGGGGCGGGAGGAGCCGCCTACCGGCGTCGCCCCCGAGGAGCTGCGTCAGGTCGGGGAGCTGCTCGTCCAGGTCCCGCGCGGCTTCCGGGTGCACCCGAAGCTCGCCAGGGTCCTCGAGGCGCGCGCCCAGATGGTCGCCGGGCGGAAGCCGCTCGACTGGGGGATGGCGGAAGCGCTCGCGCTCGGCACGCTCGCGTGGGAGGGCACGCGCATCCGGCTCACCGGGCAGGACGTGCGGCGCGGCACGTTCAGCCACCGCCATGCGGTGCTGTTCGACCACGAGTCGGGGGTCCCGTACTCGGCGCTGTCCCACCTGCGGAGCGGCCAGGGGCCGGTGGAGATCCGCGACAGCTTGCTGTCCGAGGCTGGCGCGCTCGGCTTCGAGTACGGCTTCAGCCTAGAGATGCCGGACGCGCTCACGCTGTGGGAAGCGCAGTTCGGCGACTTCGTGAACGCAGCGCAGGTCATCGTCGACCAGTTCCTCTCCTCCGGAGAGGCCAAGTGGAACCGGCTCTCCGGCCTCGCGCTGCTCCTGCCTCACGGCATGGAGGGGCAGGGTCCGGAGCACTCGTCCGCGCGCCTGGAGCGCTTCCTCGAGCTCTGCGTCGACGACAACTGGCGCGTGGTGAACCTCACGACGCCGGCGCAGTACTTCCACGCGCTGCGCCGCCAGGTCCGCTCGCCCTTCCGCAAGCCACTCGTGGTGATGTCCCCGAAGAGCCTCCTCAGGCACCCGCAGGCGGTCTCGCCGATCGACCTGCTCGCGGGCGATCGCTTCCGGCCGGTGATCGACGACGACTCCGCCGACCCAACGGAGACGACCCGGGTCGTCCTGTGCTCGGGCAAGCTCTACTACGACCTCGCCGCCGCGCGCGAGGCGCAGGGGGCGCGGCACGCGGCGATCGTGCGGCTGGAGCAGCTCTACCCGCTCGACGTGGAGTCGGTCCGCTCGGCCGTCGCGCGCCTACGCCCCGGGATCGAGATCGTGTGGGCGCAGGAGGAGCCGTCGAACATGGGCGCGTGGGACTACGTGAACGCCCACCTCGCGCCGAAGCTCCCGTCGCGCGTCACGCTCGTCGCGCGCGCGCCGTCGGCGAGCCCGGCCGCGGGGTCTGCGACGCGCCACCGGCTCGAGCAGGAGCAGCTCGTGCGCGAGGCCCTCGGAGAGCCAGTCTCGCGGATCCGCGCCGAGCGCGCGGCCGCCCAGGAGCGCTGACGACATGTCGATCCAGCTGAAGGTCCCGTCGCTCGGCGAGTCGGTGACGCAGGCGACCATCGGAGCCTGGCTCAAGAACGAGGGCGAGCGTGTCCAGGTGGACGAGCCGCTCGTCGAGGTGGAGAGCGAGAAGGCGACGGTGGCGGTCCCGGCGCCCGCGGCGGGGGTGCTGAGGCGGGTCTTGAAGCGCACCGGGGACACCGTCGCGGTGGGCGAGGCGATCGCCGAGCTCGAGGAGGGCGCTGCCGGCGAGACGGCCGCGGCGTCGCCGCAAGGCTCCGGCCCCGTGCCGGGCGGGCTCGTCCCCGTCGCGCGCGGAGACGGCCAGGCTGCCGTGCCTCCTCCGGCCGTGGCCGCGACGCCGCCCGCGCCGGCGCCGCCTGCCGCGGAGCACGGTCCGGCGCAGCCGTCGAGCGCCGCCCGCCGAGCGCCGCCGAGCGCGCGGAGGCTCATGGCCGAGCACGGGCTCGATGTCGGCGCGGTCGCCGGGTCCGGGCCGGGCGGTCAGGTGCGCAAGGAGGACGTGGTCCGCGCGCTCGAGCGGCCCGCGGAGGCGCGCAGCCCGGCCCCCGCGCCGCAGCCGAGGCCGGCCACGGACGGCGCCGCCGCGCGCGAGCGCGTCGTGGCGATGACGTCGCTCCGGCGCACCGTCGCGCGCCGGCTCGTCGAGGCGCAACAGACCGCCGCGATTTTGACCACGTTCAACGAGGCCGACATGTCGCGCGTGCTCGCGCTGCGCGAGAAGCACGGCGAGTCGTTCCTCGCGAAGCACGGCGTCAAGCTCGGCTTCATGTCGTTCTTCGTGAAGGCGGCGGTCGAGGCGCTGCGCGCCTTCCCCTCCGTGAACGCCGAGGTCCGCGGCACCGACATCGTCTACAAGGACCACTACGACATCGGCGTCGCGGTGGGCGGCGGCAAGGGGCTCGTCGTCCCGATCGTACGCGACGCGGACGCGCTCTCCTTCGCGGACGTGGAGAAGAGGATCGGCGAGCTCGCGAAGAAGGCGCGGGACAACCGCATCACGATGGACGACCTCGCCGGCGGGACGTTCACGATCTCGAACGGCGGCATCTACGGCTCGCTCCTCTCGACGCCCATCCTGAACCCGCCGCAGTCCGGGATCCTCGGGCTCCACAAGATCGAGAAGCGGGCGGTGGTGCTCGAGGGCGACGAGATCGCGGTGCGGCCGATGATGTACCTGGCCCTCTCCTACGACCATCGCATCGTCGACGGGCGCGAGGCGGTGCAGTTCCTCGTGGCGGTGAAGAGCGCGATCGAGGACCCCGAGCGGATCCTGCTCGAGATCTGACGCCCCCTCCCGTCAAGGCTGCCGCGGCGGCGCGGCGCGGACGGGCGGGCCGCCCCGGCCCGGCTTGCCGGCGGGCACGAAGAAGTAGGGACGGGCGTCGAGCACGAGCCACTGGCCGCTCGCGTCCTTCTGCAGCAAGGCGACCACGTGCGCGACGGCGGGGCGGGGGATCGCGGGCGGGAGGTTCGGGCCGCTGACCTCCTGCTCGAGGTCGAGCAGCGCGAGGTCCCCGACCACGCGGGCGCGCTCGAGGCGAGTGCGGAACTTCGCGCCCTTCAGGACGGTCGCGAAGTCCTCGCGGAGCCGCTCCGTCACCTGCTCTCGTCCCACCGCCCGCTTCCCCGGGGGGTTGATGAACGTCCCGTCCGGCGCGAAGAGCGCCGCGACCTTGCTCGGGTCGTGCGAGTTGAAGGCTGCCTCGATCTCGCCCACCCGCTTCTCGAGCTCGGGGGGCGCAGCAGTCTGCTGCGCGACGACGGGTGCCGCGAATGCGATCGCCAGGGCTGCCGCAAGGTGCCTCGTCATGTGTGACCTCCACGCGTGGCCAGGAGGCCGCGCCGAGCGGCACACATACCGCCAGGCCGGCGTCGCGCCTGCTCCCGGACGAGCGCGAGGCGCAGCGGGCGCACGAGCTGCCGGCGTGCGAGCACCGGTCGCGGGGCGGGTCTTCACAGCGCCGCGCCGAGCGCCGGGCGCTCCTCCCCGAGGAGGGCGAGGAGCGCCAGCGCATCGTGCACCGCGTGGCCGCCGAGGTCGTTGTTGAAGTACACGAACGCGTCGCCCCCGCGGGCGGTCCAGGCGAGGAGCTCGGCCGCAAAGGGGCGGAGCGCCTCGAACCCGTAGCGGCCCGAATACCTGCCGGTGGTCCCGTGGAAGCGCACGTAGCGGAATCCGCCGGTGAGCCGCGGGGGCGCGCGGCTCACCGCGTCGTGCTCGCAGAAGGCCGCGCCGTGCCGGTCGAGCACCTCGCAGGTCTCCTCCGAGTACCAGCCCTCGTGCCGGAACTCGACCGCGTGGCGCCCGGCGGGAACCCGCTCGAGGAAGCGGTCGAGGCGCGGCAGGTCGGGCTTCATGTGCGGCGGGAGTTGCCACAGCACCGGCCCGAGCTTCGCGCCGAAGCGAGACACCGGGGCGTAGAAGCGATCGAGGCCGGTCTCCGCGTCGAGCAGCCGCTTGAGGTGCGTGAGGTAGCGGCTGCCCTTCACGGCGAAGGTGAACCCGCGTGGGACGATCGAGCGCCACCGGTCCACCGCCTCGGCGGTCGGTAGCCGGTAGAAGGTCGCGTTCATCTCGACCGTGTCGAAGAACTGGGCGTAGTGGGGGAGCCACTCGCGCTGGGGCAGGCCCGCTGGGTAGAGGACGCCGCGCCAGTGGCGGTACTGGTACCCGCTCGTGCCGACGCGGACGCGGCTCATGGCCGCAATGTAGGTGCACCACGCAGCGCGGTCGCCCCCGGCCACGGGTCAGGTACGCGGTCCGCTGCGGCGCGTCACGCGACCCGGCATCACTCGCTGGCCGGCGCGCCGACCGCGTCGAGACGGCTGCGAGCGAGCGAGCGGCGCGCGCGGTCGTAGTCGGCCCAGGGATCCTCTCCGAGGCGCACGAGCCTCCGCGGCACCGTGCGCAGCGTGTGGCGCTCGGGCCGTGCCCGCGCCAGCTCGTCCCATGCGAGCGGCACCGAGACCGGCGCGCCCGGGTGGGCGCGCGTGGAGAACGCCGCGATCGACGTGTTCGTGCGGTTGTTCCGCAGGTAGTCGAGGAGGATCTTCCGCTCACGGCCTGCCTTCGCGTACGCGATCGTGAACCGCGCCGGATCGTGGCGGGCGATCGCGGTGGCGAGGCCGCGCGCGAACGCCAGGCAGTCGGTCCACGGCCGCCCCGGCACGAGCGGCGTGACGACGTGCAGCCCGGCGCCGCCGGTGGTCTTCACGAACGCGGCGAGCCCGAGCGCCTCGAGCGCGGCGCGGACGATCCGCGCGGCGCTGACCACCTCGGGCCACCGCACCTCCGGCCCCGGGTCGAGATCGAGCACGATCCGGTCCGGCTCCTCGAGGTGATCGACGGTCGAGTTCCAGGTGTGGAGCTCGAGGACGTCCATCTGGACGATCGAGAGGAGCGCCCGCGCGTCGTCCACCACGAGGTACTCGCCGACCTTCGTCTTCTCGCGGATGTTCACGCGCCGCACCACCTCGGGCGCCCAGAGCTTCGAGTGCTTCATGAAGCGGCATTCGCCGGCGAGGCCCTGCGGGCAGTGCACGAGCGTGAGCGGCCGGCCGGCGAGGTGCGGCACCATCGCGTCCGCGACCGCCTCGTAATAGCGGGCGACGTCGCGCTTCGTCACGCCGAGGTCCGGGTACATCAGGCGATCGGGGCTGGAGATGCGGACACCCGCGATCTCGTCGCCCTTCGACTTCGCTCCGCCTGCGGCGGAGCGGAGCCTGTCCTGAGCGTAGCGGCCGGAGGCCGCGGAGTCGAAGGGCTCAGGGTGAACGGCCTCACGAGATCCGGTCGAGGTCGAGACCCGGATCGAGGTCGGGGTCGGGGTCGTCCCTCGACTTCGCTTCGCCGCTGACGCGGCTTCCCTCGACTCCGCGCCGCCTTCGGCGGCGCTACGCTCGGGATGACCGGCCACTTGCTCCGTCACGGTCGCGGTCTTCCCCGCCGCGCCCCCGCCGCGCTCCCCGGCGCCCGCCGGCCGCTCCCGGACCACGTCCTCGGGTCGCTTGTCCTCCCGGAGCCCCTGATACGACGGGTGCCGGATCTTGCCGTCCTGGGTCCACTCGGTGAAGGCGACCTCGCAGACGAGCTCGGGCCGAACCCAGTGCGCGTTCCGGCCGAGCCACCCCGCGGGTCGCGGCGTGAACGGGCTCTCCTCCTGCGCGATCCGGCCGAGGCGCTGGCGGAGCGCGCGGGCGCTCGCGTTCGTGAACCCCGTCCCGACCTTCCCGGCGAAGCGCAGCGCGTCGCCTTCGCGGTAGCCGACGAGCAACGCGCCGATCCCGTCTCGCGCCGCACCTTCCGGATCGGTGAAGCCGCCGATGACGAGCTCCTGCCGGAGCACGCACTTCGTCTTCACCCAGGTCGCGTTCCGGCCGGGGCGATAGGGGAGGTCGGACCGCTTCGAGACGATGCCTTCGAGCCCCAGCCTGCACGCCTCACGGTGCACGTCACGGCCGTCGCCCTCGAAGTGCGGCGCGTACCGGATCACGCCCACCCCCTCGCCCACGACCCGGGCGAGCGCCACCTTTCGCTCGAGGAGCGGCCGCTCGAGCAGATCTTCTCCGTCGAGGTGGAGGAGGTCGAAGGCGAAATAGACGAGCTCGCGCCGGCGGGCGGCGAACGCGTTCTGCAGGGCCTGGAAGCTCGTCCGCCCGTCGGGCAGGACGGCCGCGACCTCGCCGTCGAGGAGCGCCGCCCGGACCTTCAGCTTCCGCGCGGCGGCGGCTACCTCCGGGAACTGCGCGGTCCAGTCCTTGCCACGTCGGCTCCAGAGCGTGACCTTGCCTCCCTCGATCGCGCAGCCGATCCGATAGCCGTCGTACTTCACCTCGTGCACCCACCCGTCGCCCGCTGGCGCCTGGGCGACGAGCAGCGCGAGCTGGGGCCGGTAGGGTGGGACGGATCGCCGGGGGGCCACGGTAGAACGATCCGTCCGGCGGCGGCGCGGGCCAAGCGCTGCGATACGAAGGCTCGGTACGGGTCGGGGTCGGGCCGCTACCGCCTAGGCGCCGGCGGGGAAGCGTTGCGCGGGTCCTCGGGCCACGCGTGGCGCGGATACCGCCGGGCGAGCTCGCGCCGGATCGATGGGTAGTGCCGCTCCCAGAACCCAGCGAGATCCGTGGTCACCTGCACCGCGCGCTGGTTCGGGGCGAGGAGGTGCAGGACGAGCGGCGCCTTCCCGCCGGCGAGCGCCGGGCCCTGCGCGAGGCCGAAGAAGTCCTGAAGCCGGCTCTCGATCCACGGCGGCTTGCCGGCCTCGTAGTGGATGCGCGTGCTGCGCCCGCCCGGCAGCGTCACCCGCTCCGGCGCGAGGCGCTCGAGCCCGGCGCGCGCCCTCGGATCGAGGCGTGCGAGGAGCGCGCCCGGCAGGTCCGCCTCGCGCAGCTCGGCGAAGCTCCGCCGTCCGGCGCACAGGTCTCTCAGCGCCGCGGCGAGCTCCTCCTCGGACGGCGCCGCGAGCCCCGCGTCCGGCGCGTGCTGCGCCGCGAAGCCGATCCGCGCGACGAGCCGGTCGAGCGCGCCCTCCGGAGCGAACGCGCGCGGCCCGCGCGCGAGCGCCTCGGCGGCGAGGCGCGCGGCGACCTTCTCCGGATCGGGCCTGGCCGCGCGGGTCTCCTCGAGGACCAGATCGTCGTAGACGAGCCGCTCGGCGGCCTCGACGCGCTCGGCGGCTGCGTTCCACTGGACCGCCACGTCGTAGCGGAGCGCCTCGGGGAAGAGATCCAGCAGCATCTCCTCGGTCGCGGCGCTCGCGAGGCGCACCCGCGCCTCGGCCGCGCGCCCGCCCGGCGCGCGGCGCTCTCCGCGGCGCTCCTCCGCGTCGATCGCGACGAGGAGCGCGGCCTCGCGTACGACGCTCGCGGGATCGAGCCGGGCGCTGCCGCCGCCCACGAGCACCACCTCGTCCGAGCCCGAGCTGCGCCGGCGCGCGACGCGATCCGGGTAGGCCGCGAGGGTGGCGAGGAGCAGTGCGTGCTCCTCGAGCGTCTCTCGACTTCGCTCCACCGCTGACGCAGCGTCCCTCGACTCCGCGCCGCCTTCGGCGGCGCTACGCTCGGGATGAGCGGCCACTTGGTCCGTCGCGGCCGAGGTCGGGGGCGCGGTCGGGCCGAGCGACCTCAGCGTCCGCTGCAGCTGCCGCCGGCTCCGCTCGACTGCCTGCACCGCGGCCGGGTTGAGCCCCATGCGGCGAAGCCGCTCGGGCGCGAAGCGTACGCGCGCCGCTTCCTCGAACGCGTGCGCGAGCTCGAGCAGGTCGGAGGGGCCGGTGGGCGGCAGCGCGCCGCCGTCGAGGGCGCGGCGGTCGCGGAGATCGCGCTCGCCCAGGATCGCCGCCACGAGCGCGCCGCCCTCCGCAGCGCCGCGCGCGGCGGCCTCGAGCGCGAGCCGCGCGAGGCGCGGGTGGACGGGCAGGCGGAGCATGCGGCGGCCCATCTCGGTGACGTCGCCGCGCGCGTCGACGGCGCCGAGCCTGAGGAGCAGCGCGCGCGCCGTGGCGACCGCGAC
>DATIDF010000176.1:0-8787 GCA_035456445.1 Anaeromyxobacter sp.
ATCTTCCAGGGCGGGCTCACCCGCGCCCAGACGCGCGAGGCGGAGGCGAACCTCGCCGCCACGGAGGCGCAGACCGACGTGCTCCGGCAGCAGATCCGGGTCGAGGTCGAGCAGGCGCGCGCGGCGGTGGAGGCGGCGCGCGCCGCGCTCGACGCGGCCGGCGAGGCGCTCCTCAACGCGGGAGAGCGGCTCCGGCTCGCCGAGGGGCGCTATCAGGCGGGCGCGGGCAGCATCATCGAGCTCGGCGACGCGCAGGTCGCCGCGACCGCCGCGGCGGCGCAGCGGGTCCAGGCCGAGCAGGCGGTCTCGAGCGCGCGGGCGCAGCTGTTGCTCGCGCTGGGGCGCGGGAGCAGCTAGGCCGTGTGGAACTGGGCCGCCATCTCGCGCGCCTTCTCGCGCGCGAGCGGCAGCGCGGCCTCGACCTCGGGCGAGAGCGCCTCGCCGAAGGCGAAGTCGCGGCCGGCGATGGTGACGAGCGCGGCCGGCGGAGCGTGGCCGAAGAGCGCGCGGGCGAGGCCGAGGATCTCCTCGGGCATCAGCGCGTGGAGGATCGCTGCGCGGGCCGGGTGCGGTACCAGGCGTGCGGCGCGGACGTCGCCCGGCGTCCCGGCCACCGACGCGTCGAGGAAGAGGACGCCGTCCGCGGTCGCGACGGCGTCGGCGTGCTCGGGGAGGAGCTCCTGGACCTCGACGACCTGGAGGCCCGGGACGAGCGCGTCGAGGCCGCGCGCGACCGCGAGCCCGGCTCCGTCGTCGGCGCGGATCGCGTTACCCAGGGCGAAGGCCAGGATCGTCAAGTCGACTTCCCCTCGAGCGTCGACGTCTAGCACGTCTCGGCGGCACCCGACGAGTGCCAGGACCAAGGCATCCTTTGGACTCAACACGCTGGCCCGGCAGGGGCGCAGGTCGTGGCGAATGCGACCCTGACGGGCGGTCAGCGAGCGGGGCCCCTTACGCCCGCTCCGTCGCGCTCGCCGGCACCGAACGCGCGGGCAGCCGCCGCGAGCTCCCCGAGCCGCGCCGCGACGCGGCCGTTGAAGGTGTTCGCAGGGAACGCGCCGGCCGCGTCCGGCGCCCCGGCCGGCATGCCCGAGAGGAGCTCCATGCCCTCGTCGATCGTCGTCACGGGGTAGACGTGGAACTGCCCATCCTCGATCGCGGCGAGCACCTCGTCGCGGAGCACGAGGTGCGGCACGTTCGAGGCGGGCACGAGGACGCCAGCGTCGCCCCGGAGCCCGCGCGCACGGCACACCTCGAAGAACCCCTCGACCTTCTCGGTGACGCCCCCCACGGCTTGCACGTTCCCGAGCTGATCGACGGACCCCGTGACGGCGAGCGACTGGCGCAGCGGGACGCCGGCGATGGCGGAGAGCAACGCGTAAGCCTCCGCCGATGAGGCGCTGTCGCCCTCGACCCCGCCGTAGGACTGCTCGAACACGAGCGTGGCCGCGAGCGCGAGCGGGGACGTCGCGCAGTAGCGCCCGCCCAGGAAGCCCGCGAGGATGAGCACGCCCTTCGAGTGGAGCGGGCCGCCCAGCTCGACCTCGCGCTCGATGTCCAGCACCTCGCCGCGCCCGAGGCGCACGCGCGCCGTGATCCGGCTCGGCCGGCCGAACATGCGGCGCCCGGTGGCGAAGATCGAGAGTCCGTTCACCTGTCCCACGCGTACGCCGGACGTCTCGACGAGGAGCGTGCCGCGCCGGATCTCCTCGTCGACCCGATCGCGTAGCCGCCCGGCGCGGCGCTCCTGCGCGTCGATCGCAACGCGGACGTCGCGCGCCGTGACCACGGGCCGGCCACCGCTCTGGGCCGCGTGCGCCGCCTCGCGCACGAGATCGTGGATCGCGGCGGCGTCGGAGGTGATCCGGGTGGAGTCGCCCGCGCGGCGCGTCGCATCGCGCAGCGCGCGCTCGACCGCGGCGCGCTCGAACGGCGGCAGCCCCTCGCGCCGCGCGAGCGTCGCGACGAGGCGCGCGAAGTCGCGATCGCGCTCCAGCGAGCGGGGCAGCTCGTCGTCGAAGTCCACCTCCACCTTGAAGAGCTGGGGGAACTCGGGGTCGAGGAACGACAGGAGCTGGTACAGCTGGCGGTCGCCGAGGAGCACGACCTTCACCGCGAGCGGGATCGGCTCCGGCTCGAGCGTCGAGGTGCTCATGATGCCGAGCAGCCGCTCGGGGGGATCGATCCGGATCTCGCGGGCGCGCATCGCGCGCTTGAGCGCGTCCCACGAGAACGGCTGCACGAGGAGCTTGCGGGCGTCCAGCACGAGGTAGCCGCCGTTCGCGCGGTGGAGCGCGCCCGGTCGCACCATGCTGAAGTCGGTGACGAGCGTGCCCATGTGCGCGTGGTGCTCCACGTGACCGGCGAGGTTCGAGAGCGACGGGAGGTCCTCGTGGACGACCGGCGCGCCCCTGCGCTCGGCGTGCTCGACGATCACGTTCGCGACGTACCGCCTGAGCAGGGGCGTGTCGGCGAGGACCTTTCGCAGCGCGGCCGGGATCTCGCCGATGCCGTCGAGCGCGGCGAGCAGCTCGTGGATTCGCTCGACCAGGTCGGCCTGGATCGCGTCGAGGTGCGCGAGCACCGCCGGGACGTCGGCGTAGCGGCGGCGCAGCTCGTGCAGCGGCGCACCCGTGGCGCGCACGGTCACCTCGCCGCTCACCTCCTTCACGCGCTCGCGGTGGCTCCGCTCGAGATCGGGCATCGCGCGCAGCACCTCCGCGAGCTGGCCCTGCAACTCCCCGATGTCGCGCTTCAGCCGCTCCTGCACCTCGGGCGGGAGGGCGTGGAACTCGTCCGGCCCGACGATCTCTCCGTCCTTCACCGGCGCGAACGCGAACCCCATGGGCCCGTGCAGGAGCGCGACGCCGCGCGGCTCCGCCCGGCGCCGGATCTCGTCGACCGGAGCGTCGCGTGCCGCCTCGAGCTCCTTCTCGAGGACCTGGATTCTGGCGCGAAAGTCGCGGCTCTCGAACGCGGCGGGCACCACGTCGCGCAGCTCGGCGACCAGTCGATCGAGATCGGCGCGCAGCTCGCGTCCGCGGCCTGGCGGCAGCTCCACACGCCGCGGCCGGCGCGGGTCTGCGAAGCAGTGCAGGTAGCACCAGTCCGAGGGAGTCGGCGCCTCGAGCGCGGCCCGCTCGAGCAGGCGCATCACGAACGTCCGCTTCCCGGCGCCGGGCGGGCCCATGACGTACGCGTTGTATCCCTCGCCGCCGATCGAGACGGCGAGCCGGAGCGCCTCGGTCGCGCGGTCCTGGCCGAGCGGACCCTCCAGATCCTCGAGCTCCGCCGTCGTCTCGAACGACACCTCCGGCGCGAGGCCCGGGGGGCGGAGCGACGACGCGGACAGCGGCGCGAGCGGCATGATCCCCCCTAGCGGAGTCGGAAGCGCTTCTCGAGCTCGCCGAGCTTCTCGACGATGCCGGTGTACTCGAGCTCGCTCATCGGCAGCATCGCGGCCCCGACGAAGCCCTGGCGTCGGATCCGGATGGCGGCGGCGGCGACCTCACGGCGCACCTCGTCCCAGAACGGATGGGCGAACGCGTCCACCGGGCCGGCGAGCTTGCCGTTGCGGACCGAGAACGCCGCGCAGGTGATCACCGGCGGGCCGTCGAAGTAGCTCACCGTCGAGCCGAGGGGCACCGGCATGAGCGGGAGCTGGTGCGAGCCGCGCATGCCGCCCGCCACGAGGTGGCCGAGGTGGAACGGCGCGAGCACCTCACCCGTCGCCGGAAAGTCCATCTGGCAGCGGACGAGCATCACCGGGTCGTCCTTGCCGGTGTACTTCCCGGCGATGTTGTGGAGGCGCGAGGTCGCGACCGCGACCGCCTGCGCGCCGCTCGCGCGCGACCAGATGGACTCGACGACGAACCGCTCCGGATCGCGGAGCAGCACGGCGAGGTCGTAGAGGTCCTCCGGCGCGTCGAGCTCGATGACGCGGTCCTGCGTCGTGTGCTGAACGTCCATCACCACGAAGCGGAAGCCCTTCGTCATGCGCGGCGCGAGGAGGAGCCCCGGTGTGTTCATCGGGTCGGCGAAGGCGAGGTAGAGCGGCAGGTCGAAGGCGCCGGGATCGGTCTTGTCGGCGGCGAAGAGCAGGAACGGATCGGCGGTCCGCTCCTCGAACTCCATCTCGGCGACCGCGGGTCCCATCCCGCGCACGTTCCCGCTGAACGAATCCTTGAGGAGGTCCTGGCCCGCGCCGTAGAGGCCTTGCGAGCGCGCGAGCTCCGTGCCCGCTACGAACGCGTCCCAGGCGAGCCTGTGGATGGCCTCGTCGCCGACGCCGCGTCGATGGGTCATGAGGATCGCGACGTCGTCCCCGGTGTGGCCGATGTACGCGTCGAGGACGAGGTCCTTGCCGCCCGCGCGGACGTGCCGCTCGATCATTGCGACGAGCTCGGGCGACGGCGCGAGGTGGCCTCCGATCGAACCGACGTCGGCTTTGATGACGCTGAGCGTGAGCTTCATGGCGACCTCCCCGGACGTGTGGCCTCACACGAGCAAGCGTCCCTCCGCGGCGGGGGTGCGGCAACGCAG
This sequence comes from Anaeromyxobacter sp., assembly GCA_035456445.1. GTDB lineage: Bacteria > Myxococcota > Myxococcia > Myxococcales > Anaeromyxobacteraceae > Anaeromyxobacter. The sequence continues at coordinate 4,543 of DATIDF010000176.1, forward strand.
GAGGTTGGGTTCGCCCGCTGGAGGTCGGGCGCTTCGCCGCGGTGGCGGTCGGCGCGTCGCTCGCTTGGACGCAGCGTCCACCACGAGCATCGCGGGCGCGCTCCTCGCCGCGAGCGCGGAGGGAGCGGAGTGGGCGAGGAGCGCCGGGGTCGCGGCCTGCAGCGCGGGAAGCGAGACGCCCGCCGCGTGCCAGACGGCGGCGAAGGCTGCCATGCACGCCGCCGCCTCGGCGAGCCCGGGGAATCCGAAGGAGCGCAGAGGACGGCGGCGTCGAGGAGCCGCCGAGTGTGCGGACGCGGCGGGACGCGCATCGCGCCCGGCTCGGGCGGCTCGGCGCCGAGCGCGAGCGACGGCAGCATGTCGGTGCCGAGGTCGATGGCGAGGATCTGTAGGATCCCGAGCGCCGGCGGGATCTGCAGCGCGGCCATCGCCACGAAGGGAGCGGCGCGCCGCCTCTCTTCCGGCGCGAGGCCGTTCTCGCCCGACCCGAGCGCCGCGGCGGCTCGGCAAGTGAGAGAGGGGCGAGCGTGCCCGCGTCCATCGTTCCTCCGGCGGCACTGTGCGCCGCCGCGCGCGCTGCCGCGCGCGCCGGGGTGGGCCGCGACAGCCTTGCGCACCATGGGCCGGACGAGCGATCCGGCGCGCCCTGCGCGGCCCGCCCCTGCGTGCGGGTCGCCCCGTCTCGTCGGGATCGACGCCACGGTGGAGGCGTACGATTGCATCGGGGCGCCGTGGCCCATCCTGCCCAAGGCGAGAGGAGGCAGGCGATGAGCGAGTGGAAGAAGATTGGCTGCGCAGTGGACTTCGCGGATCCGGCGCGGGTGGCGCTCGAGGAGGCCGTGGAGCAGGCGCGGCGCACCGGCGCCGAGCTGGTCCTGGTGCACGTGCACGTTCCCCCGCCGACGAACGTCGCCGACGTGATCATCTCGCCGGCGGAGATCACCCGCATGGCGGTGGACGAGACGGAGCGGATGCTCGCGGGCTGGCGCGCGGACGCGGAGAGGCTCCTCGGGCGCGCGGTGAGCGCGACGGTCTTGATCGGCGATCCAGCGGGAGAGGTCGTCCGCTGGGCCCACGATCACGGTCCGGATCTCCTCGTGCTCGGCACGCACGGGCGCACCGGGATCCGCCGGTTCATCCTCGGCTCCGTGGCGGAGCGGGTGCTCCGCGAGGCGCCGTGTCCCGTGCTCGTGGCGCGCGCGCGCAGGCTCGACGAGGCGCGGGAGGCCGCCGAGGAGGCGGCGCAATACACGTAGGGCCCGATCGCCGGCGCGCGGCGACGGGCGGAAGGAGGTGACGGCGATGGTCGCATGCGATCGGATCTGCTGCGCCATCGACTTCTCCGAGGCCTCGCTGCTCGCGCTCGTCGAGGCGGCAGAGCTCGCACGCTGGCTCGGTGCCGAGCTGACCATCCTGCACGTGCACGCGGTCCCGGAGGACGGAGTCGGCCCGCGACCGTCGGCGTTCGCGGTGGCCTCGGTCGACCTGCACCGCGACATCGCGGTGTGGCGGGCGGAGGCGGAGCGGCGGGCGGGCGCGCCTGTTCACGCGGAGGTCGTGCCGGGCGACCCGGCGGAGGAGATCGTGCGCTACGCGCGCGAGCGCCGGGCGGGGCTCCTCGTCCTGGGTGCGCGCGGTCGAAGCGCGGGGGGGCGCCGGCTCGGATCGGTGGCGGCGCGGGTGGCGCGCGAGGCGGCGTGCCCGGTCCTCGTCATCCGGCCGCGGGTGCCCGCGCCGGAGTGGACCGAGGCGCTTCACGCAGCGTGACTGACGGGTCGCGCCGGCCGGCTCCTGGGCGGCACTGCGCGCCTCGGCGCGTCATCGCCAGGCGCCGCTGCGCGCGTAGACGAGCACGAGCGGGACCTCGTCGAGATAGGCGCCGGCGGACGGATGCGCGGTCCGCAAGGCCGCCCACGCCCGGTACTCGTCGTCCCGGCTCGCGCCGTCGAGCGCGACGATCGCGAGGTCGGCCGCCTCCGGACCCTCCGCCCACGCGAGATCCGGCCGAAGCTGTCCGTCGCGCGTCCACGCGGTCACCGCCTCTCGCGCCGATCGCGGCCACCAGATCCTGGCGCCCCGCGGAGCGCGCGCGTTGACCTCCTCGAGCACGGCGGCGGCGCCCTCGCCGCCGTCCTGGCGCTGGAGCCCGAGCGACGCCGCGCCCGGCGCGCCCCCTGCGAGCTCGCTCCACGCCGCCGCGCCTGCGGGAAACGCGTGCACCGTCTGCCGGAGCGCCGGCCACAGGACGAGGACGGAGGCCGCGGCGGCGAGGGGCGCGCGTCGGACGGGCCAGGCCGCCGACGCCGCCGAGACGAGCGCGCGCGCGCCGAGCAGGGCGAGGAACGGCATCGCCGGAAGCCACGGACGCACGCCGGCGACGAGCGGCCCGAGCCCGAGCGCGGAGGCGGCGAACGGCGCGGACCCGGCCAGCGCGAGCAGGAGGTCGTCGCCCCCGTCCGCGTCACGCCCGCGCCGGTGCGCGGCCTTCGCGGCCTGTGCCAGCGCGTGCAGGAGGCCCCCCGCGTACGTCCAGAGGATCGCGGCCGGGACCGTGAGCGCGGTCACGGCGAGCGCGTAATGTGCGGGCGGGCGGCCCACGAGCGGCGCGCCGAAGAAGTCCCACGCGGCGGCTACTTGGCCGCGCCCCGGAACGAGTGCCGCGGCGAGCCGCCCGGGCAGGTCGGCCCAGAGCCACGGCCAGGCGGCGATGAGGATCGCAGGACCGAGGAGCGCCATCGCAGCGAGCGCGAGGAACCCGCCGCGGGCTCGCGCTGCCGGCGCTGCCTCGGGCACGTCCGGCGCCTCCGCTGGCCGCGAAGAGCGGGAGAGGCGCGACGCGAGCGGCGCGTGGAGTGCGAGCGCTGCGAGAAGGATCCAGGCGTCGGTGCGCGCGGCGAGCGCGGCCCCGAAGAGCAGGCCCGCGGCGACCGCGGCGCCTCGGCGAGCCGCTGCGCCGGCTGCCCGCCCCGCGCTGCGATAGGCCCAGGCCGTGGCGAGCCAGAGCGCCGCAGCCGCGAGATCCGGCGTCGCGACCAGCCCGGCGTGGAGGTGGCGCGGCACGAGCCAGAAGAGGAGCGGCGCGAGGACTGCGCCGGCGGCGCCTGCGAGCGCGCGCCCGGCGACGGCGAGGAGCGCCGAGAGGAGCGCCGCGAACGCCACCGTACCGATCCTGGACGCGCGCACGTGGCTCATGCCGAGACGCGAGAAGAGGCCGTGCGCGGCCCCGGCCGCCTCTCGTGCGAGCGGCGGCGACGGCGCCGCCAGGTCTGGCACCGGCGCGGGCGGCGCGGCGCGGAGCTCGCCCACGGCAGACCCGATCACGCGGGCCTCGTCGCGCGAGATCCCCGGCGCGCCCGCGAGCGGCGCGAGGGCGGCGCAGGTCGCGACCGCCGCGGCGATCGCGATCGCGCGCGGGCCGGGCGCGAGGCGGGGCGAAGGAGCGATCACGGGAGCGTCACCGCGTCGAGGCAGAGGGTCCCGGGAGCGCCGGGCGAGGTGAGGACGAGCGTCACGGTGTGGAGGCGCCCGGCGAGGTGGCCGGTGTCGATCTCGAACGGCGCGAACCCCGGGCCCGCGAGCTCGGCCGCGCCGGCCTCCTCGCCGTCGATCCGGACCGCGATCCGGACCGGCGCCGGCAGCGCGTTCCCGCGACCGACCGCCCCGGCGTGCCCCCGCACGACGCGCCCGACCGGCACGCCCGGGAACGCGATCGCGAGCGGCGCGTCCGCAGGCGCGGTGATCGAGGCGGTGAGGCACGGGCGCGGCGCGCCGGCCACCTCGCGTACGGTGCGCTCGACGCGGATCGGGTCGGGTCCACCACAGGTGAACCCGCCGCCACCGCCCGCGCACGCCACTCCGCCGAGCGTGACCTCTGCCTGCGCGAGCCAGTCCGGCAGGAACGCGAGCGGCAGGGTGGGGTAGGCGAGATCGTGGCGCGTCACCTCGATCGCGCCGAGGCGCTGCGCGGGCGTGGAGCGCGCGGCGCGAGAGACCAGCGCGAGCTCCGTCTGCCAGTCGTAGCCCGGTGCCCGCGAGAGTGAGAGGAGCCACACGCGACGCACCCCGAGGAGATCCTCTCCGCGTCCGGTACGGGCGACGATCGGGACGGCGGCGGGGACGACCGCTCTCGCGCGCTCCGCCCACGCGGGCGCGAGCGCGACCGCGTCTCCCGGCCGCCCATCGCGCTCGAGCAGCGCGCGCGCCGCGGCCCAGTCGAGCCGCGACGGCAGCCGCGCGGAGAGCCCG
>DATIDF010000177.1:0-17542 GCA_035456445.1 Anaeromyxobacter sp.
AGGGCGAGGCGGTGCCGTTCTCGGCGGTCGAGGGCACCGGCACGGACGCGCTCTGGGCGCGCATCGCGTCCGCCGCGTCCGAAGAGGCGCCCGCGCCGGACGGGGCCGGCGCGTAGCGCGCTCACGGGCGGTCCCCGTGGCTCAGAGGTCGTGAAAGAGTCCCGGGCCGTCGCGAGACGCGCGATGCCGTCGCCGAGCCGGGCACACGACGACCGAGCAGCGGAGGCGCGCCTTCCAGGCGGCGCCCGAGGGGCGCCTCAAAGAGGAGGTGCGTCGAGCAGCACAGGGAGGAGTCTGCCCGGCGCAGGCAGGCAGCGTGCGTCGCAGTAGGCTCCGGGATCGTTTCACGGTCCCTCACGGTTGTGCTCCCGGCGGCGCCGCCTCGCCGCCCCTGGGCGCCTGCGGCGGGCGGACGCCCTTCGAGACCAGGTCCATCGCCCGCTCGATGGGCATGTGCACCACCCCGGCCTCGCGGTCGATCCAGCCGTACGAGGAGAGCCTCTCCAGCCGCTGCGCGCGGTCGCGCGTCCCCCGCACGGCGACGTCGAACACGTCCTGCTCGACCATGGCGATCTTGGACTTCCCGATCTCCGGGGGAGTCGGGACCCTCGGGTGCTCGGCCTGGCGCAGGCGCAGGTAGCTCCCCGCGGCGAGCGAGGCGAAGAAGAACACGATGAGGGACGCGACGCCGACGGCGATCACCCTGCCGCTCGAGATCCGGTCCTCCTCCGACCGGGCCCCGTGGCCGTGACCCGCCTCGTGCGGCGCGCCGTGCGCGGGATCGATGTGCGGATCGTTCATTGCGGCAGGTACCTCAGCGAGTCCTCGAGGTAGGGATCGCGCACCGGCACGGTGGGGGCCCCGCGCATCCGGAAGATCGTGAACGCGATCGCCGCGCCCCCGATCCCCGCGAACGCCGCGAGGTCCCAGAGCGACGGCCGGGGGCCGTCCGGGTGGAGGTGCGGCATGACGAGCCAGTAGAGGTCCACCCAGTGGACCAGGAGCAGCCAGCCCGCGACGAGCGAGAGCGCCCGCGGGTCGCGCTTCAGGTCGCGGGAGAGGAGGAGGAAGAACGGGACGAAGAAGTGGCCGACGGCGAGGAATGCGCCGACCCACAGCCACCCGCCGTCGATCCGGAGGATGTACCAGGGCACCTCCTCCGGCACGTTCGCGATCCAGATGAGCATGAACTGCGAGAAGGCGACGTAGGCCCAGAACGCCACGAACGCGAGCAGGAACTTCCCGAGCGAGTGGAAGTGCTCCGCCTTCATGTGGTGGCCGAACGCGGAGGGATCGCCGCGCGTGAGGGTCCCCGCGATGATGATCACCGCGAACGCGGCCATGAAGCTCCCCGCGAACCAGTACACGCCGAAGATGGTCGAGAAGAAGCGCGGGTCGAGCGACATCATCCAGTCGAACGACGCGAAGCTGAGCGTGAGCGCGAGGAACGGCAGCGAGCCTGCGCCGAGGCGCCGCTGCCACCTCGTGAGCGTCACGCCGCCCGCCGTGTCCTGCCGGAGCGACCAGCTCCGGAGCAGGTGCGCCACGGCGATCCAGAAGACGAAGTAGATCGCCGCGCGCGCCAGGAAGAAGCCGGTGTTGAGGTACGGCTGCTTGTGGTGGATGGCGTGCGACATCACGGGGTCGAGCCCCTCGGGAGGCGCCACCCACACGAAGAGGTGCTTCATCCCGAGCGCGATCGGGACGAAGAGCACGACGAAGAGCGGCAGCACGGCGGGGACCGTCTCGACGAAGCGGCGCAGGACGACCGGCCAGCGCGCGTTCGACGCGTGGAACGCGCCGAGCAGGACGAGCGCGCCGAGCGCGATGCCGAGCCAGTAGACGAACGCGACGAGGTACGCGTACAGCGCGCGCCGCGCGTCGAAGGCCCCGCCGACCGCGGTGAGCCCGAGCCCGACGACCGCGGCGGCCAGGGCGGGGGCCATGAGGCGCTTGCCGCCCTGGTACGGGGAGAGCGTCATCGTGCCTCCTTGTCGAGGCGCTCGCGCGCCTCCGGCGGGACCTGCTCCAGGGTCGCCGCCTGCGAGAGCTGCAGGGCACGGACGTAGGCGACCACCGCCCAGCGGTCCTGCTCCGACAGCTGCGCGGCGTACGAGGGCATGAGCCCGAAGCCCTCCGAGATCACCTGGTAGATGAAGCCGTCGGCCAGGTCCCGGAAGGTGTGCAGCGAGGGCGGCCTGCGGAGCGACATGTTGATCGCGACCTGGCTCTCCCCGTCCCCGAGCACGCCGTGGCAGGCCGCGCAGGTCACGTCGAACCTGGCGCGGCCGCGCGCGAGGAGCTCGGCGGTGACGGGAACCGGCGACACCGGCAGCGGGCGTCCGTCGGGCCCACGGCCCGTGGCGACGGCCGGCTCGACCGGCGGGCGGTGGGGGACGGTGCCCGCCGGCGGCGCCCGCATGCCGAGGTGGTCGGGGTAGTGCTCGCTCGCCTGATAGGCCTTCACCTTGGGCTGATCCCACATCGGATCGAGCCGCGGGCAGGCGGCGAGGAGGAGGAGGAGCGGGGCGGCGAGGCGCGACGGCTTCATGTCACTTCGCCTCCGGGACGATCGAGACTTGACGCGCCCCGAGCCGCCGCAGCTCCTGGGCGATGGGCTCGGCGTCCTTCCCGTCCACCTCGACGGAGAGCCACAGCGCGTCGATGGTGGCGGAGCGGAACGCCTCCACCTCGAACACGGGGTGATGCGTCCGCGGGAAGCCGAAGTAGCCGCCGAGGAGCCCGAAGAAGATCGCGAGCGAGGCGAACAGGACCCCGAGCTCGAAGGTGACCGGGATGAACGCGGGCGCGCTGTGCGGCGGGCGGTTGCCGACGTTGAGCGGCCAGTCGTGCGCGACCGTGTACCACTGGAGCAGGTAGCCCGTGAGCGCGCCCGTGACGCCGGCGACGAGCGCGACGATGGGGACGGTCGAGCGCTTCAGGCCGAGCGCGTGATCGGCTCCGTGGAGCGGATACGGTGAGTGGATGTCGAGGCTCGCATGCCCGCGCGCCCGCAGCGCCCGCGCGGCCTCGTACAGCGGCTCCTCCCGCTCGAACTCGCCGAGGACCCAGGCCTTCATCCTTCCTCCTCCGACCCGGGATAGACGTTCGGGCCGTGGTGCTCGAGCTCGCTCCGGAGCTCCTTCACCTCGAAGAGCGGGATGGCGGGCAAGAAGCGGAGGAACAGCAGGAACAGCAGGCCGAACATGCAGATCGAGCCGAGGAACAGGCCCCAGTCGACCCAGGTCGGGTAGTACATCCCCCAGGACGAGGGGATGAAGTCGCGGTGGAGCGAGACCGCGATGATGACGAAGCGCTCCGCCCACATCCCGACGTTGATGAGGATCGAGACGATGAAGAGCACGATCTCGTTTCGCCGCATCGACGGGAACCACAGGATCTGCGGGGCGACGACGTTGCAGAACATCTGCATGAGGAAGATCGGCTGGTACGGTCCCTGGGCCCGGTTCAGGAACGCGAACGCCTCGGACGGGCTGCCCGAGTACCAGGCCATGAACCACTCCATCAGGTACCCGTAGAAGACCATGAGGCCCGTCGCGAGCATCACCTTCGCCATGTTGTCGAGGTGACGCTCGGTGACGACCTGCTGGTACCCGAGCAGCCGGCGCGCGGGGATCATGAGCGTCATCACCATCGCGAAGCCGCTGAAGATCGCCCCCGCGACGAAGTACGGCGGGAAGATCGTGGTGTGCCACCCCGGGAGCTGCGAGATCGCGAAGTCGAACGACACGATCGTGTGGACCGACACCACGAGGGGCGTGGAGAGGCCGGCGAGGAGGAGATAGCCGATGCGGTAGTGGCGCCAGTGGCGCGCCGAGCCGCGCCAGCCGAAGCACATGATCCCGTAGACGATGCGCCGCCCACGGGTCTTCGCGGCGTCGCGCAGCGTCGCGAGGTCGGGGATGAGGCCGAGGTACCAGAAGAGGAGCGAGACCGTCGCGTAGGTCGAGATCGCGAACACGTCCCAGGGGAGCGCGCTCTTGAAGTTCGGCCAGATCTGGTTGGTCGACGGGTACGGGATGAGCCACCAGAAGAGCCACGGCCGGCCGAGGTGGATGACCGGGTAGACGCCCGCCATCGCGACGGCGAAGAGCGTCATCGCCTCCGCGAAGCGGTTGATGGAGGTGCGCCACTTCTGCTGGAAGAGGAGGAGGATTGCGCTGATGAGCGTCCCGGCGTGGCCGATCCCGATCCACCAGACGAAGTTCGTGATGTCGAACGCCCAGGCGACGGGGATGTTGTTGCCCCACGCGCCGATGCCGACGAAGAGCGTGGTGACGAGCGACAGCGTCCAGAACCCGACGCCGCCGAGGAGCGCGAGCAGGAGCAGCACCCAGCCCTTGCGCGTCGGCCCGAGGACCGGGGAGAGGAGGCTCTCGGTCAGGGCACGATCGTCGGGGCGGCCCACGAGGACCGGCGGGCCGTCGAGCGCCCGGACATCCTGGATCGTCTTCTCGGCGGTGCTCATGCGAGCTCGGGGTTCGGGTTGCGGAGCTTGACGAGGTAGGCCGTCCGTGGCCGGGTGCCCAGCTCGTGGAGCAGGTCGTACCGGCGCGCGTCGCCGTGCTTGCGCGACACGCGCGACCGCGGGTCGTTGAGGTTGCCGAACGTGATCGCCTCGGCCGGGCAGGCCTGCGCGCAGGCGGGAACGACCTCGTCCGGTCCGATCTTCTTCCCGCCCACCCGCGCGTCGATGCGCGCGCGCTGGATGCGCTGTGTGCAGTAGGTGCACTTCTCCATGACACCGCGAGCGCGGACCGTGACGTCCGGGTTCATGAGCATCTGGAGCGTCGGCGCCACGTCCCCGTGGTAGTCGAAGAAGTTGAAGCGCCGCACCTTGTACGGGCAGTTGTTCGAGCAGTAGCGCGTGCCGACGCAGCGGTTGTAGACCATCTCGTTCAGGCCCTCGTCCGAGTGGACGGTGGCGTTCACGGGACAGACGTACTCGCAGGGCGCCATCTCGCAGTGGACGCAGGCGAGCGGCTGCGTGACGGACTTCGGGTCCTCGGCCGGGCCCTCGAAGTACCGATCCACCCGGATCCAGTGCATCTCGCGGCTGCGGAGCACCTGCTCCTTGCCGACCACGGGGATGTTGTTCTCCGCCTGGCACGCGGCCGTGCACGCGCCGCAGCCGATGCAGCGCGACAGGTCGATCGCCATCCCCCACTTGTACGTCCGGTCCGAGTAGTCGACGGGCTCGAGGATGGTGGGCGCCTCGCCGCGGTGCTCGTCGAGCTCCGCCTTGGCGCGGCCGAGCTCCTCGTGGTCCAGCGCCAGCGCGATGGCGCGGCCCTCCATCGAGAAGTGACCCTGGGTGACGGCCAGGTCGGTCCGCTTGCCGGTCTTGCGGAGCTCGGCGCCCCCCGCGAACCACGGCGCGTCGCTCGTGCGGAGCGCGTAGCCGTCGAAGCCCACGCCCTTGCCGACCGGCCCCGCGACCTGCTGGCCGTAGCCGAGCGCGACCGTCACGGCGTCGTCCGCGTGGCCCGGGACGATCAGCACCGGCGCAACGACGGCGCGCCCGCCGCGCGCGAGCTCGACGAGATCGCCCGAGGCGAGGCCGAGCCGCTTCGCCGTCGCAGGGGAGAGGTGGGCGGCGTTCTCCCAGGTGAGCTTCGTCACCGGATCCGGGAGCTCCTGCAGCCAGGCGTTCTCGAGGAGGCGGCCGTCCCAGATCTTGTAGTCGGGCGCGAACCCGAGCTCGATCCCGCCCGCCGGGACGGGCAGCTTCCCGAGCGCGTCGCCCACGGCCCCGAGGTCGGCCGCGACCTGCTCCGGCTTCCCGGCGCTCTCGGTCAGCACTCCCGCCGCGAGCCACTCGTCCCACGTGCGATCGTACGGGTCGGGCCGGCGCGGGCGGTTCGTGTCGACCGGGTTCGCCGCCGCGGCGGCCCCGGCGAGCGGCAGCGGCGCGGGCGGCGCGCCGGAGCGCGCGCGCCAGCCCTCGCGCACGAGGCGCCACGCGCCCCGGTCGCCCTCCCCCACGAACGCGGCCAGGAGATCGATCTCCGTCGCGCTCTCGTAGAGCGGCGTGATGAGCGGCTGCACGATCGAGACGGTGCCGTCGCGCGAGCGCAGGTCACCCCACGACTCGAGCGGGTGGCTCGCGGCGAGCCTCCAGCTCGCCGCGCGAACCGTCTCGTCCTCCCGGAGCGCGAGGACCATCGAGTTCTTCACCTTCCCGAAGGCCTTGCGCAGCTCGAGATCGGCGGGCGCGGTGTGGAGCGCGTTCCACGCGGTCACCACCAGCGTGTCGATCTTGCCGGCCGCGAGCTCGCCCGCGAGCTCGCGCAGCGAGTCCGCGCCGGCCCGCGGGTCGAGCAGCACCGGCGCGCGCCAGTGCACCGTGGTGCCGACGTTGCCGAGCGCCTCGTTCATCGCCGCCGCGAGCGCGTGCACGGCGGGCGGCTGGCGGGCGCCGGCGAGGACGAGCGATCTCCCGCGGGCGCCGGCGAGGTCCTTCGCGATCGCCCGGGCGACCTTCACCCGCTCGCCCTCGCCGTGCGCGCCGAGCGGCCCGAGCCCGGCCAGCCCCGCGCCGGCGAGCTCCGCCGCGACCGCGCGCGCGAACGCGGCGACCTCGAGCCCGCGCATGCGGAGCCGGTGGTCGGCCATGCCACCCGTCACCGAGAACCGCGGCTCGGCCACGTAGAGCCGGTTCATGCGATCGCCCTCGCGGCGCGAGGCGAACTCGCGAGCGTGGCGCAGGTGCTCGCCCTCGACCGCGAGGAAGTCCGAGTCGAGCGACAGGATCACGTCCGCCTTCGCGACGTCGTAGGTCGCGTCGAGCGGGCGGCCGAACGCGATCGCCGCCCCGGCGCGCTGCGCGCCCTCCCCCGTGGCGGACCACGTATCGAAGCGGGCCCGGGGAAAGCGCTCGAGCACGCGGCGTCGCAAATCGCCCAGCGTCGGCGAGCTCGTCGGCGCGACGAGGAACCTGAGCCGCGTCCCGCCGTCCTTGTCGTGCTCGCGTCCGAGCGCAGCGATCTCCTGCAGGAGCGCCGACCACGCGAGCGCGCGCCCCTCCCGCGTGAAGCCGCGCAGGCGCGCCGGATCGTAGAGCTCGAGCACGAGCGCCTGGCGGATCGCGTCGCTCCCGCCGAGGCTCGCCGGGTGGAGCCGGTTGCCCTCGATCTTCACCGGCCGTCCCTCGTGAGCCTGGACGACCAGCCCGACGGCGTACCCCTCCTCGCTCGCGGCGGTCGCGTACGCCACGGGTACGCTGGGCGTCACCGCCGCCGGGGCGCGCACGTAGGGCACGAGCTTCTCGCGCGGTGGCTTGCAGGCTTGCAGCCCAGCCAGCGCGACGGAGGCGCCGAGGACCTGGAGGAAGCCGCGGCGCGACAGCCCCTCGGGCGTCTCCGCGGCGCCCTCCGGGAACTCGCCCGGCTCGGCCGCCGTTCGCGCCTCGAGCTCGTCGAGGCTCTTCCAGCGGCGCGTCTCGAGCGCCGTCTTCTGACCGTAAATGGGTAGCCCTAGCGATGGCATGTGTAGCAGCTCGTCCGGGGTTTCACGTCGTACTTCTTCGCGAGCTCCTTCCCGAGCGCGACGCGGTCGCCCTCGGGCTCCCACGTCATGCTCGTGATCTCCTCGAGCGGTCGGAGGCGCGGGTTCGGATCGCGGTGGCAGTCGAGGCACCAGCCCATCGTGAGCGGGGCGACCTGCTCGATCGCCGGCATCAGATCGACGCGGCCGTGACACTCGACGCAGCCGACGCCCTTGTTCACGTGGATGGCGTGGTTGAAGTAGACGAAGTCGGGAACGCGGTGGACGCGCACCCACTCGATCGGCCTGTTCGAGAACCAGCTCGCCCGTACCAGATCGAGCAGCGGGCTCTTGTTCCAGACCTGCGAGTGGCAGTTGAGGCAGAGCTCGGTCGGCGGGATCCCGGCGCTCGCCGCCTTGTCGACCGTGGTGTGGCAGTAGCGGCAGTCGATGAGGTCGTCCTGCACGTGGTGCCGGTGGTCGAACTGGACCGGCTGCCCGACCTGCTGCTGCTGGCCGGTGCCGGCCGGGATGCGGGCGAACACCATCAGCGCGCCGACGGTGCCGGCGGCGCCGGCGAGGACGATCGCGATGACCAGCCGGAAGATGCCGTTGGATCGCGGAGAGAAGAGTGCGCTCATCGCCTGATGCGCATGCCCCGTGGACGGCGTGCAGGTGCAGCCGGGCCCGCGCTGGGGCGTAAATTGTCTTGGATCAAATATGGGCGGAAGGGCTCGGAAGGGGCGAGGGGCTTGGGTTCCTGCCCGGTGGTGCGCCCGTACGTGACCGACCGTGCGCGGCGCCCGCGCCGCGCGGCTCCACTCCGCGCGCGGGCGCTCGCGCCACCGCGTGCGCGCGCGAGGAGCGGACGCAGGTCGCGGAGGCGAGGCGGTGCTTGTCCCATCGACGCCTCCGGGTTACGAACCCCCCACATGGACGCAAACGACACCGAGCTGCTCGAGCGCGCCCGCGAAGGAGATCGGCCGGCCCTCGAGGCGCTCCTCGCGAGACATCAACGCAGCGTGTATCGCTTCGGGCTGAAGATGTGCCGGGACGAGGAGGACGCAAAGGACATTCTGCAGGAGACCCTGCTTGCGGTCGCACGCAACGTGAAGGACTTCCGCGGCGCGTCCTCGGTGTCGACCTGGCTCTACACGATCGCGCGGAGCTTCTGCATCAAGAAGCGTCGTCGTTCGAAGTTCGCGCCCGCCCAGGAGGAGTCGCTCCACGCGCGGGAGCCGGGCGAGGCGGCCCGGCAGGTCGTCGATCCCGCGCGCGCGCCGGACGAGGCGCTCGCCGGGCGGCAGATCGAGTCCGCGCTCGAGCAGGCGATCGCATCGCTCGACCCGATGTACCGCGAGGTGCTCGTGCTCCGCGACGTCGAGGGGCTGAGCGCGCCCGAGGTCGCGGAGGTGATGGGACTCAGCGTCGAGGCGGTGAAGAGCCGCCTGCACCGCGCGCGCGTCGCGGTGCGAGAGGTCGTCGCCCCCCTGCTCGGGATCCCCGGCAGCGGCGCCGTCCCTGCGCCTCCGACCGCCGCCACCCCGGCCACCCTTGGACAGGCTCAGGGTGAGCGGGGGGAGCGCTGCCCCGACATCGTGGAGCTCTTCTCGAAGCACCTCGAAGGCGAGATCAGCGCCACGCTGTGCGCCGACATGGAGCGACACCTCGCCCGCTGTCCTGCCTGCGACGCTCGCTGCCAGTCGCTCCAGAAGACGCTCGCGCTGTGCAAGGCGGCCCCGCTACCGGAGGTGCCCGCGCCCGTCCAGGCGTCGATCCGCCAGGCGCTGAAGGACCTCGTCGCGCTGCGAAGCTAGAGGCGAGCGATCGATCAGCTCGTCGGGCTCGTCCTCTTGCCGCCGTCCCTTTCATCGACGAGTGGGACGATTGGCAGCGCGACATGATGGTCGGCGCCGGCGCGGGCCTGCTGGTCGGCGCGGCAGTCGGCGTCGTCCACGCGAGCCACGACGCGCGCGCTGGCGACCGGCGCGAGCGACGCGTCGCGTTCCGGGACGGGCTGGTACCACGGCCGGCGACCCGGTCATCACGGCGCCGGCGTTCGTCGCACGCGGGGAGGTTCTAGCGAAGAGGGAAGGATGTCCCGGCGCCCCCGCCCGCACTACACTTCGCGGCGTGGCGATCTACCGGCTGCCGCGCGAGGTGGCGTTCCCGGATCCGGAGCTCGCGGAGCCCGATGGGCTCCTCGCGGTCGGCGGGGATCTATCGCCGGAGCGGCTCCTCACCGCCTACGCCGCGGGGATCTTCCCGTGGTACGGCGACGACACGCCGATTCTCTGGTGGTCGCCCGATCCGCGCCTCGTCCTGGAGCCGGAACGGCTGCACGTATCCGCCTCCCTCGCGCGAACGATCCGCCGCGGCCGCTACCGCGTGACCGCGGACCGCGCGTTCGAGGACGTGATCCGGCGCTGCGCGGCGCGCGAGCGACCCGGCCAGGACGGCACCTGGATCGTACCGGAGATGATCGACGCCTACGTGCGCCTGCACCGGCTCGGCTTCGCCCACTCGTTCGAGGCCTGGGAGGGCGAGGCGCTCGCGGGCGGGCTCTACGGAGTCTCCCTCGGCGGCGCGTTCTTCGGCGAGTCGATGTTCGCCGACCGGCCGGACGCTTCGAAGGTCGCGTTCGCCCGCTCGGTCGAATGGCTCGCGCGCTGGGGCGTGCGACTCGTCGATTGCCAGGTCCGGACCGAGCACCTCGCCCGCTTCGGCGCGTGCGAGCTCCCGCGCTCGGAGTTCCTCGCGCGGCTCTCGCGCGCGCTCGAGCGGCCGACGCTGCGCGGGCGATGGGACCTCGACGCGCCCGACCGGCCCGCCTCGGCCTGACGCCGTCGGGACGGACACCCGGCGCAAGCTGTCGGGCGCCCGCCCGCACGAGTCGGCCCGCCCCGCGAGGGGGCGACTGTGCGACGAGGAAGGTGTCGCCCCGCGTCCCGGCGCGGCGCTGCGCGCCATCCAGGCGCGGGAAGGCGGCGTGCGCGGCGGAGAGGCCGTACGCTTAGAATGTGAGGCCATGGCTGAGCGGTCCCGCCCAGGGGGCGACACGGACGTCGTCGTTCCTCGGACGAAGGCGGAGAAGGAGACGAAGCGGCCGTCGTTGTTCCGCGTGCTCCTGCACAACGACGACTACACGACACAGGAGTTCGTCGACTGGGTCCTGATGGAGGTCTTCCACCACGATCCCGAGAGCGCGCACCGCATCATGTTGCACGTTCACATGCACGGGGTCGGCGTGGCCGGTATCTATCCGTTCGAGATCGCCGAGACGAAGGCGGAGAAGACGATGTCGCTCGCGCGCGAGGCGGAGTATCCGCTCCTCGTGACGGTCGAGCCGGAGTAGGCATGGTGACGGTGTCGAAGGAGCTACAGCAGACTCTTCAGGCCGCGGTCGCGGAGGCGCGCCGACGACGGCACGAATACGTCACGCTCGAGCACCTCCTGCACGCGATGACGCGTGACAAGGTGGCCTCCGAGGTGCTGCTCGCGTGCGGCGCCGATCTCAAGCTGCTCGAGCGCGAGCTCGAGGAGTACCTCGACCGCACGCTGGAATCCCTCGGCACCTCGCAGGATCCCGAGCAGACGGCCGCCTTCCAGCGGGTCCTGCAGCGAGCGGCCTGGCACGTGCAGGGGTCTGGCCGAACGGAGCTCAACGCCGGCGACGTGCTGGTCGCCATCACCCGGGAGCGCGGCTCGCACGCCGTCTACCTGCTCGAGAAGCAGGGCGTCCGCCGGCTCGACATCCTCCAGTACATCTCGCACGGCATCGGCAAGGAGGGCGGCGGGGACGACGAGCCGCAGGAGGACGGGGGCGAGGAGGCGGGCGCTCCGAGGACGGTGAAGGATCCCTTCAAGACGTTCACGGTGAACCTGCTCGAGCGCGCCGCGCAGGGGCTCATCGATCCCCTCATCGGCCGCGACTCCGAGATCGAGCGTACGATCCAGGTCCTCTGCCGCCGCCGGAAGAACAACCCGGTGTTCGTCGGCGAGCCCGGCGTCGGCAAGACGGCCATCGTGGAGGGGCTCGCGCTCCGCATCCACGAGAAGAAGGTCCCGGCGGTCCTCGAGAAGGCCGCGATCTATCTGCTCGACATGGGTGCGCTCCTCGCGGGCACCAAGTTCCGCGGCGAGTTCGAGCAGCGGCTGAAGGGCGTCATCGCAGGCGTGAAGAAGACGCCGAACGCGATCCTCTTCATCGACGAGATCCACACCATCGTCGGCGCCGGCGCGACCACCGGCTCCTCGATGGACGCCTCGAACCTCCTCAAGCCCGCGCTCGCCTCGGGCGAGCTACGCTGCATCGGCTCGACGACGTTCCACGACTACAAGCAGACGTTCGAGCGCGATCACGCGCTCGCCCGCCGCTTCCAGAAGATCGAGATCTACGAGCCGAGCGTGGAGGACACCGTGCGGATCCTGCGAGGCCTGAAGAAGGTCTACGAGGAGCACCACGGCGTCGTGTACACCCCCCGCTCGCTCCGGGCGGCCGCGGAGCTTTCGGCAAAGCACATCAACGACCGGCAGCTCCCGGACAAGGCGATCGACGTCCTCGACGAGGCCGGCGCGCGCGACCGGATGCGCGCGGAGGCCCGCCGGCACCACCGCGTCACCGCTCGCGACGTGGAGCGCGTCGTCGCGAAGATCGCGAAGATCCCGGAGCGCACCGTGTCGGCGGACGACGAGATGCAGCTCCGCAACCTCGAGCCCGAGCTCAAGAAGGTCATCTACGGGCAGGACGGGGCGGTCGAGGCGATCGTCTCCGCGATCAAGCTCTCGCGCTCCGGCCTCGGCGCGCCGGAGCGGCCGATCGGCAACTTCCTCTTCTCCGGCCCCACCGGCGTCGGCAAGACGGAGCTCGCGAAGCAGCTCGCCCGGATCCTGGGCGTCGAGTTCCTCCGCTTCGACATGACGGAGTACCAGGAGAAGCACACCGTCTCACGGCTCATCGGCGCGCCGCCGGGCTACGTCGGCTTCGACCAGGGCGGGCTGCTCACCGACGCGATCCGCAAGACCCCGTACGCCGTCCTCCTCCTCGACGAGATCGAGAAGGCGCACCCCGACATCTACAACCTGCTCTTGCAGGTGATGGACCACGCGACGCTCACCGACAACAACGGGCGCAAGGCGGACTTCCGCCACGTCATCCTCGTGATGACGACGAACGCAGGCGCGCAGGATCTGGCGGCACGCCGCGTCGGGTTCGGCTCGGACGCCTCCGATCCCGGAAACGCGCGGAACGCGATCGAGCGCACCTTCAGCCCGGAGTTCCGCAACCGGCTCGACGCCTGGGTCGCGTTCGACTCCTTGCCGCCCGAGGTGATCGCCCGGGTCGTCGACAAGATGGTGAAGGAGCTCGAAGCGCAGCTCGCCGAGCGCAAGGTGCGCATCGAGCTCACGCCCGAGGGGCGCGCCTGGCTCGCCGAGCACGGCTTCGATCGGAAGATGGGCGCGCGCCCGATGTCCCGGCTCATCCAGAACGAGGTGAAGAAGCCGCTCGCCGAGAAGATCCTGTTCGGCGAGCTGCACGACGGCGGCACGGTCCGCGTCGACGTCGAGCCGGGCGGGGCGAGGCTGCGGCTCGCCGTCGCCGCCGCCGCGCCACCCACCGCCCCGAAGATCCCCGAGCCCGAGCCGGCCTGACACTCCCAGCGAATCGCGGAGCAGGCGCCGTCGCAGCGATGCGACGGCTGCGCTGCGCGCTTCTCCTTATGGGATGCTGCGCCGAGAACGCTGCTCGTTTTTCCGGCGCCTGACCCCTGCGCCTGCGTCGTTGTGCTCCAAGCCCGGCCCGCGGTAGCTTCCGTCCCAACTTCCAGCCGAGGTCACGAGCCCTGATGGGGGCGCCGAAGAGGGAGCGGGGGTCAGGAGCTCGACGCGCCGGCAAGTCGCGAGCCGGCGAGCCGCTCGGCGCGCGCTGCACGGGTCTCAGCGAAGCGGTCCTCCGGAAGGTGGCTGCGCTCGTCATCGTGCTCGACCGCGAGGGGCGCATCGTCCGGTTCAACGACGCTTGTGAGCGGGTGACCGGCTTTTCCTGCGAAGAGGTGAACGGCAGGCGCCCCTGGGACTTCCTTCTCACCCCGGAAGAGGCCGACACCGTCGAGGCAGCTTTCGCACGACTCGCTGCCAGCCAGTTCCCGCGCGAGCGCGAGCAGCACTGGGTCGCGAAGGACGGGAGCCGGCATCTCATCGCCTGGAGCGACGACGCCGTCCTCGGTGACGATCGCGCGGTCGAGTACGTCGTCTGCACTGGCATCGAGATGACCGAGCGCAGCGCATCGGACGATGCCGTGCGCGAGCGCGAAGCGCACTTGCGCGCCGTCTTCGAGCACGCGTTCCAGTTTCTCGGGCTGCTCTCGCCCGACGGCGTTCTCCTGGAGGTCAACCGGAGCGCCCTCGAGTTCGCGGGCACCAGGCGCGAGCACGTCATCGGCCGTTCGTTCTGGGAAACGCCCTGGTGGGAGGGAAATCCCGCCCTTCAGCAACGGCTCGCGAACGCGATCCGCGATGCGGCCCAGGGACACTTCGCACGTTTCGAGACGACTCATACCGACGCCGGGGGGCGAACCGCGACGGTCGACTTCTCGCTGACGCCGGTGCTGGACAGGACCGGCCGCGTGGTCCTGCTCGTTCCGGAGGGACGGGACATCACCCAGCGCAAGCTCGCCGAGGACGCGCTTCGGCGGAGCGAGGCGATCCTGGCCCAGGCAGGAGAGATGGCGCATCTGGGGGCCTGGTGGATCGAGGTCTCGAACCACGACGATCTCGCCGCCAACCCGCTGCGCTGGTCGGACGAGGTCTACAGGATCTTCGGGTACGCGCCGCGGGCGGTGGAGGTGACGAGCCGGTTCTTCTTCGAGCGGGTGCACCCCGACGACCGCCGGTCCATTGCCGACGCCCTCGCGAAGGCGCTCGCGGAGAAGCGGCCCTACCAGATCGAGCACCGCATCATCCGACCGGACGGCACCGAGCGCATCGTCCTCGAGCACGCCGAGATCACGTTCGACGACCTCGGGCGGCCGTCTCGCATCGTCGGAGCCGTCCAGGACATCACCGAGCGCAAGCAGGCCGAGGAGGCCCTCCGGACGAGCGAGAGCAAGTACCGTTCGCTCTACAGGAGTACCCCGGTGATGATGCACTCCATCGACCGGGACGGGCGCCTCGTGAGCGTCAGCGATACCTGGCTCGAGACGCTGGGCTACGATCGAGCGGAAGTCCTCGGCCGGAAAGCGGTCGAGTTCCTCACCCCGGAGTCCCGCAAGCACGCGGTCGAGGTCGTGCTCCCGGAGTACTTCAGGACCGGGGTCTGCAGGGACGTCCCTTATCGATTCGTGAAGAAGAACGGCGACGTCGTCGACGTCCTCCTGTCGGCGATCGCCGAGAAGGACGCCGGCGGACATTTCGCGCGCTCTCTCTCCGTTCTCATCGACGTCACGCGGCGCAAGCGCGCCGAGGAGGCGCTCCGCGAGGCCGACCGTCGCAAGAACGAATTCCTGGGCGTCCTCTCACATGAGCTGCGCAACCCGCTCGCCCCCATCCAGAACGCCCTGTACATCCTGGACCGGGCCGAGCCGGGCGGAGAGCAGGCCGCACGCGCCAGGGCCGTCGTCGCGCGTCAGGTGGCCCACCTGGCCCGCCTCGTGGACGACCTGCTCGACGTGACCCGCATCTCGCGAGGGAAGATCCGGCTCCAGCGCAGCCGGTTCGATCTCGGAAAGCTGGTGCTGCGCACGGTCGACGATCACGAGGCGCTCTTCGCCGACCGCAAGATCGCGCTCGACGTCCGCGTCTCGCCTGGCCCGCTTCCGGTCGATGCGGACGAGACGCGCGTCGCCCAGGTCCTCGGCAATCTCCTGCTGAACAGCGCGAAGTTCACGGACGGGGGAGGTCGCGTCGCGGTCTCGATGGAGCGCGACGGTGACGTGGCGGTGATCAGCGTCCGGGACACGGGCGCGGGAATCTCACCCGAGATGCTGGGCCGGTTGTTCGAGCCGTTCACGCAGGCCGACGACAGCTTGCATCGCACCCGGGGCGGTCTCGGGCTCGGGCTCTCGCTCGTGAAGGGGCTCGTCGAGCTGCACGGGGGCACCGTGGGGGCGAGGAGTGAGGGGGTCGCGCGGGGAGCCGAGTTCGTCGTGCGGTTGGGCCTGGCTGCCTCGCAGGGAGAAGCTCCGCGTCCGCCCCCCACCGGATCGGCTCGCGTCCCGGCGAGGCGGATCCTCGTCATCGAGGACAATCCGGATGCCGCCGAGACTCTCCGGGAGATGCTGGAGATGAACGGACACGAGGCCGAGATCACGCACAACGGCCGCGACGGAATCGAGAAGGCACGCGCGTTCCGCCCCGACATCATCTTCTGCGACATCGGGCTCCCCGACATGGACGGCTATGCGGTCGCTCGCGGAATCCGGTCCGACCCGACGCTCGCCTTCGCGCTCCTCGTCGCGCTGACGGGCTACGCGTTGCCGGAGGATCGGCTCCACGCGGAGGAAGCAGGATTCGACCGTCACCTCACGAAACCGGTGTCCCTGGCACAGATCGAGGAAGTGCTCTCGACCGTCCTGCGACCCGGGGGAAGCGAGCAGCCCTCGCGCCTCTCCAGCGTCGAGTGACTCCCCGCCGTCCGTCGCGCCGATCGCCGCGCTCGGGTAGAACCCTCGGCGTGGATCCGCTTCCCATCGATGACATCCTGCCCGACGCGGTGGCCGCGCTTCGCGCTGCGCCCTCCCTCGTCATCGAGGCGCCGCCGGGCGCGGGCAAGACGACGCGCGTGCCGCCCGCCATCCTCGCCGCAGGCCTCTCGGGCCGCGGAGAGGTGGTGGTGCTCGAGCCGCGGCGGCTCGCGGCGCGGCTCTCGGCGCGGCGGGTCGCGGAGGAGCTGGGCGAGCGTGTCGGCGAGACGGTCGGCTACCAGGTGCGGTTCGAGGAGGTGGCCGGGCCGCGCACGCGGCTGCGCTACGTGACGGAGGGGCTCCTCACCCGGCGGCTCCTCGCGGATCCCGCGCTCCGCGGCGTCGGCGCCGTCGTCCTCGACGAGTTCCACGAGCGGCACCTGCAGGGCGACCTCGCGCTCGCGCTGCTGCGCCGGCTGCAGCGGACCGCCCGTCCGGACCTGAAGCTCGTCGCCATGTCCGCGACGCTCGACGCGGGCCCGGTGGCGCGGTTCCTCGGCGCTACCTCGCTCCGCTCGGAGGGGCGCCGCTTCGACGTCGCGGTCGAGCACCTGTCACCGGAGGAGGCCGCGCGCCCGGACGTGCGGCTCGAGGAGGCGGTCGCGCGCGCCGTGCGCCGGCTCCACCGCGAGGGGATGGACGGCGACGTGCTCGTGTTCCTGCCGGGCGCGGCGGAGATCCGGCGCTCGCGGGAGGCGCTCGCGGAGTGGGCGGCGGCGAGCGGCGTCGACCTCCTGCCCCTGCACGGCGATCTGCCGCCCGCCGAGCAGGACCGCGCCGTGCAGCCCGGCCCGCGGCGGAAGGTGATCCTGTCGACGAACGTCGCGGAGACCTCCGTCACCATCGAGGGCGTCGTGGCGGTGGTGGACTCGGGGCTCGCTCGCGTCGCCTCGCACTCCCCGTGGTCGGGGCTCCCGACCCTCGAGGTCCGCAAGGTGAGCCGCGCGTCCGCCGCTCAGCGCGCCGGCCGCGCCGGACGCACGCGGCCCGGCCGCGCGCTCCGCCTCTACACGCGCCACGACCACGACGCGCGGCCCGAGTTCGACGTGCCGGAGGTCCTCCGCGAGGATCTCTCCGAGACGCTCCTCGCGATCTCCGCGCTCGGTGCCGCGGACGGGCTCGCGTGGCTCGAGCCGCCGCCCGCGGCCGCGCTCGACGCGGCGCGCGCGCTGCTCCTCCGGCTGGGCGCCGTCGACGCGCGCGGCGACATCACCGAGACCGGCCGGCGCATGCTGCGGCTGCCGGTCCACCCGCGCCTCGCGCGCCTCGCGATCGAGGCAGCCGCGCGCGGCGCCGCGGCGGGCGGCGCGCTCGTCGCGGCGATCCTGGGCGAGCGCGATCTCCGCGACCGCCGC
>DATIDF010000178.1:0-7313 GCA_035456445.1 Anaeromyxobacter sp.
GTCACGAGCGCACGCGCGACGCCGATGTCCCCGCGCGAGCGCACCCCCGTCGAGAGATCCACGAGCTCGAAGTCGAGCGCGTCTCGCCCGCCCAGGCGCGGGCGCACCAGGAGCGCCAGCGCCTCCGGGACGGCGAGCAGCAGGTCCGTCAGCTCCGGAGGGAGCGCCACGCGCTTCGCCGGCGCGGAGCCGTCCCGCGCCGCGGCCCACATCCAGCGCCGCCCGGTGTGCTCCTCGGCGATCACGAGTCGGCACGACTCCGCGTCGTAGAAAGCGCGGACCGCCTCGAGGACGTGCGCGACGGTGCGATCGATGCCGAACCGCGGGTTGGAGAGCGCGGTCACCTCCCGGAAGAGCGCGAGCCGGGCCCGCGAGCGGACCTCGTGGCCTCCCCATACTGCCGTGAGATACCCGAGCACGAGCAGGTACAGCGGCCGGATCGCGAACGACCGGAGCTCGAGCTCCGGAACGCTCGGTGCGGTGAGCGCGCCCACCGCGGCGAAGCTCAACGCGGAGGCGAGCGCCACGCCGATGCCGGACCGGAACCCTCGCCAGAACGACGCGCACAGGATCGCGAAGAGGTAGAGGGGATAGAAGATGCTGCTCGTCGCCTGGCTCACAGCGACGAGGAGCGTCACCCATCCCAAGTCGATCCACGGCGCCGCGGCGGAGGGGACCGGGCGGCCCCGGCGCGCGAGCGCGTAGGCGATCGCGGCGTACGCAGCGAACAGCGCGAGCACCGCCTCCGCGAACGGACGCCGGGCCGGGTGCTCGCTGGGATCGCCGAGGTAGATGACGAGCGCCCCGACCGCGACGACGACGCGCAGCGCGCTCGTCAGGAGCTCCTGTCGATCGGGCGCGGGGGCGGGGGTGGGCATCACGGTGATGTTAAGACGGCCCGTGCCCCCGCGCGCGGGGACACGGGCCGTCCGGAGCCCGCGAGCGGTGTCGCGGTGTCCCGCACCAAGGAGCCTGCGGTGCGGCGATACGTTGCGCTCCCCGTTGGCGATCGCGACGTCCTACCGGTTCACCACCTTCGCGAGTAGCCAGACGACGACGCCCATCCCGGCGAGTCCTCCCACCATGAAGAGGAAGTGCGTCCCGGTGAGCTGCATCTCTCCCATCGAGGACGTGCCGGAGTCGCCACCGGCGTGGGCGGCCGACGCGGCGGAGAGGACTGCCGCGGCGACCGCCGCGCGTGCAGAGAGCCAGTTCATTTCGTCTCCAACGTTGTGGTTCTGTGCGTGAGCCGAGGCCGCCCGCCCGCACCGTCGCGCGGGCGGGCCGCCTCCGCAGTGGATCAGTGGTGCTCGAGCTGTCGCTTGTGCGTCTCGGGCATGAACAGCGAGCCGATGACGAAGGTCATGAGCGCGATGACGATCGGGTACCAGAGGCCGTAATAGATGTCGCCCGTCGCGGCCACCATCGCGAACGCGATCGTGGGGAGGAACCCGCCGAACCAGCCGTTGCCGATGTGGTACGGCAAGGACATCGACGTGTAGCGGATGCGGGCGGGGAACATCTCGACGAGCCACGCGGCCATCGGCGCGTACACCATGGTCACGTACAGCGCGAGGATGAAGAGGAGGAAGACCACCATCGGGTAGTTAACCTGGCTCATGTCGGCCTTCGCCGGGTAGCCAGCGGCCTTCACCGCGTCGCCGAGCGACTTGTCGAGCTCGGCCATCTTCGCCTTGAACTCGGCCGGCGGCAGCTGGGTGCCGGGGAAGCTCGCGATGACGGTGCTGCCGATCTTGATGGTCGCGATCGTGCCCGCGGGCGCGCTCTCGTTGTTGTACGGGATCGCCTTGCGGGCGAGCCAGCTCTTCGCGACGTCGCAGGAGCTCGTGAACTTGCGCTTGCCGATCGGATCGAACTGGAAGCTGCAGTCCGCGTCGTTCGCGACCACCGTGACGGGGTTCGTCGCCTGCGCCGCGAAGATCGCCGGGTTCGCGTACTTCGTGAGCGCCTTGAAGATCGGGAAGTAGGTCACGGCGGCGATGAGGCAGCCCGCCATGATGATCTTCTTGCGGCCGATCCTGTCGGAGAGCGAACCGAAGATGATGAAGAACGGGGTGGCGAGGATGAGCGAGCCGGCCACCAGCATGTTCGCGGCCTGGGGCTCGAGCTTCAGCGCCTGGAGCAGGAAGAACAGCTCGTAGAACATGCCCGTGTACCAGACCACCGCCTGGCCGGCGACGCCGCCGAACAGCACGAGCAGGACGATCTTGAGGTTGCCCCAGCGCAGGAACGACTCGGTGAGCGGCGCCTTGGAGGCCTTGCCCTCCTCCTTCATCCGCTTGAACACCGGCGACTCGTTGAGCTGCATGCGGATGTAGACGGAAACCGCGAGGAGCAGGATCGAGAGGAGGAACGGGATGCGCCAGCCCCACACGTCGAACGCCGGGCCCAGCGCGAGGCGGCACCCGAGGATCACGAGCAGCGAGAGGAACAGGCCGACCGTCGCGGTGGTCTGGATCCAGCTCGTGAACGCGCCGCGCTTGCCCTCCGGCGCGTGCTCGGCGCCGTAGGTCGCCGCGCCGCCGTACTCGCCGCCGCGCGCGAGGCCCTGCAACATGCGCATGCCGATGAGGATGATCGGCGCCGCGATCCCGATCGTCGCGTAGGAGGGCAGCATGCCCACGACCGCGGTCGAGCCGCCCATGATGAGGATGGTGACGAGGAAGGTGTACTTGCGGCCGATGAGGTCGCCGAGCCGGCCGAAGACGATCGCGCCGAACGGGCGCACCGCGAAGCCTGCCGCGAACGCGAGCAGCGCGAAGATGAACGCGCTCGTCTCGTTCAGCGCGCCGAAGAACTGCTTGCTGATGATCGCGGCGAGCGAGCCGTACAGGTAGAAGTCGTACCACTCGAAGACCGTCCCGAGGGACGACGCCAGGATGACCTTCTTCTCCTCCTTCGTGATGCCCACGCGCGCGGCGGGCGCGGGCGGGACGACCTGTGGGGTGCGCTGTTGCGTAGCGGGCGAAACCGGGGGGGCCATGCCGTTATCCTCGCGGGCTCAGGGTTTGCGGCGTGTTGCCGCAGCTTCCAGGACAAAAGTCCTAGCATCCGGCATCGCACATTCGCAATACTTGCGCGCAGCTACACGCAAAGGTTGCGGACGGACGCGGTCCACTACGCGTAACGAATTCGTACGGCTGGGTGTGCGGGAGAATTTGTGTTGCGATTTCGCGGGTGTACGGTGGGTTTAGGGCCTCCGCTCCCGCCGCGGCGGCACTCCGCGCAAGGCGCGCGCAACGACGACGCAAATCCGTCGTCCGTTGTCTCGGGTGGGTCTGGCAGGTCGCGATGAAGCTCGCCCTCCTCGCCGACGTACACGCGAACCTCGAGGCGCTCACCGCGTGCCTCGAGGACGCGGGCACGCGCGGGGCGGAGGCGTACGCGTTCCTCGGCGATCTCGTCGGCTACGGCGCCGATCCGGCCGCGGTGGTCGACGCGGTCGCGGCACACGCCGAGCGCGGCGCGATCGTCGTGCGCGGCAACCACGACGAGGCGGTCCTCGAAGAACGGTCCGGCGCGATGAACGTCGAGGCGGAGGAGGCGATCCGCTGGACCCGCTCGCAGCTCGGTGATCGCCACCGCGCGTTCCTCGCGAGCCTGCCGCTCGTCGCGCGCCAGAGCGGCGCGCTGTTCGTGCACGGCAGCGCTGCGCGACCGGAGGACTACGCGTACGTGTACGACGCCGCGCGCGCGGCGGAGAGCCTCGCCGCCGCGGGCGCGACGTACGTGTTCTCCGGTCACGTTCACGAGCAGGCGCTGTACTACACGGCCGCGTCCGGGCGGGCGGCCGCGTTCCGCCCGGCCCCCGGCGTGCCGGTGCGCGTGTCGCCGCATCGGCGGTGGCTCGCGATCGTCGGCTCGACGGGGCAGCCGCGCGACGGCTACCGGGCGGCGTGCTATGCGATCGCCGAGCTGGACCGCGCGTTGCTCACGTTCTTCCGGGTGCCGTACGATTGGATGACCGCGGCCGCGAAGATCCGAGCGGCGGGGCTCCCGGAGGGCCTCGCGCGCCGCCTCGGGAACGGAGAGTGACCATCGGTGCGCGGCGCGGTGCGATCGGGCGAGGTGATCGACGGGTGGCGCGTGGAGGAGCGCGTCCACTCCGGTGGGATGGCGGTGATCTACGCGGTCTCCGGCGGGGACGGCCGTGTTCCGCTGGTCATGAAGGTGCCGCGTCTCGGCCACGGAGAGGGGACGGCGAGCGTCATCTCCTACGAGGTCGAGCAGACCGTGCTGGGCGCGCTCACCGGACCGCACGTCCCGCGGCTCGTCGCGACGGGAGACATCGGCGATCCCTACCTCGTCATGGAGCGGATCGAGGGGACGCCGCTCAGCGAGCTCACCGGCAAAGGGCCGCTCGACGCCGGTGAGGTCGCCCGGATCGGCGCGGCGCTCGCGACCGCGGTGCACGCGATCCACCGGCAGGAGGTCATCCACCTCGACCTGAAGCCGTCGAACGTCATCCTCAGGTCGAACGGCGAGGCGGTGCTCGTCGACTTCGGGCTCGCGCACCACGCCCATCATCCAGACCTCCTCGCGGAGGAGTCGCAGGAGCCGGCCGGCTCCCCGCCGTACGTCTCGCCCGAGCAGCTCCTCGGCGTGCGCTGGGATCCGCGCAGCGACGTCTTCGCGATCGGGGCCATCCTCTACGAGCTCGCGGTCGGGCGGCTCCCGTTCGGCGCGCCCACCTCCCGCGGCGGGCTGCGCAAGCGGCTCTACCGCGACCCGATCCCGCCCCGCGCGATCGTCCCGGCGATCCCGGAGTGGCTGCAGGAGGTGATCCTCCGCTGCCTCGAGCCCTCCGCGGCGGATCGCTACGCCTCCGCCGCCCAGCTCGCGTTCGCTCTCGCCCACGCGGATCAGGTGGAGGTCACGGACCGTGGACGGCGCCTCGAGCGTGCGGGCGCGGCGACGGTGCTCCGGCGCTGGATCCGTGCGGCCGGTTTCGAGCCCGCGCCGATCCCCAACCCGACCGCGCACCTCGCGGGCGCGTCGATCGTGCTCGTCGCGATCGCGACGTCGCGCGCATCGGACGGCTCGGAGCCCTCGTTCGACGCGCTGCGCGAGGGCGTGAAGCACCTCGTCGCCGGCGAGGCGCACGCGCGCCTCGCGTGCGTGACCGTCGTGAAGCGCGCGCCGGAGCTCGGCGGCTCCGACGAGGAGACCGCCGCTCAGCGGCGCCTGCAGCACACCGTGCTCCTGCGCGACTGGGCCGAGCCCTTGCGCCTGCCGGCCGGGCGCGTCTCGCTCCACGTCCTCGAGTCGAACGATCCCGCGGAGGCCATCCTGCAGTACGCGCGCGTCAACCACGTGGACCACATCGTGATCGGCGCGCCTCCGCGGGCCGTCCCGAACATCGCGCTGCCCTCCACCGTCTCGATGAGGGTCGCGATCGACGCGACGTGCACGGTGACGCTCGTGCGGCCGCGGGCGCCGCGCGCCTGAGCGGCGCCCTCGCAACGAGGCGTTCAGCGCGCGTAGCGCTCCTCGAACAGCGCTCGGAGCGGCTCGTTCCGGCGCAACAGGTCGAGCGTGAGCTCGGCGTGGCCGGGCACGTAGCCGTTCCCGACGAGGAGCGTCGCGTCCTTGCCGACACCCTCCGCGCCGAGCGCGGCGGCGGTGAAGCTCGTCGCCATCGAGAAGAAGATCACCGTCCCGCCGTCCTTCACCGCGAGGATCGACGCCATCTCGGTCCCGGCGACGCTCGCGCAGTTCACGACGAGATCGAACGGCCCGCCCGCCGCCTCGACCGCCGCGAGCGCGGCGACAGCGTCCGTCGCGTCGAGCGCGATCGTCCGATCGCACGCGCCCGCCGCGCGGATCGCGGCGAGCGCCGGCTCCGAGCGATCCGCCGCCACGACCTCGCCGGTGCCGGCGAGGAGCGCCCGCGCGTGCGCCGCGACGAGCAGGCCCGACTTGCCCGCGCCGAGCACGAGCACCCGGCCGCCGGGCCGGAGGTGACGCGCCACGAGCGCGGGCGCGCCGCAGACGTCGAGCGCGGCGAGCGCGAGCGTCTCGGACAGATCCTCGGGGAGGCGCGCCCACAGCCCGCTCGCGAACAGGATCGCCTCGCCGTCGCACTCGACCCGGTCGATCTCCGGTCGCACCGCGCGGATCCGATCGAGCCGCAGGGGCGTGAGCGAGAGGGACACGAGCGTCGCGATCCGATCGCCCGGGCGCAGCGACGCCGCGGCGGGGTGGCGCGGGCCCACGGCGCGGACGCGCCCGATGAGCATGCCGCCCGAGCCGGTGACCGGGTTCTGCAGCTTCCCGCGCGCGCGCACGATCCGGAGCACCTCGGCGCCGATCCGCTCCGGGTCCCGCCCGACGGCGCCCTCGAGCTGCCGGAAGCTCGCCGCGTCGACGTTCAGCGCCTCGACCGCGATCGAGAGCTCGTCCTCGCCGAGGGGGAGGGTGGGATCGAGGACGTCGGCGCGCTGCGGGAGCGCGCCTGCCGGGGAGACGACGCGGCGCAGGCCGTAGGGATCCATGCGAGGAACGCTACGGGTGTCGGCGCCGGGACGCCAGCGACGAGGCGGGGCAGGGCAGGGCAGGGCGCGGCCGGGCAGGCGCAACGGGCCGCCGGCCGGACGGCTCCGTCACGCGTCCGCGTCGACGAGGACGAGCGCGTCGAGCGCGCGGAGCTCCTCGGGCATCGTCCAGTCCGCGCCGCGCAGCCGCGCCTCGATGCGAACCGTGCGGCCTGCGTCGAGCCGGTGGCCGGCGCCGAGGAAGCCCGCCCGGGCGTGGGCGAGCGCTGCGAGCGCGTCGTCCCGGCGCCCGTGCGCGGCGAGGACGCGCGCGCGGGTGAAGCGGGCGGTCGCGACGAGGATCCTGCCGCCGCGCTGCCTCGCGATGTCCTCGAGCTGCGTCGCCTCGGCGTCGGCCTCGCCGAGCCGGCCCCGCGCGAGCGCGACGCGCACCGCCTCCGCCCGGAACGCCGCGTCGCACGCGGCGCACTCGCCGTGGCGCACGGCGGTCTCGCTCGCCTCGCGCGCCGCGTCCTCGGCGCCGTAGAGCGCGCCCGCGGCGAGCCGGTTGCGGGCCTCCATCGCGTGGAGCCGCGTGAGCGCGTGGCGCCGGAGCCGCGCGCGCTCGGCAACGACGATGCCGAGATCGACGAGCGCGAGCGCCTCGTCGAGCCGGCCGCGCACGGTGAGGAGGCACGCGAGCCGCTCGAGCGCGAGCGCCTCGCCGATGGCAGAGCCGATCGTCCGGTGGCGCTCGAGCGCGTCGCGCAGCGCCGCCTCGGCGAGGTCCAGATCGCCTGCCGCGAGCGCCGCGACACC
>DATIDF010000179.1:0-22787 GCA_035456445.1 Anaeromyxobacter sp.
CGGACGCGAACGCGAGGAGATCGCCCGAGCGGATCATCGCGTCGACGGGGACGAGCCCGGCGCCGGGAGCGATCACGAGCGCGCCGTGGACGCCGCGCGGTGGCCGCGCGAACGCGCGGGCGTAGGCGAGCTTGCCGCGGAAGTAGAGTCCGCTCGCGAAGGCGAAGACCTCCCCGAGAGGAGCGCCCTCGCCCTTCACTGCCTGCGCCAGGGGGAAGCGCGCGCGCGGCGACAGGACGAGCGCCATGCGCTCGCCCCCGCTGTTCGCGGGCGAGAGGAGGAACACGCGGTGCGCCGCCCGCGTGGACGCGGTATCACCTTCCTCGAATGGCATCCTGGGTGTTACCCGTCTTCATCGTCGCCTTCGCCTTCCAGTACGTGGTCGAGACTGGCCTCCTCCTGCTCAACCTGCGCCACGTCGCCCGTGCGCGCGGCGTCCCTCCGCCGCTCGCCGGACGGGTCGACGACGCGACGGCCGAGCGGAGCCGGGCATACACGCTCGCGAACGGTCGCTTCTCGCTCGCCCACGGCGCGTTCTTCGCGGCGCTCACGCTCGCGGCGCTGCTCTCCGGGATCATGCCGGCGCTCGACGCTGCGCTCGCCGCGCGCGGGCTCGACGGCGCGCACCGGTTCGTCGTCTTCCTCGTCGCCCTGAGCCTCGGGTTCTCCGCCGCCGGCCTCCCGTTCGCCATCTTCCACACCTTCGTGCTCGAGGAGCGCTTCGGCTTCAACCACACCACGCCGCGGCTGTGGGTCACCGATCTCCTGAAGGGGCTGCTCGTGCAGGCGGCGATCGGAATCCCGCTCCTCTATGCGACCTACGGCTTCATGCGCTTCACCGGCGGGCTGTGGTGGGTCTGGCTCTTCGTCTTCTACACGGCGGTCCAGCTCGTCCTCCTCTGGCTTTACCCGACCTTCATCGCTCCGCTCTTCAACCGCTTCCAGCCCCTGCCTGAGGGGACCCTGCGCGAGCGGCTCGAGGCGCTCGCGCGGGCCGCGGGGTTCGCGCACCGCGGGCTCTTCGTGATGGACGCGTCGCGGCGCTCGGGACACTCCAACGCGTACTTCACCGGGATCTTCCGTCCGCGCATCGTACTGTTCGACACGCTCGTCGAGCGCATGAGCGTGGACGAGGCGGCGAGCGTTCTCGCGCACGAGATCGGCCACTACACCGCGCGCCACGTGCACCGCCGCCTCGCGCTCTCCGTCGCCGCGACGTTCGTCCTCCTGTTCGCGCTCTCCCGCCTCGTGCCCTGGCCGCCGCTCTACGCCGCGTTCGGCTTCGACGGCCCGACCCTGCACGCCGCGCTCGCCCTCGTGTCGCTCGGCGGCGGCGCGTTCGTCTTCTGGCTCGCGCCATTCGCCGCGGGGCTCTCCCGCCGGCACGAGTACGAGGCCGATCGTTACGCGGTGCGGCTCGCGCGCGCGCCGGAGGCGCTCGAGACGGCGCTCGTGCGGCTCAACGGTGAGAACCTCTCGAACCTGCACCCGCACCCCTGGTACAGCGCGTGGCACTATAGCCATCCGGTGCTCGTGGAGCGGATCGCGGCGATCCAGCGAGCCGCGGCGGAGGAGCGGCCTGCGGCGGCGGGCTGAGACGCGACCTACGCCCTGCCCGGCTGGGCAGCGTAGAGGTCGGTGAGGGTGGAGCCGAGGAAGGCCATGAGCGCTTCCCGCTTCACCTTGAGCGTGGGCGTCACGAGCGCGGGGTGATCCTGCGGCGCGCCCGGGATCACGAGGAGCCGCCTCGGCTTCTCGTAGTCGCTGAACGCGCCGAGGGCGGCGCGCGCCCGCGGGAGCAGCTCCTGGGCGACGTCCTTGCCGGCCGCGGCGATGCGAGCGATCTCCTCAGCGGCGACGAACACCGCGGCCGACACGAACGGTTTTCCCTCGCCGAGCAGCACCGCGCCCTGGAACGGCGCGGCGGACGAGATCGCCAGCTCGATGGGCTCGGGCGTGACCTTCTTGCCGGTCGAGAGCACCATGAGGTGCTTCTTGCGTCCCTCGATGCGGAGCAGCCCCTCCGCGTCGAGGCGCCCGATGTCGCCGGTGCGGAAGAAGCCATCCTCGGTGTACGCGCCCTCGGCGTCCTCGCGCTCGAGGTAGCCGGTGAGGAGGAGCGGTCCCTTGACGAGGAGCTCCCCGTCCGGCGCGAAGCGAAGCTCGTGGTCGGGTGTAGGGACACCGGCGCTGCCCGGCCGGCGCCCGCCCGCGAAGAGGTTCGACGAGATGAGCCCCGCCGTCTCGCTCATGCCGTAGAGCTCGACGAACGGGATGCCGAGCGCCTCGAAGAAGCGGAACAGCGCGGGCGCCGCGGGCGCGCCCCCCGAGAAGACGCCCCGCACGCTGCCGCCGAGCTTCGCCCGCACCGCCCTGCCCACGAGCCGGTCCGCGAGCCGCATGAGGACGCGGTCCGTCGCGGAGCGCCCCCCGTCCACCCGGACCCGCGCCGCGGCGGCGAGGGCGGCGCTCGCGACCGCGGAGACCGGCCGGGGCAGCGCGGCGAGCTTCTCCTCGACCGCCGCCCGGATCCGCTCGTACACGAGCGGCACGGAGAAGAGGTAGGTCGGGCCGAGCGCGAAGCCGCGCTCGATGTCCTCGCGGCGCGAGATCATGACGAGGCCGTGCGTCTCTGCGAGCGCGAGGTCGAACTGGGCGTGACCGGCGATATGCGCAAACGGGAGGAAGTGGAGCCCGACGTCGTCTGGCCCGCGCGCGACGGCGAGGTGCCCGCCGTCGATGGCGTGCACCATCGCGCGCTGCGGGAGACGGACGCCCTTCGGCCGCCCGGTGGTGCCGCTCGTGAAGAGGAGGAGGTATGGATCCTCCTCGCCCGCGGCGCGCGCGAGCGCCTCGAGCGCGTCGAGATCGAGCCCCTCCCCGGAGAAGACCTCGTCCAGGCTGGCGGTGCGGACGCCGGCGGGAACGGCGGCGGGATCGAGCGGCTCGCCGGAGACGACGGCGGCGAGGCCCGACGCGGCGAGCGCCGGCGCGATGGGGGCGAGCTTGGCCCACTGCTCCGCCGAGTCGACGAACGCGGCACGCGGCCCGACCCGATGTGCGATCGCCTGCACCGGCTCTGCCGCCAGGCTCGCGAAGAGCGTCGCAGGCTCCGCTCGGAGCGCCTGCGCCCCGAGGGAGAGCATCTGCCACTCGGGGGAGTTCTCGGCGAGGATGAGGACGCGCGCGCCTGGATCGACGCCGGCCGCGCGCAGGAACGCCGCGGCGCGCCCGGTGCCGGCCGCGAAGTCGGCGAACGTTAGGACGCGCGGCGGCGCGTCCGGAGCGTCCGGATCGATGAACCGGATGAACGTCTTCGCGGGAGCCCGCCTTGCGGCCGACACGACGAGCCGCGGCATGGTCCGCTCCGGGAAGCGCTCGATCGGGAGCCTTCTGTCCATGCGTTCCCCATGTCCGTCGCGGTCCGGTTGGAGCGTGCGCGGGACCGTCGTCGACCCGCCGTCGCAGGCGAGCATCGCGCGCTCGCGCGCGCGCCGCGAGCGCTCTGAAGGGTGGGGCCGCTCACGGCGCGCGCGTGAGGAGCGCAACCGCCTCCACGTGGTGCGTCTGCGGGAACATGTCCACCGCCTGCACCGCCTGGACCCGGTACCCGGCCTCGACGCAGGCGCGCACGTCGCGCGCCAGCGTCGCGGGGTCGCACGAGACGTAGACCGTGCGCGGGTGCCCCAGCTCCCGCAGCGCGGAGCCGATCCCCTTCGCGCCCTCGCGCGGGGGATCGAGGAGCACCGCTCCGAAGCGCCGCGCCGCCACGCCCGTCTCCCGCGCGAACGCGAGCGCGAGCTTCAAGGCGTCGCCCGCGAAGAAGCGGACGTTGCCCGCGCCGGCGAGATCGGCGCGAGCGAGGTCGAGCGCCGGCCCCTGGACCTCGACGGCCGCGACCGCGCGCGCGCGCGCGGCGAGCGGGCCCGTGAAGTTGCCCGCGCCGCAGAAGAGCTCGAGGACATCCAGGCCGTCGGGGGCGAGGAGATCCAGGGCGGCACGCACGAGGAGCGCGTTCGCGCCCCGGTTCGCCTGCTGGAAGACGTCGGGCCGGGAGCGCTGCAGCCCGGCGGCGAGGTCACCGGGCACGCGCGCGTGGCGGAGCACCGGATCCCCGAGGACGACCGGCGCGCCGCCGCCCTCGACCTGGAGCACTTCGCCCCGAAGCGCCGGTACCGCGCCCATCAGCGCCTCGGCCCTGGAACGCACCGCGGGCGTAACCGCCGGGAGGAGGAGCCACGCCGCCCCGCGCGCCTCGAAGGTGGACCACTCGAGCGCGACCTCGCGGGGCGCGAGCCCGATCTCGGCCAGCGCCGGCCCCACGACACCTCGCAAGGCGTCGAGGCGCTCGTCGAGCAGGTGACACTCGCGGAGCCGCACCGGCGCGTGCGAGCGCCGGCGGAAGTACACGAGTCTGCCGCTCGCGCGGTCGAAGTGGAACTTCGCGCGCGCCCGGTACCGGAGCGGCGCCGGCGAGCCCACGATGGCCCGCGCCTCGTATCCCCCGGGCTCGAGGCGCGCGATGCGCCGCAGCGATTCGCGGACCGTCCGCTCCTTCGCCTCGAGCTGTGCAGCGTAGCCGACGTGCAGCCACTCGCAGCCGCCGCACTCATGATCCGCGTCCGAGCGAGCCGGACCGCCGGGCCCGAAGTGCGGGCAAGGCGGCGCGACGCGGCCGGCCCCAGGCGCCTCGAGCGCGACGAGCGTGCCGTGCGCCGTCCCCTCCCCGAGCGGCACGTCGGCGACGATGCGGTCGCCCGGCGCGGTCCAGGGCACGAACACGGTGCGCGCGCCGGACCGCCCCACCCCCTCGCCGCCGGGGGCGAGGTCCTCGATCGAGAGCTGGGTTCGCACTGCCGTGAGGGTTAGCGCGCGCCGCCGGAGTATCAAGCCTCGTCGAGCTGATGCCGCAGACGGTTCACGAACGCCTCGATGTCGCGCCGCTTGGCGTCGTCGATGTCGGTGAACTCGAGGCCCATCCCCGGCACGAGGTTCGCGCGGTTGTCGAACTCCGTGACTCGCGCGACGCGACCGGAGAGCTGGTACGGGAAGGAGGCGCCGGGCAGCTGGATGAGGATCTTCACCGCCGTGCCGACCGGCAGCGGGGTGCGCGTGTTGATGAAGAGCCCGCCCTGGCTGATGTTCGTCGCCCAGTCGGAGAGAAAGCCGCCCACGGTGCGATACGCCACCGGGATCTCGTGGTGGAGGCGCGCCGTCTTGCGCTTGTTCTCCGGCGGGCGTTGCATCCCGAAACTGTAGCAGGCGCGATCGGACGGGCCAAGGACACGCGCGCGCCGCCGCGTCGCCCCGCACCGCTCTACCGCTCGAGAACGAGCCGAACCGGGACCCCGCGCACCCCCAGGCGCGCCGCCGCGCTCCCCTCGCGGACCGCGATCTCGACGCGCCCGCCGCTCCCCATGTACGCGACGAGCTCGCCGGGCGCGCCCTCACCGAAGGTGCGCACGAAGCGCACCCCTTCCCGCGCGACGCGCGCCTCCCCCACCTCTCGGCCCGCGAGGTCCGCCTCTCGGATGGAGGTGACGAGGTTTCCGAACGGATCGGCCGCGAGCGTCTCCCCGTGAAGCCCGTCGGCGGTTCGCTCCGCGCGCGGCCAGGGGAGCCGGACCGCGTCCGTCACCGGCGGGCCGAGCCGCTCGGGCGCATTACCCGCGGCGAGATAGGCGGCGGCCGGCGCGAAGAGATCCCGGCCGTGGAAGGTCGCGCTACGCGGCGCCGGCACGGCCTGGCCGGGCGTGATCTCGAAGGCGGATGCGCCCGCCTCGAGGATGGACGTGAGCAGGCCGTTGTCCGGGGCGACGAGGCGGCGGCCCTCCGGATCGACGACGCAGAGCGCGCGCCGCGCGGTCCCGACGCCGGGATCGACGACCGCGACGTGGATCGCGTCCGGCGCGAACCAGGGCACGCACGCCTCGAGGAGGAGCGCGCCCGCGAGGACGTCGTAGGCGGGGACCTCGTGAGACAGGTCCACGAGACGCGCGCCGGGATGTGCCCGGAGGAGCACCGCCTTCATCTGAGCGGGATACCCCGAGCCGGCGCCGAAGTCGGTGAGGAGCGTGAAGAGCGGGCCCACCCCCGGGAGCATAGCGCTCCCCCGCTCGTGGTTCGAACAGGCTCACCACGAGCGGCTTTCCGGGCAGCTCGCCCTGGTCTTGTCGTGAGTCGACGGTCTCAGAGGAGCGGGAAGGCTCCCTTGAGCTGGGATGAGAAGGCCGCTCTCCACGGAGTCAGGCGGTAGCCTGCTCCAAACGTGGGTCGAGACCACAAGGAGAGCGGCCTGAAGCCAAGGGGCCCGCTCACGGCCGGTCACCCTGAGCCTGTCGACGGGTCAAACCTGCATCGTCCTCGCGTCCGGCGCGACGATGAGCCTCGGCTCGGTGAGCGCCTGGACCGAGTCGGCGGTCTCGCCGGGCGCGAGCTCGCGCAGCACGAGGCCATCCTGGGTGACGTCGATCCAGGCGCGGTCGGAGCAGATCGCCGAGACGCAGCGGCGGCCGGTGAGCGGCAGGGCGCAGCGCTTCAGGATCTTCGGCCGGCCGTCCTTCGTCGCGTGATCCATCATCACGATGACCCGCTTCGCGCCGGCGACGAGATCCATCCCGCCGCCCATCCCCTTCACCATCTTGCCAGGCACGAGCCAGTTGGCGAGGTCCCCGTGCTCCGACACCTCGAGCGCGCCGAGGATGGCGAGATCGACGTGGCCGCCGCGGATCATCGCGAACGACTCCACGGACGAGAAGAAGGCGGCGCCGGGGAGGACCGTGACGGTCTCCTTGCCGGCGTTGATGAGGTCGGGATCCTCCTCGCCCTCGTAGGGATACGGACCGACGCCGAGGATGCCGTTCTCCGACTGGAGCACGACCTCGATCCCGGGCGGCACGTAGTTCGACACGAGCGTCGGCATGCCGATGCCCAGGTTCACGTAGAACCCGTCGCGCAGCTCCCGCGCGACGCGCCCGGCGATCTGCTCGCGGGTGAGCGGCATCTAGCGTCCCCCCGCGCTGGGCCGCGGACGCACCGTCCGCCGCTCGATCCACTTATCGTACCGCTCGCCCTTCACGACCCGTCTCACGTAGATGCTCGGCGTGTGGACGGCGTCGGGGTCGATCTCCCCCGGCTGCACCACCTCCTGCGCCTCCGCGATGGTGACTCTCGCGGCGGTCGCCATCATCGGACCGAACTGGCGCGTCGTCTTCCGGTAGAGGAGGTTCCCGAAGGTGTCCGCCTTCCACGCGTAGACGAGCGCGAAGTCCGCCGTGAGGGGTCGCTCGAGCAGGTACTCGCGGCCCTCGATGACGCGCGTCTCCTTGCCCTCGGCGACCTGCGTCCCGACGCCGGTCGCGGTGTAGAAGCCGCCGATGCCCGCGCCGCCGGCGCGGATCCGTTCCGCGAGCGTGCCCTGCGGCACGAGCTCCACCTCGAGCTCGCCCGAGAGGTACTGCCGCTCGAACTCCTTGTTCTCGCCCACGTACGACGAGACCATCTTCCGGATCTGGCGCGCCTTCAGGAGGATCCCGAGGCCCTGGTCGGTGGTGCCGCAGTTGTTCGAGATGACCGTGAGATCCTTCACGCCCTTGCGGTGCAGGGCGGCGATGAGGTTCTCCGGGTTCCCGCAGAGGCCGAACCCGCCGACCATGAGGGTCGCGCCGTCCCGGATGTCCGCGACCGCCGCGTCCGCCGACTCGACGAGCTTGTTCATTCGGGCGCCCTCTCAGCGCTCGACCACGAGCGCCACCGCCTCGCCCCCGCCGATGCAGAGCGACGCGAGGCCGCGCCTCTTGCCGAGGTCCTTCATCGCGTGGAGGAGCGTCACGAGGATGCGCGCGCCGGACGCGCCGATGGGGTGCCCGAGCGCCACCGCGCCGCCGCGCACGTTCACGTCCTTCCCGTCGAGGCCGATGAGCCGGTTGTTCGCGATCGACACCACCGCGAACGCCTCGTTGATCTCCCAGAGGTCGATGTCCTTCGTCGCGAGCTTCGCTCGCTCCAGCGTGAGCTTCACCGCGTCCGCCGGCGCGATGGTGAACTCCACCGGCGCGCGGGCGGCGCCGCCCCACGCGCGGAGACGGCCGAGGACCGTCCGCCGCTCGCGCTCCGCGCGCTCCGCGCTCATGAGCACCACCGCGGCGCCGCCGTCGTTGAGCGAGGACGAGTTCGCGGCGGTCACCGTCCCGTCCTTCTTGAACACGGGCCTCAGGCCCGGGATCTTGTCGGGCTTCGCGTTCTTCGGGCCGTCGTCTTCCGCGACGACCGTCTTCTCGCCTCGCTTCGCCTCGAGATCGACGGGGACGATCTCCGGCTTGAACGCGCCGCTCTTCCAGGCCTCGATGGCGCGTCGGGTGGACTCGAGCGCGTACTCGTCCTGGGCGGACCGCGAGATGCCCTGCGTCGTCGCGCACTGCTCCGCGCACATGCCCATGTGCTGCTGGTTGTACACGTCCCACAGGCCGTCGTGGATCATCCCGTCGACGAGCTCGACGTTGCCCATCCGTGCGCCGGTGCGGGCCGAGCGGTCGTAATACGGCACGTTCGACATCGACTCCATGCCGCCCGCGACCACCACTTCCGCGTCGCCGAGCGCGATCGCCTGCGCGCCCGAGATGACTGCCTTGAGCCCCGAGCCGCACACCTTGTTGAGGGTCCAGCAGGGCGTCTTCTCCGGCAGCCCGGCGAGGATCGCCGCCTGCCGCGCGGGCGCCTGTCCCACCCCCGCCTGCAGCACGTTCCCCATCACGACCTCGTCCACGGCGGACGGCTCGACACCGGCGCGCTCGAGTGCGGCACGGATGGCAGTGGCGCCGAGCCGCGGGGCGGTGACGCTCGCGAGCGAGCCGAGGAACGAGCCGATGGGCGTGCGCGCCGCCCCCACGATGACCACTTCGCGTCCGGGCATGATGACCACCTCTCGTCGGGAGCTCCGGAGGACCTCCGGGCGCCCGGGAACATAGGAAGCGCCGATCCGGCGCGCCAATCGAAGGCGTCTCGCGCGACGGCTTGATCGTGCGCGACGACCTCCCTAACCTCTCCGCCGCGTCATGGCCCCTGCCGCCACGCCCGCCATCATCGTTCACGGAGGAGCCGGAGATCTCGGCCCGGACGACCCCGCCTCATCGGGGGGTGCCCGCGCTGCTCGCCTCGAGGGTGTCTCCGCCGCCATCGCGGCCGGCTGGGCGATCCTCTGCGCCGGGGGCACCGCGCTCGACGCGGTCGAGGCGGCGGTGCGGGCGCTCGAGGACGACCCGACGTTCAACGCGGGCACCGGCGCGACGCTGACCGCCGCCGGCGACGTCGAGCTCGACGCGTCGATCATGGACGGCGAGACGCTCCGCTGCGGCGCGGTCGCCGTCGTGAAGGACGTGAAGAACCCGGTCACGCTCGCGCGCGCGGTCATGGAGC
The DNA here is from genome assembly GCA_035456445.1 of Anaeromyxobacter sp. Classification (GTDB taxonomy): domain Bacteria; phylum Myxococcota; class Myxococcia; order Myxococcales; family Anaeromyxobacteraceae; genus Anaeromyxobacter. The sequence continues at coordinate 9,415 of DATIDF010000179.1, forward strand.
GGTCGCACCACGTGCTCCTCGCCGGCCCGGGCGCGTCGGCGTTCGCGCGCGAGGTCGGGATCCCCGCGCACGACAACGCGCTGCTCGTGACGGCGCGGCAGCGCGATCGCTGGGAGGCGGCCCGCGCTGCGGCCGGAAGAGTCAGGGGTCCGGGGGGGATTCATCCCCCCGGCAAGAAGTTCGGGACGGTCGGCGCCGTCGCGCGCGACGCGCGCGGCCACCTCGCCGCCGCGACCTCGACGGGAGGCATGCAGCTGAAGCTCCCCGGCCGCGTCGGGGACACCCCGATCATCGGCTGCGGCACCTACGCCGACGACGAGCTCGCCGCCGTCTCCTGCACCGGGCACGGCGAGCGCATCATCCAGCTCACGCTCGCGCGCCACGCCGCGGATCTCGTCGGCCGCGGCGCCTCGCCGATGGACGCCGCCCGCGAGGCCCTCGCCGCGCTGGGCCGCCGCGTGCACGGAGAGGGCGGCCTCATCGTCCTCGGCCCACGCGGGGCCGCCGGGTTCGCGCACAACACACCGGTGATGGCGCGGGCGTGGACGACGGGGAACGGAACGATCGTCGCGGCGTTGTGAGGGTGGCGGCGACCTGCCAGCGACCTCGACCCCGACCGCGACCTCGACCCCAACCTCGACCTCGACCCGACCCCGACCTCGACCTCGACCGAGACACGCGACGGGATCCATCGAGGCCGTGCGTCCTGAGCGTAGCGCCGCCGCAGGCGGCGCGGAGTCGAAGGACGTCAGCCGCGGAGCGAAGTCGAAGGGCCGAGGGATGCCCGGCCCGTGCGCCGGACACCCCCCGCCGGTCCTCTCTCCCAAGAGGGACGGATCGCCTTACGCGGGCGCGGCCGCCTTATTTCGCCGGGCCCGGCAGGCGCGCGGCTTCGATGAACGGCTTCACGAGCTCGATGGGGAGCGGGAACATGATGGTGGAGTTCTTCTCGGCGGAGATCTCGACGAGCGTCTGGAGGTAGCGAAGCTGCAGCGCGCCGGGCGAGCGGGCGATGACGTCCGCGGCCTGCCCGAGCTTCTCCGCGGCCTGGTATTCGCCCTCGGCCGCGATCACCTTCGCGCGGCGCTCGCGCTCCGCCTCCGCCTGCTTCGCCATGGCACGCCGCATCTCGTCGGGGAGATCCACCTGCTTCACCTCGACCGCCGTCACCTTCACGCCCCACGGCTCGGTGTGCCGGTCGATGATCTCCTGGAGCTGGCGGTTGATCTTGTCACGCTGGCTGAGGAGGTCGTCGAGCTCCACCTGGCCGAGCACCGAGCGGAGCGTCGTCTGGGCGAACTGGCTCGTCGCGAACAGGAAGTCGGTCACCTGCAGGAAGGCGCGATCCGCCTGCAACACGCGGAAGTAGATGACCGCGTTCACCTTCACGGAGACGTTGTCGCGCGTGATCACGTCCTGCGGCGGCACCTGCTCCGCGGTGATGCGCATGTCGATGATGATCATCCGGTCGATGAACGGGATGATCCACTTCAGCCCCGCGGTGCGGGTCCCGGAGAACCGGCCGAGCCGCAGGACCACGCCCTGCTCGTACTCGTTGACGATCCGGATGCCGGAGAGGAACCAGAGGAGGACGACGGCGACGGGGATGGCGATTCCGATGAGCGGCACGGGGAGACCTCCGGAGGAGCCGTTCGTGCTGCGATGCGCCGGCGCTGGAGCGCGGCGGCGTGGTGCGTGCCCTACTATCCCGCGGCGGCGGCCTCGGCGACCACCATCACTTTGAGACCGTTCACAGCCACGACGCGGACCCGCGCCCCCTTCGGGATGGGGTCGGCGCTGCGCGCCTGCCAGTACTCACCGTGAACGAACGCCTCGCCGGAGGACGGGCCGATCTCGGAGAGCGCCTCGCCTGAGCTGCCGACGAGGCCCGGCGCGCCGAGCTGCAGCGGCCGCTTGCGCGAGCCCGCGATCTTCCAGGCCATGAACCCTAGCGCGAGGGCGACGATGATCGGCGTCGGCCACACGATCCACGGCGAGATGGTGAGCGAGCCGGGCGCGAAGCGGTAGTCGGGCGAGGCGCGATCCACGAAGAACGCGAGCCCGAGCACGAGGCAAGCGGCGCCCGCGATCCCGGCGAGGCCGTGCGTCGTCACGTACGCCTCGGCGACGAGGAGCCCCGCGCCGACGAGGAGGAGGACCACCGCCCCGGCGTTCACCGGGATGACGCGCATGCCGACGAAGGCGAGGAACAGCGCGAACCCGCCGATGACGCCGGGGAGGACCGAGCCCGGGTTGTAGAGCTCGAGCGCGATCCCGAGCGTCCCGACGAGCATGAGGATCGCGAGGACGTTCGGGTCGGCGAGGAAGGAGAGGATCTTCTGGCGAACGGTCTTCTCGTACGGCTCGAGGAGCGCCCCGCGGGTCCTGAGCGTGCTCTCCCCGGAGGCGGTCTTCACCTTGCGGCCGTCGGCCCCCTCGATCGCGAGCTTCAGCTCCGCCGCGGTGAAGTCGACGACGTGCTCCTTCACCGCGTCGGGCGCGGTGATGGCCACGCTCTCGCGTACCGCCTTCTCGGCCCAGTCGGCGTTCCGGCCGCGCGCCGCTGCGACGCTGCGGGCGAAGGCGGCGGTGTCGTTCTCCACCTTCTTCGCCATGTCCTTCCCGGCCTCCTCGGCGACGTCGCGGCCGCTGCCGGTGACCGGGTGGGCGGCGCCGATGTTGGAGGTGGGGTGCATCGCCGCGACGTCCGCGGCGAGCGTGAGGAACACGCCCGCCGACCCGGCGCGCGCGCCGGCCGGGCCGACCCACACGAGGATCGGAACCTGCGAGCCGAGCATCGCCTGGACGATCTCGCGCGTCGCGTCGAGCGCGCCGCCCGGCGTGTCGAGCTCGATCGCGAGCGCCGCGTACCCGCCGTCGCGCGCCTTCGCGAGGCCGGCGGTCACGTACTCGGCCGTCCCGCCGGTGATCGGGCCTCGGATCTCGAGCGTGAGCACCCGTGGCGCGCCGGGGGCGACCGGCGGTGCGGCCGGCGCCGCGACGGCGAGCGCCGCCGCCACCGCGACGGCTGCGGCGAGCGTGAGGCGCATGCTCTCGGCACCGCGCATGGCTACCTCCGCGGCGGGGGCCGCCCGAGCTCCTTCATCACGAGCTGCAGATCCTCCCAGGCCCGCTTCTTCTCCTCCGGGCTGCGGAGGAGGTACGCCGGGTGGAAGGTAGGCATGAGCTTCACGCCGCCGTAGCTCGACCAGCGGCCGCGGAGCTTGGTGATGGGCGTCGGGTCGCGGAGCAGCGTCTGCGCCGCGAACTTGCCGAGCGCGACGATCACCCTCGGCGAGAGCGCGGCGATCTGGGCGCGCAGGAACGGCTCGCACGCGGCGATCTCGTCCGGCTCGGGGTTGCGGTTGCCCGGCGGGCGGCACTTCACGACGTTCGCGATGTAGACGTCCTCGCGACGGAAGCCCATCGCCTCGATCATCTTCGTGAGCAGCTGACCCGCCTTGCCGACGAAGGGCTCTCCCTGCTGGTCCTCGTCCGCACCCGGACCCTCGCCGACGAACAGGAGCTCGGCGCGTGGACTGCCGACCCCGAAGACGAGGTGCGTCCGGCCGCCGGCGAGCTTGCAGCGCGTGCACTCTCCGAGGTCGCGGCGGATCGCGAGCAGCGCCTCGCTGCCGCAGCCCTTGTCGGAGGCCGAGTACGTGGCGGCGGCCTCGGTCACCGGGGAGCTGGCGCTACGTGGCGGAGCGGCGGCTAGATCCGGGGTGGCAGGCGTCCCGGCCTGGGGCGCCCCGTTGGGTTCCGCCGATCTCGGACGGGGCGCAGGGGACGGCCGGGATGCGGCCGGAACCTGTCGCGCAGGCACAGGCTCCACCGGGGCGGGAGGCGGAAGCGCCGGGTGCGGGACCTCGATGACCCCCGCGGAGCGCAGCCAGGCGAGGTGGCGCAGCGTCTCCTCCGCGACCTCGGCCGCCTCCTCGCTCCCCTGCTGTACGCGCGTGCTCACGACCACTCCACCTCTCACGAAATTCCGGATACTCGCGTTGCGACTGCGTGCAGCCGGAACCTAGAATCCCGACCAGATGACCACGAAGCGCCTGCTCGTCACCCTGCCTCTCGCCGCCGTCGCAACCCTAATCCTCTTCTACCCGTCCGACGCTCAGGCGTGGGGCCCGCTCGCGCACCTGAACTTCTCGGCGCAGGCGCTCGCGAACCTGGGCGCGGTGCAGCCGTCGATGCGCGGCCTGCTCCAGGAGTTCGGCCACGACTTCCTGTACGGCTCCCTCGCGGCCGACATCGTCGTGGGCAAGAACATGGCGAGGTACCTGTACCACTGTCACAACTGGCGCGTCGGCTTCAACGTGTTCAAGCAGGCGAAGCCCGGGGCCGAGCAGGCCTTCTCGCTCGGGTTCCTCGCCCACCTCGCCGCGGACACGGTCGCCCATAACTACTTCGTGCCGTACAAGACGGTCGCGTCGTTCCACAAGACGAACACGCGCCACGCCTACTGGGAGCTGCGCTACGACCAGCGCATGGACCGCGCGCTGTCGCTCCTCGCGCGGCAGGTCTCGACCCGCGCCTTGCGCGAGCACGACGCGTTCCTCGATCGCACGCTCGCCGGCGCGTCGGTGATCCCGTTCGGCGTCTCGAAGCAGCTCTTCCGCTCGCTCCTCGCGAGCGCGCGCATGAGCCGCTTCCACCACGTGTCGCGCTCGGTGCTCGCGCCGGAGCGGAACCTCGTCCTCGAGCCGGACCTCGTCACGGAGACGAACGGTCTCGCCCTCGAGGCGATCCTGGGGATGCTTGCCGAGGGGGAGCGGAGCGAGGCCGCCCGCGCGGACGCGACCGGCGGGCGCAACATCCGGCTCGCCATCGATCTCCGCAAGCAGCTCAAGGACCGCACCGCGCGCCGGCACGTCCTCCTCCGCGACGCGCACGAGATCGCGGCCGAGACGCGCGAGAGCTTCCGAGGCGCGATCAACGGCAAGCTCGTCCTGCCGCGCTCGCTCGCGAAGCTCGCGGCCTAGACCCAATGCCAGTCAGGCGACCTCAGGCCTGGCTCGGTCCGGGGACTGATTCAGACCTCTCTGCCGCGCGCGGCAACGCGATCGTGAACGTCGTCCCTCGCCCGGGCGCGCTGTCGAGCGTGACGCTGCCGCCGTGCGCCTCCACGATCTGGCGCACGATGAAGAGCCCGAGCCCGAACCCGCTCACCGCGAGGTAGCTCGTCGCTCGCTCGAACGGCAGGAAGATCCGCTGCTGGTCCGCGGGCGCGATGCCGGGCCCGTCGTCGTGCACCGCGATCTCCGCGTGCGCCGCGTTGGCGCGGACGCGCACGTCCACCCGCGCTCCGGGCACGTACTTCGCCGCGTTGAGCACGAGGTTCGTGAGGACCTGCTCCACCCGCAGCCGGTCCCACGTGCCGCGCACCTCGGGGGGTGCGTCGATGCGGACCGCGCAGCGCGCCTCGGCGAGCTCGTGCGCGTGCCGCTCGACGACCGCGCGGACGCTCTGCACGAGGTCCATGGGCTCGGGCCGGAGCTTCAGCTTACGCGTGGTGATGCGGGTCACGTCGAGCAGGTCGTCGACGAGGCCCACGATCCGCAGCACCTGCGCCTCGGCCCCGCCGAAGAGCTGCAGGAGCTTCTCGCGCGGGACGCTCCCGAGCTCGCCGCGCGCGACGAGGCGCTCGATCGTCTGGATGCGGATCCGCAGCGGCGTGAGCGGCGTCTTCAGCTCGTGCGAGGCGACGGCGAGGAACTCGTCGCGTGCCCGCACGGCCTCCTCCGCCCGCTCGTAGAGCAGCGCGTTCTCGAGCGCAATCGCGAGGCGCCGCGCCACCTCCTCGACCAGGGCGACGTCGTCCGCTCCGTTCCGCGCCGCTGCGCCGAACAGGGTCAGGGTGCCGAGGGCGCTCCGGCCGGCGAGCAACGGGAGCGTCATCTCGTGAGCGCGCCCGACCGCGGCGCGGAGCGGCTCCGGCCACCCCGGGTCCGGGCCGTCGCGGTGCGAGACGGGGCGTCCCGTCGCGAGCGCGCGGGCGACGCTCGACACCTCGCCGAGGCGGGCCGCCGCGAGGTCCGCTGCCTCGCGCGCCGCCTTCTCACGAAGGGGCGCCGCGTGCGCGAGCCAGACGCGCCCCGGTCTCCGGCCGTCGGGCGCGAGCCACAGCACCGCCGCCTCCGCGAGCTGCGGAACCGGGAGCCGCACCGCGGCGCGCGCGACGTCCTCGAGCGCGAGCGACGCCCCGAGCTGCCCGCTCACCTCCGCGAGGAGCCGCTGGGCCTCGGCCTCGTGGAGGAGGATCCGCTCGCGCTCGCGGTGGTATTCCCGTTTCCGCTCGAGCTCGGCGGGCGAGACGTTGAGCGAGGCGAGGATCTCGGCGTACGCCGCCGAGATCGCCCTCGACTCTCGGGGCAGCACGAGCGGGTTACGGCGGAGCGCCGCGTGCGCGGCGGCGCTGCCGATCGCGGCCGCGAGCGCCGTCTCGACCTCCGACTGCAGCTGCGCGAGCTGGACGGCGGAGAGCCCGCCGTCGCGCGGTGCGCCCGCTCGCGCGAGGCACTCGTCGGCGAGGCGCGCGCCGTCCTCCTCGCCGTGGTATCGGGCGAGGAGCCTCGCCGCGGCCGCCCGCTTCTCCGCCGTGCTCGCGATCACGGGACTCCCGTCGGAGCCTTCCGCCACGGGCGGGCCCGTGCGAACCCCGGCGATGCGGTCCGTGCGGGCGAGCTCCGCGCGCGACGGTGGAAACAGGAGCGAACCGACGGCGAACGCGCCGCCGTTCAGGACGAGCGTCCACAGCACCGCGTGCGACACCGCGTCGAGGTGGACGCCGAACAGCCCCTCGGGCTGGAGCGGCTCGATCCCGAACGGGCCCGCCGTGAGGATCGAGTCGGGAAGCCAGCCGGAGCGCGCGAGGACTGGCACGACCAGGGTATACGCCCAGACCGCGAACCCGACCGACATGCCGGCGACCGCGCCGGCGCGGCTCGCGCCCTGCCAGAAGATGACCCCCAGCGCGGCGGGCGCGAGCTGGAGCACCGCGACGAAGGAGACGAACCCGATCGACGCGAGCGAGTAGTTCGCGCCGAACGCGCGCTCGTACGCGAACGCGGCGCAGAGGATCGCCGCGGCGCTGGCCCACCGCACCTGCCGGAGGTGCCGCCCGAGCCCCGCGAGCGCCGGGAGCCGATCCGCGGCGGGCACGACCACGTCGTTCGAGATCATCGTGGCGAGCGCGGTGGTCTCGACGATGATCATGCCGGTCCCCGCCGAGAAGCCGCCGAGGAACACGAGCCACGAGAGCGCGCTCCGTCCGCCCTCGAGCGGCAGCGACAGGACGTACGTGTCCGCCTGCCCGACGGGGAGGCCGAGGAGGAGCCCCCCGAGCGCGATCGGCAGGACGAAGACGTTCATCGCGAGCAGGTAGGCGGGGAAGAGCCACATCGCGGTGCGCACGTGGCCCTCGTCGGAGGCCTCGACCACGGCGACGTGGAACTGACGCGGCAGGAGGACGACCGCGACCCCGGAGACGAGCAGGTGCAGGAGCCAGGTCACGACGCCGTGGCCGCCGAGGAGGTCCGGTATCGGTGGTGCCGGCGCCGCAGCCGCCCGGCGGAACACGTCCGCCAGGCCGTCGAAGCGGCCGTACGTCACGTAGAGCCCGGCAGCGACGAACGCGACGAGCTTCACCACCGACTCCGCGGCGAGCGCGACCATGAGGCCCGGGTGGCGCTCCGTCGGGCGCACCCGCCGCAGCCCGAACAGCACCGTGAACAGGACGAGGAACGCCACGAGCGGCGGGCCGACGCGGTCCCCGACGCGGGGATACGCGAGCGCGCCGCCCCCGCCCGCCACGAGGCCGAGCGTCGCGGACAGCGTCTTGAGCTGCAGGGCGAGGTACGGCACGAGGCCGACCACGAGAAGGGCGGTCGCGAGCAGCGAGACCCGGTGCGACCGCTCGTAGCGGAGCGCGAGGAGGTCGGGGAGCCCGGTCACGCGGTACTCCGCCTTGATCCGGATGAGCTTGCGAAGCACCCACCACCACCCGATCGCGCACAGTGTCGGGCCGAGGTACACGGTCAGGAACAGGAGGCCGTTCCGCGCCGCGAACCCGACGCTGCCGTAGTACGTCCAGGTGGTCGCGTACACGCCGAGCGAGAGCGCGTACACGAGCGGCGTGGACGCCAGCCGGCGACCGCGGGGACGCTCCGCCCATCCCGCGATCGCGAACAGGACCGCCACGTACGCGCCGACGATCGCGGCCGCCGCGCCGAGATCACCCACGGCGCTCGTCCTCGTCGCCGCCCGGCTCCCGCCCCGCGCGCGAGAGCGCCCGCGACATCGCCGCGAGCCCGATCACCATGAGTGCCCACGCGACGACGAGGTGAAAGAACGCGGGCACGAGGGGAAGCCGGGGCGCCCGCACGAACGGCCAGGCGAACACGAGCACTCCGGCGACGAGGAAACCCGCGGCGAACGCGCGCTCCCCGAGCACGCGCCGGATCCGCGCTCGCTCCTCCTCGAGCCCCATGGTCGGTCATCGTGATAAGCGCGCTCTACGCCGGGGCAAGGGCCTCCCGGGGCGACGCTCGCCGCTCACCCCGCCGTGCTGGCGCCGGGCAGGACGCCTCGCGAAACGGGCGAAAGGCTCAGTCGCGGCGCGGCCGGCGCTCCTCGAGCACCGGCACGATCCAGTCGAGGATCGCCTCCGCGACCCGCTCCTTCGGGCCCTCGATCTCCGCGAGCTCGCTCGCCGAGACGAGGGCGACGCGGTTCTCGTCCGACGCGAAGCCCGCCCCGGGCGCGCCGACCCTGTTCGCGACCACGAGGTCGCAGCGCTTCGCCTTCAGCTTCTCGCGCGCGTGGGCGATGACGTCCTCCGTCTCGGCCGCGAACCCGACGAGCACCGGCGCATCCGGGCGCCCGGCGAGCCTCGCGCCGAGCCCGGCGAGGATGTCCGGGGTGCGCGCCAGCACGAGTGTCTCGTCGCCGGCGGCCTTCTTCCGCTTCTGGACGGCGACGTCGCGCGGCCGGTAGTCGGAGACCGCCGCCGCCCCCACGAAGAGGTCCATGCCGTCCGCGGCCGAGTCCACGGCCCGCGCCATCTCCTCGGCGGTCTCGACGCGCACGACCCGCGTCCCGGCGGGATCGGCGAGCGCGGTCGGTCCAGAGACGAGCGTCACGTCCGCCCCGCGGCGCGCGGCGACCGCCGCGACGGCGTAGCCCATCTTCCCCGTGGAAGGATTGGAGATGAAGCGAACGGGATCGATGGGCTCGCGAGTCGGCCCCGCCGTGACGAGCACGCGGCGGCCCGACAGATCCTGCCGCCCGAGGAGTCGCGCCGCCGCGAGCGCGATCTGCTCCGGATCGGCGAGGCGCCCCTCCCCCGTGTCGCCGTCTGCGAGCTCCCCCGCCTCGGGCCCGACGAAGTGCATCCCCCGCGCGCGGAGCGCCGCGACGTTCTCCTGCACCGCCGCGTTCTGCCACATTCGCGTGTTCATCGCGGGCGCGACGAGGACCGGGCAGGTCATCGCGAGGAGCGTCGTGGTGACCCCGTCGTCGCCCATGCCGGCGCGGATACGCGCGATGAGATCCGCGGTCGCCGGCGCCACGATCGCGACGTCCGCCGCGCGAGCGAGGCCGAGGTGGCCGTAGGCGAGGTCGGTCGCGGAGTCGAGCAGGTCGACGAGCACGGGCGCGCCGGAGATGGCCTGGAAGGTGAGCGGCCCGACGAAGCGGGTCGCCGCTGGCGTCATCGCCACGCGGACCGCGCCGCCTCCCTTCACGACGAGGCGGGCGATCTCGCAGGCCTTGTACGCGGCGATGCCGCCGCCGACGCACAGCACGACCGTGCGGTTCCGGAAGTTCATGCGGGATATCTTACAGCGCTTTGCGGCGTGGCCGGCCGGTGCCATTCTGCGCGGGCGTGGATGCCCCCTCCGCCGGCTTCGAGCCGCCCCCCGCGCGCCCGGCGCCGCAGAAGAGCGCCCTCGCGTTCTTCGCGGTCTTGCTCGCGCTGTTCCTGCCCGGGCTCCTCGCGCAGGCGCTCCACGTGTTCGTCGGCCTCCTCTGGTCGGAGCTGTTCGTCTTCCTCCTGCCCGCGCTCGTGCTCACCACCGGCTCGAACCTGCGCCCCGTCCCGTACCTGCGGCTCGGGCGCGTGCGCCCGGCGTCCGTGGTGCTCGGCGCGCTCTGCGGCGCCGCCGGGACGATCTTCGCCGTGGGCGTGATGGCCGCGGCGCAGCGGGTGATGCCCCGGTCGTGGATCGAGACGTTCGACGTCGCGAAGCTCTTCGACCGCTCGCTCGCCGAGCGCGTCGTGCTCGCCATCGTCGCGACGCTCGTCGCGCCGCTGTGCGAGGAGGTCGCCTTCCGCGGCTATCTCCAGACCACGATCCTCGCGCGCCGCACGCCGGCCGTCGCGGTCGCCGGCTCGACCTTCCTGTTCGCGCTCATCCACCTCGACCCGGTCCGCTTCCCCGCCCTCCTCGTGCTCGGCGCCCTCTTCGGCTGGCTCGCCTGGCGCTCCGGCTCGCTCTGGCCAGCGATCGCGGCGCACGCGGCGAACAACGGTATCGTGTCGCTCTTCGCGCTCGCCGCCCCGCGAGGGGCACAGCAGGTGGAGAACCCTCCCCTCGTAGCGATCCTGGGTGCGCTCGCGCTCGGGGCGGCTGCGCTCGCGCCGCTCCTCGGTGCGTTCCGGGCGGTCGCGGGGGAGCCGGCCGCTCCGCAGGCGGCGATCGCGCTCAGGGACCCGTCGGATCCCTCGACTCGGTTCCGCCTGCGACGAGTCCCCGCGTGGCTTCACGTCGCGATGCTGGTGGGCGTGCAGCTCCTGCTCGCGCTCCTCCTCGCCGTCCGGCTGGGCGCGCTGCCTGGACCCGGCCGCTGAGCGCGGCGGGTCGGCTCTCGCCGAGCTCCTGGGCGCAGGCCTTGGACCTCAGCAATGTCGGCGGCGCGGCTCGACCAGGTGGAAGGAGCTCCACTGACCTGATGCCTGAGAGGCCGTGAGTAGAGCGCAGAGCGCGGTCAGATCGACTCGCGCGGGACCGGCCCCATCCCCTCCTCGTCGGGCGCCTTCGCGCACTCCGCCATCGTCTCCTCGACGAGCTGCTTCAGCCGGCCGCGCTTCTGCGTCTCCAGGAGCGCGTCGAGCTCGTCGCGCCGCGCCTCGGCGTTGGTCCGCACGAGCGATCGGTACGCGCGGAGCACGCTCTCGATGCCGGCCGCCTGCACCGAGACCCAGTCGTCCTTGGCGCGCGGGTGCTCTATGACGAACGTGGCCATTCCGAAGATCGACTGGAGATACAGGATTCGCCCGTAGCGGCCAGAGTCCTCGACGAGCACGTCGAGCGGTCCGGAGCAGCTCCGCACCTGCACGTCGGGGATCTCCACGATCCAGTCGAGGAGCCAGCGCCGGGACGAGTTCGCGTCGCGGGCGAGGGGATCCTTCTCGAGCTTTCGGGTGGTCTCGACCGCGCGTCGCCGCTCGTCGGGCGTCGAGGGGCCGCGCGCGCCGGCGACGAGAGGGGTGAGGAGCGCGAGCGCGGCAGCGACGAGCAGCGGACGGATCGAGGAGACCTGCATTGCGGCGATCCGAGCATGGATCGAGCCAGGCGTCGAGCACGACCTCGGTGGTTCCTCCTTGGGGCGGAACCTCGGTAGGCCCCTCGACAACGAGGCCCGGTTTGGGAGACCTATCGGCGCATCGTGACGGTGCGGGCGCCCGCTGGTTAGGGCGAGGTGGGGCGGTACGGAGGCAATCGACGATGGGGAACGAAGGCTCGCCTCTCGAAGACCGCGTCCTCCTGGTCATGCCCACCGCTCAGGACGCCGATCTCGCGGGGGCGGCGCTCCGGCGCGCCGGTCTCGCCGTGGTCTCGCTGCCCGACGCGACCGCGCTCGCGACGGAGATCGGGCGCGGCGCGGCGGCGGTGGTCGTCGAGTCCGAGGTCCTCGGGCCGGACGCCGTCACCGCGATCTCTGGCGCGATCGGGCTGCAGGAGCCCTGGTCGGACCTGCCGATCATCGTGCTCTGTCCCTCCGGCCTCCGCGTCCCGGCCGCGTCACCGTCGTACGAGGCGCTCGGCAACGTGGCGCTCGTGGAGCGGCCCACGCAGGTCCTCGCCCTCGTCGGCGCGGTGAAGGCCGCCGTCCGCAGCCGCCGGCGGCAGTACGTCGCGCGGGACCTCATGCACCAGCTGGGTCGCGCGGTCGACGCGCGAGACGAGTTCCTCGCGATGCTCGGCCACGAGCTGCGGAACCCCCTCGGCGCGATCTTGCTCGCGCTGCCTCTCGTCCGCTCGTCCGACGGCGAGCGGCCCCGCGGGATCATCGAGCGGCAGGCACGCCGGCTCGCGAGACTGGTGGACGACCTGCTCGAGGTCTCGCGCGTGACGCGCGGCCAGATCACGCTGCGGCGCGAGGTCGTCGACCTGAACGAGATCGTCGGCGAGGCGGTGGCCGGGCTCGCGGAGGCGGCGCGGCTCCAGGGGCTGGATCTCGCCGTGTCGCTCTGGCGCGAGCCCGTCCCGATCCACGCGGATCCGGTCCGGGTCGAGCAGATCGTCGCGAACCTCCTCGCGAACGCGCTCAAGTACACGCCCTCCGGCGGCCGGGTCACGGTCCTCGTCGCCCGCCGGAACGAGAAGGCGTCGATCCGCGTCTGCGACGACGGCATCGGCATCCCCGCCGAGATGATCTCCCGCATCTTCGAGCCGTTCACTCAGGCGGCGACGACCATCGATCGCGCCCAGGGCGGCCTGGGCCTCGGCCTCGCGCTCGTGAAGCGCCTCGTGGACCAGCACGGCGGCTCGGTGGAGGCGAGGAGCCCCGGCCCCGGCCAGGGGAGCGAGTTCGAGGTGACCCTGCCCATCGCCGCAGTCGCCGAGAACGGCGAGCGGCCGCTGCCGCGCCAGGAGCCGCGGTCGGGCAAGCTCCGGGTCCTCGTCGTCGAGGACAACGAGGACAACCGCGACGCGCTTCGGCTCCTCGTCGAGCACCTCGGCCACGAGGTCGACGCGGTGGAGGACGGGCTGCGCGGCGTCGCGCGCGCTCTCTCCGATCGCCCGGACGTGATGCTCGTCGACATCGGCCTGCCGGGCCTCGACGGGTACCAGGTCGCACGGCGCGTCCGCAGCGCGCTCGGCCAGGGCGTGAAGCTCGTCGCGGTGACCGGCTACGGCCAGCCCGAGGACCGCCGCCGCGCGATCGCCGCCGGCTTCGACCAGCACCTCACGAAGCCCGTCGACTACGACACGCTCTTCCGGCTCTTCAAGCCCGGCGCGTGGTCGTCGCCGTTCGGCGCGGCGGCGGGGTGAGCGGGTCTGACGCGAGCCAGCTGGCCGGATGCCGCGGCCTCAGGAACCGTGAATGTTTCCGTTTCGCCCCGAGCGAAGGGCCCGCATAGC
>DATIDF010000180.1:0-3011 GCA_035456445.1 Anaeromyxobacter sp.
CAGGAAGCCGTAGGTGTGGGCGAGCTGCGCCGAGCCCGCGGCCAGGCCGATGAGCCCGAGGACGAGGAACTCGTCCAGACCCACGGCTTCCTGATGGCGGGTGCGCAGGTGGACGACGAGCCTCCCGACCGCCACTCCGAGCGATGCCCCGATGACAAGGCCGCCCGCGGTGGCCCAGAGCACGTCCACGGTCAGCCACCTCCAGCCGACCGCCCCGTGCTCGCGCAGCCCGAGCAGGCCGAGGCCCAGGATCACGAACGGAAACGCCGTTCCGTCGTTCAGCCCGCCCTCTCCGGTCAGGCTGAAGCGCACCGGGTCCCGATCTCGCGTCTGCTCCACCTGCACGTCGGAAGCGAGCACCGGATCCGTCGGCGCCAGAATGGCACCGAGCAGGATTGCTGCGCCCACCGGCAGCCCGAGCCCGAGCGTCGCGACGGCCGCGATCAACGCGACGGTGACCACCATCGAGGCCGACGCAAGGCGGACCGGTAACCACCAGCGAGGGCTCGAGAGCGGCAGCCCGAGCCTCAGGCCGACCGAGAAGAGCGAGATCAACACCGCGATTTCCGAGATCGCCTCGAGCGTCGCGGAGTGCTCCAGCGGATCGACGTCCAGCAGGCCCCACCCTCCGGGACCGATGGCGTAACCCACCCCCAGATAGAGCATCGATGCGCTCAGGGGGAGCCTGCCGAGCAGCGACCCCGACAGCGCGACGGCGACGAGCAGCGCGCCGACGATGAGCGCCCAGATCGGGAATGCCATCTCGATTGCTCCGGCCGCGACCCTCGGGTGGAACGCAGGGCGATTCACTGGAACTTCTGGTGCGGCGCCACCATCGGCACCCCTCACCTGGGACGCCGCCTGGCGCGCGTGAGCGCGCCGCGGCTGGCGCAGGTAGGGGCCCGCCTCGGAGGCGGCCTCTCCGGTCTGACGTTATGTGCTCGAGATGCCGCCGCGCGAACGATCCCCGAAGGCACCGCGCAGCCCGATCCTCGACCTGCGCGGCGCGAGTCGCCTCGCGATCGAGGCGACGAACGGCATCGCAGACGTCGTGGAGGCGATGCACCACGGAATCGCGGCCGGACCGGCCATCCTCGGCCGCCCGCTCGAGCGCCCCGTCCAGCTCCTCACCCGCCCGATCTTCGAGAGCGTCCGCGGGGTGACGCGGCTCGTAGGCAACGGGCTCGACGCCGCCCTCGCCCGGCTCGAACCCCTCGCCGCGCCGCTGCTCGGCGAGCGCACGCCGGGGCTGGGGCGCGAAGCGCTGGTGGCCGCGCTGAACGGCGTCCTCGGCGATTACCTCGCGGAGAGCGGGAACCCGCTCGCGATCGAGATGCGGCTCCGTAGCGACGGTCGCCCGCTGGAGCTCGACGTCGAAGCGCTGCGGCTCGCGTTCCCGCGGCCGACCTGCAAGCTCCTCGTCCTGGTGCACGGCTCCTGCGTGAACGATCGCCAGTGGACGCGGCAGGGGCACGACCACGGCGCGGCGCTCGCCCGGGATCTCGGCTTCACGCCGATCTACCTCCACTACAACACCGGCCTCCACGTCTCGGTGAATGGGCGCGAGTTCGCCGGGCTGCTCGAGCAGCTCGTCGCGGCCTGGCCCACGCGGATCGACGACCTCGTCCTGCTGGCGCACAGCATGGGCGGGCTCGTGGCGCGCAGCGCCTGCCACTTCGGCGAGGCGGAGGGCCACGCGTGGCGGCGGAGGCTGCTCGCGCTCGTCTGCCTCGGCACGCCCCACCACGGCGCACCCCTCGAGCGTGGGGGCCACTGGATCGACCTGCTGCTCGGCGTCAGCCGATACAGCGCGCCGCTCGCGCGGCTCGGCAAGATCCGGAGCGCCGGCGTCACCGACATGCGCCACGGCAACGTCCTCGACGAGCACTGGGAAGGTCGCGACCGCTTCGCGCACCGTCGCGACGACCGCGTCCCGCTCGCGCTGCCGCAGGGCGTGCGGTGCTACGCGATCGCGGGGACGACGTCCGTGCAGGGCGCCGCCGGGAAGCGCCGGACCGACGGCCTCGTCCCCGTGGAGAGCGCGCTCGGCGAGCACGCGAGGCCGGAGCTGACGCTCGGGTTCCCGGAGGCGCACCGGTGGATCGCCCATGGCACGAACCACCTCGAGCTCCTGAGCCGGCCCGAGGTGTACGCGAAGCTCCGCTCCTGGCTCTCTTCCTGACGGCGGTCTCGCGCTGCCTTCCGTCCGGAGGGGCGTGCTCGTCGACTGGAAGGCTCGACTCCACATTCAGCGGCAGTGCGCGCGGCGGCCGGGTCGCTCCCGAGAAGGCCCTCCGCGAGAGTGCCTCAGCGTCGAGCGGCTCGACGAGCGTGCGCGCTCGCTCGCGGCCCGGTCACGGTGGATTCGTCTCGCCGCGCGCCCGCAGCGTCTTCCCACACTTCCTATCAATGGACAACATGCTAGACAGCACAACCAAACTCGTAGGTTCTACCGGACCTCAACGCGACGCTCGCGCGGATTCCACTCATAGTAGCCGAGCGGGGCGCGGCCGCCGTTGTCCCACTCGTCATTGGCCCGGAAGACGAACTCGACGGCTTGCACCGTCGCCCCGGACGCGACGGGGATGGTTCCGACCCAGCGCGTTCCCTGTCGACGCAGCGGCAGTTCGCGCGTCTCGGCCCATGGTCCGCTGCCTTCGCGCCACGTTCCCGCGCGCGCGATCACCTCGTTGCGAGTTGCGAGCGGTCCATCGTACGCAACCAGCAGCTCCGCCGAACCGTCTGGCTTCGGCTTCCACTCGACCCCGAGGTTCTGGAAGGAGACGGAAGCAGCTTGCTCGATGATCGCTTCGGTGGATTTCTTCGTCGTCGAACTACGCTTCTTGGCCATGGGTTGGACCTCCGGCGCCCGGTGTAACACCCAGGTGCAGGAGCGCAAGAAAGCGATATCACGCGTACTCCGCCAACGCCCCCGCACGTTTTTTTCGGTAACAGAGCTTCCTTCAATCTGAATAGGGGAATGCGTCGGATACCGGCTGCTGGACCGCCTT
>DATIDF010000181.1:0-4058 GCA_035456445.1 Anaeromyxobacter sp.
CGGACTGTGCGAGCGCGTTCGAGGTTCACCTCAGCCCCGGCTCACCGCCCCGCGGGCTCGCGCGCCGGACGGCCCAGCGCCCCGAGCAGCTGCGCCCGCGCCGCGGAGAGGTCGTACTCGGCGCGGACCCGCTGCGCGCCCGCCGAGGTCGCGGCGACCTGCGCGTCGCCGAGCTCGATGATGCTGCCCGCGCCCGCCTCATAGCGCCCCTCGGCGAGCCGGAGCCGCTCGCGCGCGTTGAGGAGCGCCTCGTCCGCCGCGACCGCGGCCGCGCGCGCCGCCTGTACCCCTGTGCGCGCCTGCTCGACCTCGACCCGGATCTGCTGCCGGATCACGTCGGTCTGCGCCTCGGTCGCGGCGAGGTTCGCCTCCGCCTCGCGCGTCTGGGCGCGGGTGAGCCCGCCCTGGAAGATCGCCCAGCCCAGCGTCAGCGTGGCGTTCCAGCCGCGATCGAGGTTGTCGAGCGCAGGGCCGATCGCGGTCACGGCCGCCCCCGCCGACAGCGTGGGCAGCCAGCCGGCGCGGGCGGCGTCGCGCGCGAGGACGTCGGAGCGCGCCTGACTCCCGAGCGCCGCGAGCTCGGGCCGCGTCGCGAGCGCCTCGGCGAGGAGCGGATCGACCGGGCCGTCCTCGCCGGGCACCGGCGGCAGCGCGCCGTCGCCGAGGTCGAAGTCGGCCGCGCGATCGATCCCCATCGCCTGGACGAGCTGCGCTCGCGTGACGACGTAGTCGTTCCCGGCGCGGATGAGCGCCACCTGGGAGTTCGCGCGATCGGTGCGGGCCTGGGCGAGGTCGATCGCGGGGCGCGTGCCGACCTCGACGAACGCCTCCACCTGGCGGAGGTGTGCCTCCTGGTTCGCGAGCGTGTCCTCCGCGACTCCGACGAGATCGCGCGCGGCCCGCGCGGCGAACCACGCGGTCCGGACCTGCGCCACGATCTGCTGCTCCGTCGCGCGCGCGGTGGCCCGCTGCGCCTCGGCGCTCGCGCCGGCGGAGCGCCAGCGCTCGAGCTGCGGCAGGTCGAGGAGCGCCTGCCGAGCGGAGGCGCCGGCGCTGTAGGTCGTCGTTCCCGTGGTGAGGCCGAGCCCGCTCGCCGCGCTCGACGTCCCGGTGGTCGCCGAGCGCGTCCCGCCGCGCCGCGCGACCTGCCCCTCCAGATCGACCTGCGGCAGTAGCGGCGCGCGCGCCTGGTCCGTCCGCGCGCTGGCCGCCTCGCTCGTCGCCCGCGCCTCGCGCAGCCGCGGCTGGTGCTCGAGCGCGGCGCGGACCGCTGCGTCGAGCGTGATGACGTCGCGGGGCGCCGCCGCCGGCTGCGCCTGGGGCGACGCCTCCTGCGCGCGGCCGGTTGGCGGCGCGAGCAGGGCCACGAGCGCGAGGAGCGGGACGACGACGGCGGGTCTCATTCGAACCTCAGCGCCTGGATCGGATCGAGCCGCGACGCGCGGAACGCCGGGTAGAGGCCGAACCCCACGCCCACGAGGCCGCTGAACCCCACCGCGACGAGCACGATGTCCGCGCGGAACAGCACCGGCCAGCCGAAGGTCACCGCGAGCCGCCACGCGACGAGGAACCCGAGGGCCACGCCGATGATCCCGCCGGCGAGGGAGAGCGCGAGCGCCTCGGCGAGGAACTGGAGGAGGATGTCGCGAGCGCGCGCGCCGACCGCCATCCGCACGCCGATCTCGCGCGTCCGCTCGGTGACCGACACGAGCATGATGTTCATGATCCCGATTCCGCCGACGAGGAGCGACACCGCCGCGATCGCCGCGAGGAGCGTCGTGAGCGTGCGCGCCCCCTCCTGCTGGGCGCTCGCCGTCTCGGCGAGGTTGCGGATGGAGAAGTCGTCGTCCGCGCCGGGCTGCAGCCGGTGACGGTCGCGCAGGAGCGCGCGGATCTGGGACTGGGCGCGCGCCGTGTCGGCCTGGCTCGCCGCGCCGACGAACACCACCCCCGAGACGACGTTCTTGAGCCCGCCCTGGATCTTGGCCTGATAGGTGGACACCGGGACGAACACCACGTCGTCGAGGTCCTGACCGCCCGGCGACTGGCCCTTGGTCTCGAGCACGCCGATCACCTGGAACGGCACGTTCTTCACCCGGATCTGATGTCCGACCGGATCGGCGCTCGCCCCGAAGAGCCGGTCGGCGACGGTCTTCCCCAGCAGCGCCACCTTCGTGCCCGCGTCCACGTCGGACGAGGTGAAGAGCCCCCCTCGCGCGGCCTCCCAGCTCCGGATGACGAAGTAGTCCGGGGTCGTGCCCTGCACGGCGGTGGTCCAGTTGACGTCCTCGTAGATGATCGACGCGACGGAGCGGAGGATCGGCGCCGCCCCGCGGACCACCGGAAGCTCGGTCTGGATCGCGCGGACGTCGTCCCACGTGATCGTGGGGAGGCTGCCGAACCCGCCGAACGAGCCGCCCGAGGTCGAGGCGCCCGGGAGGATGATGAGCATGTTCGAGCCCATCGCCTCGAAGGTCTTCTGCACCCGCGCCTTCGCGCCGTCGCCGATCGCGACCATGGCGATGACCGCGGAGACGCCGATGACGACGCCGAGGGTGGTGAGGAACGAGCGCATCTTCGAGCGCCGCAGCGCCCGCAGCGCGATCCGGATCGTCTGCAGGAGGTTCACGGCTCCACCCTCCCCTCCAAGACCTCGTGCGGCGCCGGCGCGGCCAGCACCGCCGGGCGCGGCGCGCGCCGCTCGTCGGAGAGCACCCGCCCGTCGAGCATGACGAGGACGCGCGCGGCGTACTCCGCGATGTCGTGCTCGTGCGTGACGAGCACGATGGTGATCCCAGCCCGTCCGAGCTCCTGCAGGAGCGCCATCACCTCCACGCTCGTGCGGGAGTCGAGGTTGCCGGTGGGCTCGTCGGCGAGCAGCACGCGCGGCCGGTTCACGAGGGCACGGGCGATGGCGACGCGCTGCTGCTGTCCGCCGGAGAGCTGGTTCGGCAGGTGGTCCGCGCGCTGGGCGAGCCCTACGCGCGCGAGCGCCTCCTTCGCGCGCGCGTGCCGCTCGGCCGACGGGAGTCCCGCGTAAAGGAGCGGCAGCTCTACGTTCTCGAGCGCGCTCGTGCGCGCGAGCAGGTTGAAGCTCTGGAACACGAAGCCGAGGGTGCGGTTGCGGATCGCGGCGAGCGCGTCGTTCGAGAGGCGCGCGACGTCCTGGCCCTCGAGCAGGTAGCGCCCGCGCGTCGGACGGTCGAGGCAGCCGAGGAGGTTCATGAGCGTCGACTTGCCCGAGCCGGACGCGCCCATCACCGCCACGAACTCGCCCTCCTCGATGGTGAGCGTCACGCCCTGGAGCGCGCGCACCTCGACGTCGCCCATGACGTAGGTCCGGGCGACGTCCTCGAGCCGGATGAGCGGAGATTCGTTCACGCGCGCTCCTAGAAAGGCCCGCGCCGGCCGCCGCCCGGGAACCCGCCGGCCGGAGCACTCGCGCTGCGCGTCGACTGCGCGTCCGTCACCACCGCGTCGCCCGGCTGGACCTCGCCCTTCACGAGCTCGGTCACCGTGCCGTCGGAGATCCCGAGCATCACCGGCACCTGCACTGGCCGGTCGTCGCGCAGGACCCAGACGCTCCGTTCGGCGCCGCCGCGCCCGCCGCCGCGCCCCGCGCCCGCGCCCCGACCGCCGTTCGTGCCTTGGGAGGCCGCGCCGGACGGCGTCGCCGCGGCCGCATTCCCGCCCGCCGCATTGCCTCGAGCCCCCTCCCCCTGTCCGAACCCCGGCGGCGGGCGGAAGCGGAGCGCCGCGTTCGGGATCCGCACCACGTCGTCCTTCTCCGCGTAGACGAACGTGACCGTCGCGGTCATGCCCGGCTTCAGCTTCAGGTCGCCGTTCGGGACGTCCACGACCGCGTCATAGGTGACGACGTTCTGGACGGTCTGGGGCGCGTTCCGCACCTGCCGCACGACGCCCGAGAAGACCTCACCCGGATAGGCGTCCACCGTGAACGTCGCGGTCATCCCGCCGCGGAGCCGCCCCACGTCGGCCTCCGCGACGTTCGTGTCCACCTGCATCTTCGCGAGGTCCTCGGCGATCACGAAGAGCGT
>DATIDF010000182.1:0-2721 GCA_035456445.1 Anaeromyxobacter sp.
CCCCCTCCCGGCCCTCCCCCGGAATCGGTTGCCGCGGCAAAGCCGCCGCCGCTCGAACCCGCGGGCGATCGCTCGGGGGTCATTCTCTCCACCGACCGCCGGCATACCCGCAGCGTCCTAACCCCAACCCGGGAGCGCGCGCTCCGCGGTCATCGCGTTCTCGGCGAATGGCTACTGCGGGAACGGCGCCATCGGGCCGCCCCCTGGCGATCCTGGCGGGAGTCATTCGAGCTCTCCGCGCGCGGCGGTGGGGCGGTAGGGGGGAAAGCGATAGGCCATGTCGCGGGAGAGAAGGCCTCCGTGGCCGAGCTCGGCGATCTCGCGGTTGCCGATGGCCTCGCCGGCCAGGATCCTCGGCAGGACGAGATCGAAGGTCGTCGCCTGCGAGAACATCCCGCAGGTCGGCATGCCGAGCACCGTAGTGCCGTCCCACCGGGCCAGCCACAGGAGGCTCCCGGGATGAGCCGGCGCGCCGTGGCGCTCCATGCGCGCCCCGAGGAGCTCGAGGCCGCCGAAGACGGGGTCGAGGGGGTCGAGGGCGCTGGCGCCCGCGACGACCAGGAGCGCCGCGCCCTCCCCCCGCAGCGCTGTGAGCTCGTCCGCCACGGCCCGTGCCGCAGCGCTCGCATACCGCACGGGCAGCAGCTTGCTGCCGAACCAGTCCGTCTTCAGCGCGAGCGCCGACTCGAAGCGAGTGCGCTGCTTGGGCTCGAGCCGCTCGCGCGCGACCGCGCCGACGGTCACGGGCCGGAAGGCGGCCACGGTGACGAGCCCGCGCGCCGCGCGCGCCCGGGCCTCCACCGTGGCGATGATCGTCTCGGCGATGACGAGGGGCGTCACCTTCGCCTTGGCGACCACCTCGCCCGGCTCCACCGGCTGCCCAGCGAACAGCGTGAACACCGAGACACCGGGATGGGAGTTGACCTCGGCCAGTGCCTCGCGCGGGATCCGCAGCAGTCCCCGCCGCGTGGCCGCGAGCGTCCACTGGCCACCGGTGTAGCCCTTGACCTCGACGCCCTCTCCACCGACCGCACGGGCGAGGCGCGCTCCGGCGTCCTCCTCGTGGAGGTCGCCGGACTCGACGGCGAGCACGTGGATCTCGTCCCACGGCGCTGCGAGCACCGTGCCCGCCAGGGCCGCGTCCAGGCGGGCGCCCTTCGCAGCCACGATCCTGCCCTCGGCATCGCGCACGTCGTGACAGAGGACGGTGCCGCGCAGCTCGTCGGCGCCCGCATCGTCGCGTCGCAGCGCGATCGCCTTCATCGCCGCTCCTGCGCACGCTTCGCGCTGAGCGGCACGCCAGTGCCGCCGCCGCGGGTGGCCTGGATCTCGGCGAGGATCGCGAGCGCGATCTCCGGCGCGCTCCGCGCCCCGAGGTCGAGGCCGATCGGCACGCGCACCCGGGCGATCTGCTCCGCGCTCACGCCCTCGTCGCGCAGGAAGTCGAGGATCGTCTTGCCCCGCCGGAGGGAGCCGAGCATGCCGATGTAGCCGGCGGGCGTGCCGAGGGCATGGCGAAGGACGGGCAAGTCGTACTTGTAGTCATGGGCGACCAGCACGAGCGCCGCCGCCGGGGTCAGCGCGTAGTCGCGCACCATCTCCGACGGCATGCCCACGCGCAGCTCGTCCACGTCCGGGAAGCGCTCGCGCGTCGCGAAGCGGGGTCGCCCGTCGAGAACCACGGTGCGGTAACCGAGCACCCTCGCCAGCGCGGTGAGAGGCATGGCCACGTGTCCCGCGCCCACGACGAGCAGCAGGGCCGGCGGCGCCACGACCTCGACGAACGCGCGTACGCCTTCGAGAAAGAGCGTCGTGCTGCGCGCGTTCGCCATGGCCTCCCGCGCCTCGGCGGCAAATCGCTGATCGAGGAAGGGATCGCCGAGCGTACCCTCGACGGTACCGTCGTCGAGCACGACGAGCTTGCCCGCCTGCGCGCCCTCGGCCTGCTCCAGGCGGCTGACGATGGCGCCGTGTCCACCGCGCGTGGCGTGGGCGCGGACGCGCTCGTACACGGGCAGCGACAGGGGCTCGACGAAGACCTCGATCGTGCCGCCGCAGGTGAGCCCGATCTCCCAGGCTTCCTCGTCGCCCAGATTCAGCTCGAGGAGCTGTGGCCGCTGCGACGACAGCACCTGGGCCGACTCCTCGATCACCTGCGCATCCACGCAACCTCCGATGGTGACGGAGCCGAGCACGGCTCCGCCCTCACCGACGAGCATCTTCGCCCCCTCCTTGCGGGGCGTGGTGCCTCGCGTGTTCACGAGCGTCGCGACGGCGACGCGTCCGGGGGCGCGACGCAATTGGTCAATGTGATCGAAGACTTCGGCCATGGCCCACCATCATACGCTCGCTGCGGACAAAACGAAAACGCGCCGCCTCGCGGCGCGGCCTCTGATCTGATCTGACTCGCTCGGGCCTCAGGCGGTGCGGTTGGTCGACTGGGATGCCCGCCGTCGCAGCGCGCGGGGCCGCGACCGCGCGCGGGCGGCCGGGAGGGGCACTCCGGCCAGAGGCGACGCCGATTCGGGCCAGGGCGAGCAGCGCCACGCCGGTGAGCGAGCGCGTGATCGGTTCGCCCGTACCGAGGGAGAAGGGCAGGAAGTCGAAGAACAGGGCCTGCGCCTGACTGGGCCCGTGCAGCGCGGTGAGCAGCAAGACAACGATCGGAACGATCAGAAGCCTTTTCATCTCAGTCACCGCGGCTAAGGAGTGCAAGCGAAA
>DATIDF010000183.1:0-16945 GCA_035456445.1 Anaeromyxobacter sp.
TACGTCGCCGACGCGGCGTTCGCGCGCGGCGTCGACACCGCGGGGCAGGCGCGGCTGTTTCGCATAGCGACCACCGCACGATCCGCCGCCGAGCGGACCGGGATCATTCGCGACATCGAGCGGGCGCTCGACGCCGAAGGCGCGTCGGTGGAGTCAGTCCTGCCGCTCGGCGAGCTCCGCACCGCGATGGCGGACCACGTCCTCGTCCTCGTCCGGCTCCTGGTCGCGATGGCCGCGATCCTGGGCATCGTTGGCGTGCTCGGGCTCGTCTCGGCGATGGGCGTGAGCGTCGTCGAGCGCACACGCGAGTTCGCCATCATGAAGACGCTCGGCGCGACTCCAGCCCGGATCGGGCGGATGCTCCTCTCGGAGCGGCTCACCATCGCGGGGCTGAGCTATATCGCCGGGTTGATGCTGTCCCTGCCGCTCACGATCCTCGTCGATCGGATCGTCGGGAACCTCGGCTTTCTCGCGCCGCTCCCCCTCGTCCTCTCGCCTGCGGCGGCAGTGGTCTGGCTCGTTCTCGGCGCCGCCTCGACATTCGCAGCGACGCTCGTCCCGGCGCGTAAGGCGTCAGCCCTCGTCATCCGGGAGGCGCTCGGGCGCACGTGACGCGAGCGCGGCGTCAGGCCAGCCGTCGCAAAGTGAAACGTGACCGGGGCGCGCTCGAGCGACTCTCTCCCCTCCTGATGACGACACTCGCGACCGGCCTCGGCCTCGTGCCAAACGCGCTCGCCGGCGGACAGCCCGGGAACGACGACCGGCTCGCCTTGACGCTGCTCTAGCGACCGGCTCGGGCAGCGGCGCACGGACGTCAGCGCTTCACCAGCACCGCCGCCCGGCTCCGCCACGCGCTCGGCCGGGAGGAGACGAGGAGACCCGCGTCCGCCGCCTCGGCGAGCTCGCCCTCGAAGTCCCGCTCCGGCACGTGCCCGCTCGGCTCGCCGAGCACGAGCCTGCCGCCGGGCTTCAGCGCGGCGGCGGCCTCCGAGAAGAATCGCGCCGCGCTCGGAAGCTCGTGCACCACCGCGAAGGCGATGACCACGTCGACCTTCCCCTCGAGATCCACGAGCCCGAGCGTGGCGGGCTCGGCGAGCCGCACCTCGATGCGGTCCGCGAGCCCGGCGCGGTGCGCGCGCCGCCGGAGCCCCTCGAGCATCCTGGGCTGGACGTCGACCGCGACGACCCGGCCGGTGGGCCCGACGAGTCGGGCGAGATCGAGCGTGAAGTAGCCCATGCCGGGCCCGGGCTCGAGCACCGTCATCCCCTCCGCCACGTACGGCCGGAGCAGCGCGAGCGGGTTCTGCACGAGCCGGCGGAGCGGATTCACCAGCAGATAACCAAGCCACCAGGGACAGACGCGGTGAGCCATGACTCCCCGGATGGCGCAGCGCGACGTGCCGGGGAAGCGAACGTTGGGGGCGCGCCCCAGAGTGAACGGGTCTACGCGCCGCAGCGAGACGGCGTCGCAGCAAGAACCGCGCGTCACGGGACGGCGGACCGCCCGTGAGAGCCCTGGGACCCAGGCGCGCGCCGGCATCGCCGGGGTGAAGCTGCGACTCTCGGCCGCGGCCTCACGCCCGATCAGCCGCACTTTCTTGACTTCGATCAACCATCACGCCCTCGGCGGCCTGTTGCGTTGATCACGGTCAAGCCTCACGCACTCTCGGTCCGTTGATCGCGTCCGGTGAGACCGAGTATCGTCGGTCCGAAGTTGAGAATGAGTTGCAAGATTGGCGGCCAGAGGACCTCGAGCCCAGTGCCCCGCAAGCAAGAGCCC
Source organism: Anaeromyxobacter sp. (assembly GCA_035456445.1). Lineage (GTDB taxonomy): Bacteria > Myxococcota > Myxococcia > Myxococcales > Anaeromyxobacteraceae > Anaeromyxobacter. The sequence goes on from DATIDF010000183.1 coordinate 1,781, forward strand.
GAACGCGAGCCACGTGACCCGAGGTAATCCGAGATGAACCGCACGCCGTCCTGCTGCCCCCCGCCCTCCCGCTTCCGCCGCGCGTCCCTGATCGCCCTCGCTGCCCTCGCGCCGCTCCTCGCGCGCTCGCAGGAGCCCGAGCTCGTCCTCGAGGCCGACGCGGAGCCCGAGGTCGTGGCCGAGGCGCTCTTCCTCTGCGACACGCTCCCTCCCGGCGGGCGCGACCTGAACTTCTCGCTCGCGCTCGGGGAGGGCGAGCCGGATCCGGTCACCGGCGAGACGGCGCTCGAGACGTCCCCGCGCCTCCAGCTCGCGATGGGCCTCGGCGAGCGCGTCGGGTTCACGGTGGACGTGGGGCTCGGCACGGAGGGGGGCGCCGCGCTCGACACGCCCGGCGCGTCGCTCAAGCTCCTCCTCCGCGCGCCGGACGCGCGGACGACGGGCCTCGCCGCGTCGCTCGACCTGTTCGGCTCGACCCACTCGCTCCGTGAGACCGAGGCCGGGCTCGGGCTCGGCGCGATCCGCGCTCTCGGCCGCGTCGCGCTCCGCGCGAGCGCCGCCCTGGCGACCGGCCTCTCGTCCTGGTCGCCGCACCTCCACGCCGGCGCCTCTGCTGCGCTCGCGCTCGGCGACCGCTGGCGTGCGCTCGCCGAGGTCGTCTCCGAGGTCGAGGGCGGCGAGGTGGCGGTCTCCGCCGGCCCGACCTTGAAGGTCGCGCTGCACGGGCGCACCGCGCTCATGGCGGGCGCGCTCCTCCCCGTCTCGTCGGCCGCCGCCTCGCCGGTGTTCACGATCCAGCTCACGCAGTCGCTGTGACCCTCGCAGCCGGAGAAACGCTCCACATGCCCCACTCGAGCAGCAGCGCCGTCCAGGCACCCTCCCCTCCGCGGCGGCCCGCGATGCCCCTCGGCCTCCTCGGCGACGGGGAGTCCGCGGAGATCGTCGCGGTCGCCGCGGACCGCGGTGGGTGCGCGTCGCGCGCGGAGGACATGGGCCTCCGGATCGGCAAGCGCGTGGTGATGCTCTCCAACGGCGCCGGCCCGGTGCTGGTGAAGGTCGACGAGTCGCGCATCGCGGTCGATCGCGGCGTCGCGATGAAGATCAAGGTGACGAGGTCATGAGCATGAACCTGGCGAAGCTCGCCCCCGGCGAGAAGGGACGCATCACGGCGATCGGGGCGATCGGGCCCATGAAGCGGCGGCTCATGGACATGGGGCTCCTGCCCGGCGAGGAGGTCCTCGTGAAGAAGGTTGCGCCGCTCGGCGATCCCATCGAGGTGCGGATCCGGAGCTACGACCTGTCGCTCCGCAAGAAGGAGGCGGAGGGGATCGCGGTGGAGGTGACGCCGTGACCGCCGCGCCGAAGCTGACCGCGCCGCCGCCCGCCGCGCCCCCCGACGCCGCGCGGACGATCACGATCGCGGTCGCGGGCAACCCGAACTCCGGCAAGTCCACGCTCATCAACGCGATCGCCGGGAGCCGCCTCCACGTCGGCAACTGGCCGGGCGTCACGGTCGAGAAGAAGGAGGCCGCCTTCGAGCACGCCGGGCGGCGCATCCGGCTCGTCGATCTGCCCGGGACCTACTCCCTCTCGCCCTACTCGCAGGAGGAGATCGTCGCGCGCGACTACCTCGCGCACGAGCGCCCGGACGTCATCGTGAACGTCGTGGACGCCACGAACCTCGAGCGGAACCTGTACCTCACGGTGCAGCTCCTCGAGCTCGGCATCCCGGTGGTGATGGCGCTCAACATCTATGACGAGGCCGAGGCGAAGGGCTACCGGCTCGACGTGCGCGGGATCGAGGCGCGGCTCGGGGTCCGCGTGGTCCCGACCTCGGCCACGCGCAAGACCGGCCTCGAGGAGCTGCTCGGGACCGTCGTCAGCACGGCGGATCGCAGCCGGGTGCGCACGCCGGTCCCGCTCTCCTACGGCCCGGACCTGGACGGCGCCGCCGTCGCGGTGGCGCACGCGGTCGCGGAGCGGCACCCCGAGGTCGCGGAGCGCTACGCCCCGCGCTGGCTCGCGCTGAAGCTCATCGAGGGCGACGCCCGGGTCCTCGAGGAGACCGGGATCGACCGGCCCTCGCTCGTCACCGCGCCGCTCGAGCACCTCGTCAAGGCGCACGGCGAGGACGTCGAGGCGATCGTCGCCGAGGCGCGCTACGGGCTCGCGGCGGGGCTCACCCGCGAGGTGCTGGAGAAGCCCCGCCTGCAGAAGACCGAGCTCACCGAGAAGATCGACCGCGTCGTCCTGAACCGCTTCCTCGGCATCCCGATCTTCCTCGCCGCGATGTGGCTCGTCTTCAAGCTCACGTTCGATCTCTCCGCGCCGTTCGGCGACTGGATCGATGCGATGACGAGCGGGCCCTTCAAGCGCTGGGCGGCGGCGCTCCTCGGGGCGATCGGGGCGCCGGGCTGGACGGTGTCGCTCGTGAACGACGGCATCATCGCCGGCGTCGGGTTCGTGCTCGTCTTCGTCCCCGTCATCTTCGCGATGATGTTCTTCATCACGTTCCTGGAGGGCTCGGGCTACATGGCGCGCGCCGCCTTCGTGATGGACAAGGCGATGCACGCGATGGGGCTCCACGGGAAGTCGTTCATCCCGATGGTGCTCGGCTTCGGCTGCAACGTCCCGGGCGTCTACGCCACGCGGACGCTCGAGAGCGGGCGCGACCGGATCCTCACCGCGCTCCTCATCCCGCTCATGTCCTGCGGCGCGCGGCTCCCGGTGTACGTGCTGTTCGTCGGCGTGTTCTTCCCCGAGCGGCCCGGCACGGTGATCTGGTCACTCTACGTCATCGGGATCGTGCTCGCGATCGCGATGGGCGTCCTCTTCAAGAAGACGCTGTTCCGCGGCGAGGCGCCCGCGTTCATCATGGAGCTGCCGCCCTACCGGATGCCGTCGATGCGGAGCGTCTGCCTGCACACGTGGGAGAAGGGCAAGCACTTCCTGTTCAAGGCCGGGACGTACATCCTCGCGGTGTCCGTCATCGTCTGGTTCATGCTCAACCTGCCCTGGGGCGTCGAGAACAAGAAGGACTCCTACCTCGGCAAGGCGGGCCAGGTGATGGCGCCCGCGCTCGCGCCGCTCGGGTTCGGGACGTGGGAGGCCGCGTCGTCCCTCATCACCGGCGTCATCGCGAAGGAGATCGTCGTCGGGACGATGGCCGAGATCTACGCGCCGGAGCCCGCCGCGGAGGAGGAAGAGGCGCCGACGGTCGGCGAGGACCTGCGCGAGATCGCGACGTCGTTCGCCGGCGCGGGGCGCGAGGCGCTCGGGAACGTGGTCTCCACGTTCGGCTCCTCCGCGATCTCGATCGAGGGCGCGGACGAGGCATCCTCGCCGCTCAAGGACGCCGTGCGCGGCAAGTTCACGCCGCTCACCGCCTTCGGCTTCATGGTGTTCGTGCTGCTCTACATGCCGTGCGTGGTGGTCGCGATCGCGATGCGCCAGGAGTTCGGCGGCTGGAGGTGGTTCGGGGTGGCGTTCGCGTACCAGACCGCGCTCGCCTGGGGGATGGCGCTCCTCGTCTACCAGGGCGGCCGGCTGCTCGGGCTGGGGTCGTGACGATGGGGCTCGCCGACGCCGTCATCGCCGCGGTGATACTCGCGGGCGCGACGTACCTACTGTACCGCTCGCTCTGGAGGGGCGGTGGCTCCTGCCACGGCTGTGCGTCCAGAGGCGGGGCCGCGTGCGGCGCCTCCGCCCGCGCTCCCGCCCCGCTCGTGCGGCTCGCAGCGCAACCGCGGACCGGCGGCGGGCAGGGGACTCCGCCGCCGGCCTGTCACCGTGAGTGACTCGCGGAGCTGATCACGCCTGGCCCGCAGCCACCAGGATCCAGCGCAGCGCGAGCCCGCCCGCGAGCACGAGCGCCGGGGCGACGCGGGTCGCGCCGAGGTGGAGGCGCGCCTCGAGCGTCTCGAGCAGGAGCGGCACCGCGAGCCCGGCGATGACGACGAGGCTCCAGAACTCCGCCGTGAACGCGCCGCCGAGCAGGAGCCCGGCGGCGGCGTGAGCCGCCGCGCCGCTCGTCGACAGGCCGACGAGGAAGAGGATGATGACCGCCCCCTCCACCGCGATCGCCGCGCGGTCCCAGCGCGTCACGAGCCGGCGCTCCTCCGCGTCGAGCCCGAAGAGGAGCAGGAACGCAGCGCCGGTCGAGAGACCGGAGACGAGGAAGAGCGGACCGAGCAGGGACGAGCTCCAGAGGGCGCGCGCGCCGAGCGTGGAGAGGAGGATGCCGGTGTACACGCCGAGCGCGACGCCGAGCCAGAGATTCGCCCGGACGAGCGCGGGCGCACGCCGAAGCCCGAGCGCCCGCGCGGCGCGAACGACGCCGCCGAGCCCGAGCCGACCGGCGGCCGACGCGACGCGCTCCGCCCGCGCCTCGTCGAGCCCGGCGAGCGCGACGAGCAGGCTCACCGGGTAGACGATGAGGAGGATCCAGGCGCCCCACGACATGGGCGAGGACCAGCGGAACGCGAGATAGAAGCGCCACACGTGCGCCTTGTGGGCGAGATCGAGGAAGAGCGCGCCCATCCCGATCGACACGAGCCCGGGCGCGGCGAAGGCGAGCCAGCGCGCGGCGCCCGAGCGCTCCTCCCGCCGCAGCGCGAGGAGCGAGGTGACGATCATGAGCCCCGCGGCCATGCCGCCGAGGAACAGGTAGACCGGGATCTCCCAGCCCCAGACGTGCAGCTGCGGATCGATGAGCCGGCTGTGCCGCGCGATGTCGAGCTCGGTCATGGTTCTCTCCGTTCGCGGTTAGCCGCTGCAGCCGCCGCCGCCCGCCTTGCGCGGCGCGCCCGGCGCGGCGGTCGGCGCGGCGGGCGGGGGAGCGGCCTTCATGCCGGTCATGGCGGCGTGGATCCCGGCGCGGACGCGGTACGCCTCGACGTCGGCGGCCGGTGCGCCGGCGGGGGGCGGTGCCGGGGGAGCGAGCGCGAACGTCTCCCACGCCGCCCAGCCGCCCTCGAGCGCGTACACGCGGCCGCGGTACGCGGCGGCCGCCGCCGGCAGCGCGGTGAGCGGCTCGCCCGCGACGAGCACGAGGTCGCGGGGCGCCGTCTCGTCCGCGAGCCCGAGCGCGCCGAGCTTCTCCGCCGGCGCGCACTCGGCGCCCGGGACCCGCTTCGCCGAGCACGCCGCGAGCGGCCGGAGATCGAGGACGCGGAGCTTCCAGGGCTCGTCGAACACGCGCCGGGCGAGCGCGAGCGGGGTGATGGCGGTCGCCTCGCGCGTCGCCTCCCGCGCTCCGGTGGGCAGCGCGAGGCCGACGAGGCCGAGCGCGGCGGCGGTGGCGAGGCCGGCGAACACGAAGCGCCCGGGCCGCCCCGCGGGCGTCGCGACGGCGGACGGGTCGGCCCGACCGGCGAGGACGCGCTCGAGCTTCTCCGCGCCGAAGAAGCAGCCGACGGCCATGACCGTCACGGCGACCGCGACGATGTACGGGCCGGAGCTCGCCGGCAGGCCGAACAGCTCCCAGAGGTAGAGGTTGCCGAGACCGCCCGCGTTGTGGAACGTCGCGAACCCGGGGCGCCACTCGAGCTCTGCCCAGATGACCTGCCCGACGATCACGCCGAGCACGGTCATGAGCCCGTCGAGCTTGCCGGAGGCCATCGCCACGAAGGACGTTCCGGGGCAGTAGCCCGAGACGATGAAGCCGGCCCCGAGGAGGAAGCCGCCGGCGATCATCGGCACGAGGAACGTGGTGCTCGTCGCGTGGTCGGCCAGCGCCTTGAAATCCGCGAGCCCCACCGCAGAGGCGAGCATGACGCCGAGCATCGCCGTGACGATGGCGCTGAACATGACCTTGAAGACGGTCAGGTCGTGTCCGTAGAACTGCGCGGCGAGCTTGTTCGCGCGCCCGAAGCCGGCGCGCTCGAGCACGAAGCCGAACCCGAAGCCGATGAGGACGGCGAGGACGAGCCCGAGCTCGTGCGCCGGGAGGATGGGGAAGGTCATCGCCACTGCCTCCTCAGGAACCAGGCGAGCGCGTATCCGCCGCCGAACACCGAGAACATGAAGGCCCAGGCGCCCACCGAGAGGAGCGCGCCGCCCGAGAGCGCCTGGCCCGAGGTGCAGCCGCGCGTCATCTTGGCCGCGGCGCCCATGAGCACCCCGCCCAGGAGCGCGAGCGCGAGCCGCGCGCCGTTGCCGATGCGCGGGCCCTTCAGCACCTCGCGCTTCAGCCGACCGGAGGTGTACGCCGCGACGACGCCGCCGAGCAGCGCGCCGAGGATCTCGAACACGAGCCAGGTGACGTGCTCGCTCTCCGCCGCGCGCGCGAGCGGGGGAGTGCTCGCGACGTGGCCGGGCGCGAGCACGCCGAGGGCGGCGATGCCGGCGCGGAGCGACGCGCCGGACGCGCCGAGGCCGCTGCCCATCACCAGGAACGAGGTGAGCAGCACGAGCCCGAGCGCCACGCCGGCGAGGTACGGGTTCCAGAACTTTTCGGGGTTCCGTTCCATGCAGGCTCCTACGTCAGGAAGTAGACGTTCGGCTCGTTACCCGACCCGGGCTGCAGCACCTTGAAGCGCCGGGAACGGGTGAGCGCGGCGACGCGGCTCGTGGGATCGGAGACGTCGCCGAAGGTGAGCGCGCGCGTCGGGCAGGTCTCGACGCAGGCGGGCGCCTTGCCGGCGGTCACCCGGTGCAGGCAGAAGGTGCACTTGTCCACGAAGCCTTCGGGGTGAACGTAGCGCGCGCCGTACGGGCACGCGGCGATGCACGCCTTGCAGCCGGTGCACTTCGCCCGGGTCACGCCCACCACCCCGCCCTCCGCGACGTGGCTCGCGCCCGTCGGGCAGGCGTCCACGCAGGACGGGCGGCTGCACTGGTTGCAGCGCTCGGAGCGGATCTCGAGCGAGAGCGCCGGGAACGCGCCGCGCGTCTCCTGGGCGATCCAGTCGCGGAACCCGCCGCTCGGCAGCGCGTTCTCGGTCTTGCAGGCGATGACGCAGCCGTTGCAGCCGACGCAGCGCACCGTGTCGACCGCCATCGCGTAGCGCTTCCTCATGCCGCCCCCTCGGCGCGCTCGAGGCGCACGAAGTTCACGCTCATGCCGGTGCCGCCCATGATGGGATCCACCGCGTAGCGGGTGACGAGTGCGCTGTCGGACGCGCCGCGACCGTACGCATACCCGAGCCGCTTCGCGGTCTGTCCCCAGCCGTGCACGAGGTACACGCAGTCGCCGCGGATCCGCTGTGTCACCTTCGCCCGCACCGGGCCCGAGCGTGCGCCGTCCTGGTTCACGAGGAACACGCGCTCGCCGTCCTCGAGCGGCCCGGCGAACCCCGGCAGCGCCTGCGCCACGTCCGCGTTCACCCACACCTCGTTCTCCGGGTAGGGCTCGGCGAGGAGGCGATTGTTCACGGTGCGGCCGAACGTGTGCGTCGGGGCACGGCCCATGAGCAGCCGGAACTGGCCCAGCGGCGGCTCGTCGTGCGGGTAGTACTGCGGGAGCGGGTCGAACCCGAGCCGCGCGAGCTCCTCGCTGCGCAGCTGGATCTTCCCGGACTCGGTCGGGATCGCGACGGCGAGCCCCTCCTCCTCGCAGGTCGCGACCTCGGCACCGAGCACGACGCCGGTCTCGCGCGCCCGGGCGACGTCGTGACCGCCCGCGCGAAGCCGCGCGTCCACGTATTCGCGCGCATCCTTCCACGGAAAGTGCTCGGCGAGCCCCACCCGCCCGGCGAGCTCCTTGGCGATCCACCAGCCCGGCTTCGAGTCGTGGAGCGGGGGCACCGCCTCCTGGCGGACCGCGAGGAACGGCCGCTTGTACGCGGGCGCGGCGACGTCGTCGTCGCGCTCGAGGTAGGTCGCCTCGGGGAGCACCACGTCGCTCCAGCCGCAGATCTCCGCCGGCAGCACGTCGATCGATACGATGAAGTCGAGCCCCTCGAGCGCCTTCACCGTCTGACGCCGGTCTGGCAGCGCCTGCAGGAGGTTGCACCCGTAGACGATCCAGGCCTTGAGATCGTAGAGCGCCTGGCCCGAGACGGTCGCGTCGCACAGGCCGGAGGCGATGACCTCGGTCGCGACGGGGAAGCCGCCGCTCTTCGGCCGGTCCGCAGCCGCCTTGTCGCCGTGCGGCGCCTTCGCAGCGACCGGGTACGGCGGGAGCGGCAGCTTCGCGTGGCTCACGTAGCCGCCGCGCCGGCCCCAGCTGCCGAGCAGGGCCGAGAGGATCGCCATCGCTCGCGCGCGCTGGGTGTCGTCGCCATACCAGGTTGTGTGGCGGCCGGGGTGGACGAGCGAGGCGGGGCGCGCCGACGCGATGAGGCGCGCGCTGTCGCGGATGAGCTCGGGGCGGATGCCGGTGATCGGGTAGGCCCACTCCGGCGTCCTGTCGGCGACGTGCGCTCGGAGCTCCTCGAGGCCGACCGCGTGGCGCGCGAGGTACTCGGCGTCGTAAGCCTTCTCCTCCAGGATCACGTTCATCCAGGCGAGGAGGAGCGCGATGTCGGTGCCGGGCTTGATGGGGAGCCAGTAGCGCGCCTTGCTCGCGGCGACCGAGAAGCGCGGGTCGACCACGACGAGCTGCGCGCCGCGCCCGATCGCCTCGGCGAGCTCCTGCACCTGGGTGTTGTGCATGTTCTCGCCGAGGTGGCTGCCGATGAGCGTGATCACCCGCGCGTTCGCGAGGTCGATCGGCTCGGGCGATCCGAGCGGCGTGCCGTACGTGAGGAGGTAGCCCGCCTCGCGCGGCCCGCGGCACTGCGCGTACGAGGGCGCGCCGACGTTCGGGGAGCCCCACGCCTTCATGAAGTGCTTGAACCACGTGCCGCCCGAGCCATGGGTGAAGAGCGCCACCGCCTCCGGGCCGTGCCGGCGCTTCACCTCGAGGAGCCCCTCGCCGACGCGGTTCAGGGCGGCGTCCCAGCTCACCTCCTCGAACACGTCCTCGCCGCGCTTCTGGGTACGGACGAGCGGCCTCTTCAGACGATCGGGATCGTAGAGGAGGCCGGTCGCGCCGGCGCCGCGCGGGCAGAGCATGCCGCGGGAGAGCGGGTGGTCGGGGTTGCCGACCACCTTCGTGACCCGCCCGTCCTTCACGTGCGCCTTCACCCCGCAGCCCCAGAAGCAGAGCTCGCAGTACGAGGCGACGACGCGGTCGCCCTCGGTCCGCGGATCCTCGACGTGGTCCGCGTCGAGCCCCCACCAGCGCGTGGTGAGCCCGGAGGCGAGCGCCGCGCCCCCGGCCACGGCGCCGCCGATCTGGATGAACTTCCTGCGGGTGAGGGTCATGATCATACTCCTTGACGACTTCCGCTCGCGCCGCGCGCGGCTAGAAGCGGTAACAGAGCGTGAAGTCGACCTCGGTCTGCGACATCTCGGTCGAGTACGCGGCGATGCCCTGGCCGGTGCCGCCCATCGGCGGCGGCGGCGCGGCGTTCGCGCCCTCGAGCTTCGCGTTCAGCGCGTACACCCCGGCCACGTTCGCGGCGAGGCGATCGGTGAAGGCGTACCCGGCGCCCGCGGTGATGTGGTGCTCGGAGACCGCCGGGAACGCGAGGTTCTCGAACGCCCGGTCCGGGTCGAGCGGCGTCTTCCCGTAGTTGTACCCGGCGCGGAGCGCGAGCCGCGCCGTGGGCTTCACCTGCGCGCCGACCTTCACGACCCACTGGTCGCTCCAGCCCATGTCGAACGGCATCGCCCCGGTGGCGCTCGCATCGCTCGTGTACTGCGGGAGCCCGTCGCCCATCGTGCTCGACCAGTCGATCCACTGGAGATCCACGGCGAGGAGCAGCGCGTCCACCGGGGTCACGGAGACGCCGAGGGTGGCGCTCTGCGGCTGATCGAAGGCGAGGGTGTCGGTGCCGCCCGGGATCATGGTCCCTGGCATGAACGGATTCGGACGCTCCGGGACCGTGAACGAGAAGTCCTGGAACCAGCTGCGCGTCTCGTACGCCGCGCCGAGCGTGACGCGCTTCACCGGCGTGAACTTGACCCCGAACGTCGCGCCGGCGCCGACGGAGGTGGCGGTGTCGTGCGCTGCCTGACCGGCTCCGGCGGCGACGTCGTACTTCATCTGCGCGACCATGAGGTTCGCGGTGACGCCCAGGGTGAGGCGGTCGTTCACCCGGTAGGCGGCCGCTGGCGTGAAGCGCCCCTGCATGTACGAGGTGAGCGTCGGCCCGTTGTAGAGGTTCGCCGCGTAGTCGACGCCCATGCCAGCGACGCCGAACACGCCGATACCGGTGGTGAGGCGCTCGGTCACGGGCTGTACGTAGGCGAGGACCGGAATGGGTGAGGCGCCGCGATCGGAATCGAGGGTGGCCCCGTCCTGCGCGACGATCATGCCCGGCATGATGCCGGTCGCGCTGTAGCTCACCGACGGCTTGAAGTACGCGCCGCCGATCTCGAGCCGGCGGCCCAGGTCGGCCATGCCGGCGGGGTTCGTGAGCAGCGAGGCGGCGTCGAGCGTCGCGCCCACCCCCACGCCGCCCATCGAGTCCTGCACGGCGCTGAAGCCGATCATCCGCATGCCGTTCGTGGCGCGCGCCGCGCCCGGCGCGATCGCCGCCAGGGCGGCGAGGAGCAGCGCTATCCGCATCTTCGTCATGGCCCTTCCCCTCCGGTTCGAGCGCACCGGGCGAGCCGGGGCGCGGTCTGTCGCCAGGCGGCATCGCCGTGGCATGTCTCGACTCGGACCGCGATTGCGCGCTCCGTGCCCGGCTGGGTGGGACGACGATTCAAGGACTTAGCTCACCAGCGCGACGCGGTGTTTCACCTGCGGCGCTACGCCACGTTTCAACGTGAGACGGGACGTGTCATGGGTGGCCTCGCGCACGGAGGTCCCCATGGAACCCGCCCCCGCCCCTGGCACCACCCGCGACGTCGCCTTCGCCGCAGTGAACGCCGCATTCGGCTCGCTGGGGCGCATCTGCATGGCGCTCGACGGAGAGTTCCGGATCCGCCACGCCTCCGAGCGTGTCGAGACGCTGCTCGGCCCGGGCGCGGCGGCGCGGATCGCCGGGGCACCCGTCGAGACGGTGCTCGGCCCCGAGCTGTTCGGTCCGGACGGCCCGCTCCGCCAGGCGCTCGTCGCGGGCGAGCGGCGCGAGGGCTGGCGCGCCTTCCTCCAGTGCGAGCGCGGCCCGCGCCTGCTCTCGGTCACCGCCGCGCCCCTCCACCACGATCCGCACGGCGTCTGCGATCCGAGCGCCGTGTACCTGGTCGTGCTCCGCCCCGCCGACGACGAGTCGCCCGACGCCTGCGCACCCGTCGCCGGGTTCGGCGTCATCTGCCGCTCGCAGGCGATGACGCGGGTGTTCCGGCTCATCGAGACGCTCCAGCACAGCGAGTCGACCGTGCTCGTCACCGGCGAGAGCGGCACCGGCAAGGAGGTGATGGCGCGCATCATCCACGCCCACTCGCCGCGCCGGAACGGCCCGTTCGTCGCGGTGAACGCGGCGGCGCTCCCCGCGGAGCTGCTCGAGAGCGAGCTCTTCGGCCACGTGCGCGGCGCGTTCACCGGCGCGATCCGCGATCGGGTCGGCCGCTTCGAGTCGGCGGAGGGCGGCACGCTCTTCCTCGACGAGGTCGGCGACCTGCCGCTCGCGGTGCAGGTGAAGCTCCTGCGCGTCCTCCAGGAGCACACCTACGAGCGCGTCGGCGACGACGCCGAGCGGCGGACGAACGCGCGGATCATCGCCGCGACGCACCGCGATCTCCGGCGCGCCGTCGCGGCGGGGACCTTCCGCGAGGATCTCTACTACCGGCTGCGGGTCTTCCCGGTCGAGCTCCCGCCGCTGCGCGCCCGCCGCGAGGACATCGAGCCCATCGCGCGCCTGCTCCTCTCGCGCGTCGGCGCGCGGACCGGGCGCGCGCTGCACTTCTCGCCGGACGCGCTGCGCGCGCTCCTCTCACACGACTGGCCCGGCAACGTGCGCGAGCTCGAGAACGCGCTCGAGTACGCCGCGACGGTGTGCAAGGGCCAGACGCTCCAGCCCGAGGACCTGCCGCCGGAGGTCGGCGCGAGCGCCGCGGCACGCGCGGAGCCCGTCGCGGCGCTCCCGCTCGCGCCGTCGCCCGCGACGGCGGCCCTCCTCGCCGCGGCCGCGGCGCGCCGCGTGGGCCCGCACGAAGAGCGCGCCTCGCTGCAGGCCACGCTCGACGCGCACCGATGGAATCGGGCGGACACCGCCAAGGCGCTGGGCCTCTCGCGCAGCACGCTGTGGCGGAAGATGCGGGCGGCGGGGCTGCTCGACGACGCGGAGGGTCCGCCGGCCGGCTGACGCGGGCCGGCGAGTCTGGGCGTCGCTCATGGGATCTGCCGCCGCCAGAGTCCGCCCTGGTACGTCGCCCAGGACGCGGACCACCATCCGCCGTTGCACTTGCGCCTTTCAAGTGACGCCGGGTGCAGATCGGCCGGCGCGATTCGCGCCATGACGGAGCGGGTGCGGATCAGCTCGGGCGCGGGCCTGGGCCGCGCAGCGCGCGCTCAGGGCGACGTGGCGATGAGGCCGCCGGAGCCGACGAGCACGAGTCGCCCGCCGCCGTCGGGGATCGCGGCGAGGTCGTTCAGATCGTAGCCGTTCGGGCTGGACGTGTAAGGCGTGGGCAGGGTCGTCCACGCCGTGCCGTCCGCCGACCGCAGCAGCCGTCCGGTGCTCCCCACCGCCAGGAACTCGCTGCCGGTCCACGTCACCCGGCGGAGCGGGTAGCTCGTGCCCGAGACGCGCGGCGTCCAGGTGACCCCACCGTCGGACGAGGTGACGATGGCTCCGCCGTCGCCGACCACCACCAGCGCCGACGGCGAGGCGGCGGCGCCTCGCAGCGAGGCCGTCACGCCGCTGGCGCGTGCGGTCCAGCTGGCGCCATCGGGCGAGGTTGCGATGGCGCCGGACTCGGCGACGGCGACGAACTGGCCGCCGGCCCAGAAGGCCTCGCGGTGGCGACCGTCGTCGGGCGGCGTGCGCGGCGTCCAGGTCGCGCCATCGTCGTCCGACGTCGCGACGCACGTCCCGGTGTAAGAGGAGCCGGTCGCCAGGAGCCGGCCGGTCTCCGACACGGCGAGGCCGCCGAGGCACGGCACGTAGGCGATCTCGGTCCAGGTCCGCCCGTCGTTCGACCGGTAGGCGTACTGGTTCGCCGCGACCTGCACGAGCGCGATGAACGCGTTCGCCGTGGGGGACCAGACCACGTCGAGGAACGGGTAGTTCTCCCAGAGGTTCGGCGTGAGCAGGTGGAGGGCCCAGGTCGCGCCCCCGTCGCTGGACGTTCGCGCAACGTCCGAGCCGACGACGACCAGGAGCCCGTCCGAGGGGCGGCGCGCGACGGCGAGGAGCTTGTGGTCCGCCGACCGTAACGACCAGGACAGCCCGTCGCTCGACGTGAACACCGCGCCGGCCCCGTTGCGATCCGAGCCGGTGGCGACGTACTCGCTGCCCGCGTGGACGAGGGCCTGCGGGATCCCCGGCACGTCGCTGGCGGTGGTCCAGTCGACACCGTCGGCCGAGGTGGCCGCTCTGTAGAAGCCCACGCCCACGAAGCGGCCCCGTTCAACGTCGTGGATCACGCGGTTGAACGGGGAGAACCCGGGAGCCCGGGAGGTCCAGGTGACGCCGTCGGGCGTGGTCAGGAGCGCGCTCTCCGAGCCGGAGTACGGGAAGGTGGTGGCCACGACCAGCGCGGGGGAGGAGGCGACCGCGGTGAAGCTGTCGGCCGTGGGGGCGGGCCGGGGCGTCCAGGTGACGCCGTCCGGCGAGGTCGTCACGGCGCCGTCCTCGCCCACCGCGACGAGCTGCGCGCCGCTCCAGGTGACGTCGCGGAGGTTCTTGGACACGCCCGAATCGCGCGGGGTCCACGTGATCCCGTCCGGCGAGGTGCGGATGACGCCGTTGTCTCCCACCGCCACCCAGCCACCGGGGAACGGGGCCACGCGCCGCAGGCCGCTCCACAGGTCGCGCCAGGTCCAGGTGAGGCCATCGCTGGAGGTCTGGACCATGCTGCCCACCGCGACCATGAGGCTGCCGTCCCAGGCGACGTCGTCGGCGCTGGAGAGCGAGCTCGTCATCCTCCAGACCCGGCCGTCCGTGGAGGCCTGGAAGCCGGCTCCGCTCCCCACGGCCGCGAGGCGCGTGCCGGTCCAGGCAAGCCCGTTCTGCATGCCGCGCGGCCCCGCGAGGCGCGTGGTCCAGGCAGAACCGGGCCCCGTGAGCACGGTGAAGTCGGCGCTGCTCGTGGCGCTTCCGCCCGCGGTGGTGACTCGGATCTTGCCGGTGCTGGCGCCGGCGGGCACCACCGCGACGAGCGACGTGGCGGAGGCGCTCAGCACGGTGGCCGTCGCACCGTTGAAGAGCACCGTGTTGCCCTGCGCCGTCTCGGCGAAGAGGAGTCCGCTGATCGTCACTTCCATCCCGGCCCCCCCGGACGTCGGCGAGAAGCTGCTGATGACCGGCGGGTCGCCCGGAGGCGGGGTCGAGCCTCCGGCGCCGCCTCCGCTGCAGGCGGCGAGCGACGACAGGAGACCCAGCGCGGCGGTCAGCGGAAGGGAGGGGGACGTTCGGTGCATGGGGACTCCCTGGCCGGGGAGGCAGCTCGCATGGAGCCAGCTCGAGAGGGGCGCGGCGAAACAGCCTACCAGGGCCCGACACGCAGCATGAGCGAGCGGCCCGTGCGCCGCGGCCACCTGCGCCTCCACGTCGGGTGAATGTGGGCTCGCGGCGCTCGCTGTGCGCCTGAGATTCGTGCGGCTGCCGGGGTTGGTCGACGCGCGCGGGACGCACCCTTCAGCGCGCCGTCCCCCACCCCCGCTCCACCGCACGGACACCGCGCTCGAACGCCTCGGCGTTCACCACGATCAGCGCGGGGCGCTTCTGGAGCGCCTGACGGATCACGCCGAGGAAGGTCTCCGCGGGGAAGAGGCCGGTCGCGCCCTGTAGGGCGCCGAGCGCGACGACGTTCTTCACGAGCGGCTGGCCGAGCGAGGCGGCGATCTCTGAGAGCGGCACGGCGAGGGCGCGGACGCCGTCGGGGAGCGCGTGAGGGGCGCGGACGACCGAGCTGTCGTAGAGGACGACGCCGCCGGGCTCGACCGTGGGGCCGAACTTCGAGAGGCTCGGCGCGTTGAACGCGACGAGCGCGTGCGGGTGGGGGACGTCGGGCGAGAGCACCTGCGCGCGCGCGATCCGGACGTCGGCGTAGGACGTCCCGCCG
>DATIDF010000184.1:0-5772 GCA_035456445.1 Anaeromyxobacter sp.
CGATCGCAAAAAGGACCTGATCGTGACGTCCGGCGGCATCAACGTGGCGCCCCAGCACGTGGAGAATCTGCTGGAGACCGAGCCGTTCATCGGTCAGGCGATGGTCTACGGCGACCGCCGTCCGTATCCGATCGCCCTCGTCACGCTGGACTCCGGCGAGCTCGTCCGGTTCGCGCGCGAGCGCGGGATCCTCGTCGGCGACCCGGCTGCGCTGGCGCGGCACCCGGCGGTCGTCGAGCGGGTCGCTCGGATTGTGGACGCGACCAACATGCAGCTTCCGTCGTACGCGCGGATCAAGAAGTTCGCGGTCTTGCCCGCGGAGCTCAGCGAGGACGCGGGTGAGCTCACGCCAACGCAAAAGGTGAGGCGCCGGAGCGTCGCCGCGAAGTACCAGGCGACGATCGACGCGCTGTATCGGGACTAGCGCCGGTCAGAGCCGGCAGGCGCCCGGGTCGCACTTCGTGAAGAGCTCGCGCGCCGTTGGGTCCTCGTCGAGCCCGATCGTCAGCACTTGCCCCGGCTTCGATCCCGAGCGGTAGACGGTGACGCCCTTGAGCCCGAGCCGCCAGCCCTCGACGTAGGCGTGCGCCACCTCGGCATCGTCCGCGTCCTCTGCGAGATTGATGGTCTTCGAGACGGCGTTGTCCACGTGCCGCTGGAACGCCTGCTGGATCCGGAGGTGCTGGGTGACCTCTACCTCCGTCGCGGTGACGAAGAGTCGCCGTATGGCGTCGGGAATGCCGGGAAGATGCCGCGCGCTGCCGGTGGCCAGAATCTCGTCGCGCAGGGGGGCGGCGTCGATGGCCCGCTCTTCGAGAAAGCGGCGGAAGACCGGGTTGATCTCGATCAGGGGCGCGCCGCCGAGCGTGTGCTCGCGCCGATACGCGAGGGCGAAGAGGGGCTCGATCCCGCCGCTCGTGCCGGCGATGATGCTGATCGTCCCGGTGGGCGCCACCGACAGGCGCGTGGCGTTTCGCATGGGCTCGCCCCCCGCCGCGTACACGCTCCGACCCCAGTTCGGGAAGGATCCGTGCCGGACGGCGAGCTGTCGTGACGCCTCTCGCGCCTCCGTCGCGATGAACGCCATCAGCCGGTCCGCCCAGGCGACGGCCTCCGGGGCGTCGTACGGGACCCCGAGCAGGATCAGGCACTCGGCGAAGCCCATGACGCCGAGCCCGATCTTGCGGTTGCCCCGCGCCGCCTCGGCGATCCGCGGCAGCGGTGAGCGATTCACCTCGATCACGTCGTCGAGGAAGCGCACGCCGACGCGGACGACGTGACGGAGGCGGTCCCAATCGATGTCCGACGCACCGCGGACCATGCGCGCGAGATTGACCGAACCCAGCACGCAGCTCTCCCAGGGCAGCAGTGGAACCTCGCCGCAGGGGTTCGTGGCCTCGATCTCCCCGAGGACGGGAGTGGGATTGGCGCGGTTGATCGCGTCGAGGTAGAGCAGCCCGGGATCGCCGCAGCGCCAGGCGGCGTCCACGATCCGGTCGAGCACCGCGCGCGCTTCGAGTCGGCTCACGACCCGATGGGACCCTGGATGGATCAGCTCGTACGACCCGCCGGCGAGGGCCGCGTCCATGAAGCGGTCGGTCACGGCGACCGAGAGGTTGAAGTTCTGAAAGCTCGTGCCCGAGCGCTTCGCGTCGATGAACTCCAGGATGTCGGGATGGTCCACGCGCAGCACGCCCATGTTGGCGCCGCGGCGCCGGCCGCCTTGCTTGATGTTTTGCGTCGCGCAGTCGAAGATCCGCATGAAGGACACGGGCCCCGACGCCTCGCCGCCGGTGGAGTGCACGATGTCGCCCTGTGGGCGGAGACGGGAGAAGGAGAACCCCGTCCCCCCGCCTGCCCGCTGGAGCAACGCCATCGCGCCGAGCGCGCCGAAGATCGATTCCATCGTGTCGTCCACCGGCAGGACGAAGCATGCGCTCAGCTGTCCGATCGGCGTGCCCGCGTTCATCAACGTGGGCGAGTTCGGGAGGAACTCGAGCGAGCCGAGGAGCGCCGTGAACGCTTCCTCCCACCGATCGGCCTCGCGGGCCGATCCGAGCAGCAGCTCTGCCTGGGCCACGGCCCGCCCGACCCGATGGAAGAGCTCGTCGGGGGTCTCGATGACCCGGCGCTGGTCGTCTTGGCGGAGATAGCGGGCCTCGAGCACCCTGAGGGCGTTCGGCGACAGCTGGGCCCCGAGCTGTTCAGGCACGGCGCTCTTCCACGCGACGCTCGCCCGCGGCCCGCGCGATCGCCTCGCGCGCCAGGTCTCGGATCCGTACCATCTCGCGCCAGTCCGTTCCCTCCGGCGCGATCGGGGCGCCGATCGTCACCGCGATCGGAGACCGTCGCGGGAGCCAGCGGTAGGCGGGGAGGATGTCGCGTGTTCCACGCAATCCAACCGGGATCACGGGGCACTGCACGTCGACGGCGGCCTTGAAGGCGCCGAGCCTGAACGGCATGATGCCCGGCGCTCGGACGAACGTCCCCTCGGGGAAGAAGAGGAACGACGTCCCTTGGCGCAGCACGCGGGTGACGTTCTCGGCATCCGCGACGCCGCGGGACAGGTCCACGCGATCGACGGTGAGATGGCCGGCCTTCCGGATCACCGTGCCGATCAGCGGTGTCCCGGTGAGCTCGCGCTTGGCCACGAAGCGGAACTCGGCGGGGATCGCGGCGAGGAGGGCGACGACGTCCACGTAGCTCGCGTGGTTGCAGACAAAGAGCGCCGCGCCTCGCGCCGGCAGGTTGGCGAGGCCCTCGACCCTCAGCGCGCACCCCACCATCGCCAGCACGATGCGGGACCAGACCCGCGTGGTGCGGTCGACGGCGCGTCCTCGCGGGAGCAGGAGCACGAGCGCCCACAGCAACGGGAACGCGAGCGCCAGAACCGCGCCGACCCATCCGGCGTAGGCGAGGGCGCGCGCCGCGCCGGGCAGGCGCCGGAGTTTCGCCGCGAGATCCAGCAGCAGGAGCCGGGTCCACTGTCGGCGCGCCGAGGGCCGGAGGCCGAGCCGCCCCGCGCGGTACGCGTCGCGCGTGGCGCTCCGACGGATCTTTCCGCTCGGGGTCTTGAGGACGGTCCCGGGGCCGTAGATGGCGACGGTGTCGGGCGGGATCCCGAGACCGGCGATCACGCGCTCGACGATCTGCGCCCTGAGGCGTTCGCGGGTCTCGGGCGCCGTCTCGCGACTCTCCGCGACGACGACCAGGCGCTCGGTCCCGATGGCGGGGTCAGCGACACCGAACACGGCGACGCACCCTTTTCGGATCCCGGGCACCTCGCCGACCAGCTCCTCGACCTCCTGCGGATGGAGATTTCGCCCCGCCTTGATGATGATGTCCTTCCGTCGGCCGGTGACGAAGAGCTCACCGTTCGCCCAGAACCCGAGGTCCCCGGAATCGCACCACCCGTCGCGGAACACGGCGCGTGTCGCCGCCGTGTTGCGGAAGTAGCCGCTCGTCACCGAGGGGCCACGGAACTCGACGCGGCCCTCGATACGCTCGGTCACCGGACGACCGTCGGCGTCGACGATCCGCACCTCGTGACCGGGAAGCGGCGCCCCGCACGAGACGACGCGGCCCTCGACGCGTGGCCGCCGTCCGCTCGGCGAGACGGTCAACCCGACCGAGGCCTCCGCCAGCCCGTACGTCGGGCACATGGCCTCCGGCCGAAATCCGTAAGGTGCGAAGCGCCGGGTGAAGCGCTCGATGGTCTCGGCGCTGACCGGCTCGGAGCCGTTGAGCGCCAGACGCCAGACGCTGAGGTCGAGCCCCTGGATCTCGTCGTCGGCGATCTTCTTCACGCAGAGGTCGAAGGCGAAGTTGGGCGCCGGCGAGACGGTCCCGCGATGCGCGTGCAGCGCCCAGAGCCAGCGGGCCGGACGCGCCAGGAAGGCGAGGGGCGAGATGATCGCGATCGGGATGCCGAAGTAGAGCGAGCCGAGCCAGGCGCCGATCAGTCCCATGTCGTGGTAGAGCGGCAGCCAGCTCACGCCGACGTCGTCGGGCCTGATTGGAAGCGCCTGGCCGATCGCGCGAATGTTCGCCAGGAGGTTTGCGTGAGTGAGGAGCACGCCCTTCGGATCGCCCGTGCTTCCCGACGTGTACTGGATCAGCGCGGGATCGTCCGGGTGCAGGGGCGCCGGCCTCGCCGCGTCGCGGCCGGCGACCAGCTGCTCGACGGTCACGACCCCGGTCAGCGTCCGTGCGCGCGAGCGCAGCAGCCCGGCGACCCGTTCCGCCTCCGCGAAAGTGACGAGGAGCCGCGCCTCGGCGTTGGCGAGAATGCCGAGCTGCCGTCGCGCATACTCTTCGATTCGATCCGCGCGGAACGGTGGATAGATCGGCACCGGCACCGCGCCGGCCAGCAGTGTTCCGAAGAACGCGGCGAAGAACGGCTCTTCCGTTCTCAGCATGAGCGCCACCGAATCACCGGGCCCGACCTTGCGCTCGCGGAGGCCGGCGGACACCGCGACCGCGCGCTCCCAGAGCGCGCGATACGTGATCGGCCGCTCGCCGCCGTGCTCCTCACCGAGGAAGATGTGCACGCGCTCAGGGCTCCGCTCGGCATGCCATCGAAGCGCCTCGACGAGCGTCCCCGCCGAGGTGGGAGCGGCGCTCGCGGCGCCCAGGGATTCCACACGCTCCGGAACGCGTTCGGCGCCGCCGGGCCCGGCCACGAGTACCGCGCGGGCGAGGTCTCGCGGGTTCTCGGCCTCCATCATCGTCGTGTCGGAGAGCCGAACACCGAGCATCTGCTCGAGCCGCAAGAGCAGTTCGACGCGCTCGAGGCTCCCGATGGCCAGATCGCGCTCCAGCGACTGGTCGAGCGTGATGGTGGTGGGTGCGAGCGATCCTTGCAGCTCCGACGTCAGCCCGGCCACGATCTCGAGAACTCGCGCCTCGAGCTGAGCTCGGTCGGCCTCCGCGACTACGCCCTCGCGTGGCGGTCTGGCTTCTCCGACGGCTTGCAGACTCCGCCTCCCTGAATCGTCGAGTTGCCGCTCGAACAGGCTGAGCAGAGGCAAGTGTGATGCCGGGGTCGGGGCGATTTCAAGTCAGCGAATTCATACGAGCCGCCGACTCAGGGGGGCCTGTCGCGGGCGCCTCACGTGGGACAGGGGCACCCCACCCCTGAAGCCGCGCCCCTCCTCAAATCCGCTGATTCTCGAGGAGATTCGGAAGGCGGTGCTGCGTCGAGTCCGGCGTACATAGGGCAGGACCGCCCCACTGTCGCGGCACCTCCGCAGCGCGACTCGGCCAACGGAAGGGGAAATCTGGCGCTCCGCCGCGAGCTTGCGCACTCGAGAGCGGGCGCAAGGATCTGGCAGTGAGGTTGCACCGGCTCTCGCGTGGGAGGAAGACATGAACACGATGGAGCGTGTGCTCGCTGACGACCTGGCGCGACTGATCGACAGGCTGGCGGCGTCGATCCCCGAAGGGGCATTCGAGCGGGTCTGCACGACGACGCCGGCGCTGCGTGCGCGACTCGACCAGCTCGATAGGACCCTCGCCGCCGCGCGCGGGTCGCTGGTGGAGGCCTACGAGCGCTGGGCGCGGGCCCTCGACGACCTCGAGAATGTCTGGGCCCTCGCAGCGTGGCGCTCGGCCGTCGAAGGGCCGGCCGAAAACGCACCACGGCTCGCCGCCTGACCGAGCGGGGAGGGATACCCATGAAGTTCGGCAAGATCCTGGTTCCGCTCGACGGCTCGATTCTCGCCGAGACGGCGCTCTGGACGGCGCTGGAGATCGCCGACGGCGCGTCGATCA
>DATIDF010000185.1:0-17485 GCA_035456445.1 Anaeromyxobacter sp.
GGGTGGACGCCGCGGGGCCCGACGGGCGCACGCCGCTCATGTTCGCGGCGATGTTCGACCGGGTCGAGGTGGTGGAGCTGCTCCTGCGCCGCGGGGCGTCGGCGGACCTGCGCGAGGCAGGCGCCGCGACGGCGCTCGATCTCGCGCGGGCGATGGGGGCTGCGCGAGCAGCACGCTTGCTCGAGTAGCGTCGGCCACCGGGGCGAGCACGTCACCGTCACCACGGCGGGTGCAACCCGACGGGCCCCTCGGCTCGGCGCCAGGATCCGCGAGACACCGTGGATCACCCGCGCAGCACGGAAGAGGGCACCCCGTGAAACGGACTCGGCGCGAATTCGTCGCCCGCACGGGCGCTGCCGCGCTCGCTGCCGTCTTGCCCCGGGTAGGCGCGGGCGCCCAGGCGCCTGGGACGAAGAACCGGATCGATGATGAGCGGCCGCGCAGCTCGACGCCGGCGGTCTCGTCATGGATGCCCTCGAAACTCGCGGTACGATAGTAGCGAGCTACTCCGGCGTGCGAAGGCATCCGCGCGGCGTCGGGGTCGAGTGAGATGCGTGAGAGGCGTGGAGATGACCAGGAGGCAACATGCCCGGACGGCCGGTCGCGCGTGACTCGGATGCCCTTGCCCTGCTGACAGCGCTCGACAAGGACGAGCTCATCCGGATCATCTTCGATGACGCCAAGAACTGGCTCGCCCACGACGGTCTGTGGTTCCAGGCAGTCGAGGATGCCCACGGGATGGAAGCCGCGATCGCTGCCGATCGCGCAGCGTGGGAGCGTTTCACGGTGATCGAGGCGAGGCGGATCATGGAGCGCCTCGGGATGGAGCCCGGCGGCGGCATCCCCTCGCTGCTCGAATGCTTGAAGCACCGGCTGTACGCGCGTCTCAACACCCAGGAGGTGACGGAGGCAAGCGGGCACCGTGCCGTCTTCGTCATGCGCGACTGTCGAGTGCAATCGGCGCGGAAGCGGAAGGGGCTGCCGGCGTTCCCGTGCAAGAGCGTCGGGCTGGTCGAGTACGCAGAGTTCGCGAAGACGATCGACCCACGCATCCGGACACGCTGCATCGCGTGTCCGCCCGACGATCGACCCGAAGACCTGTGGTGCGCCTGGGAGTTCACGATAGGGTCGGCCGAGGAGGAACCCGCCTCCGGTTCGGCTGTAGCCCGGTGAAGCTTCAGCGACGTTCTGCGGAACGTCCACGTCCCGAGGACGAAGTCCGTCGCGTCCGGGGCGCCCCCGAGCCGAGGAAGTCGAGCTGAGCGGTCGAGTTCGACGGGCTGCGTCGGACGACCTTCGCTCGGGCCGCGCGAACCTCTTTCCGCTCTCGGCGCTCGACACCTGAGAAGCCCATCGAACGGCCCCGCTCCCCCGCACCTCGTGCGCTGCGCAGAGCTCGTGAGCGGGAACATCCGGGTGCACGCGCAGCCGCGCCCGCACCGACGCTGCCGGCGACCGCCGGCGCGAGGAGCGGAGCGCATGGCCATGAAGCGCAGGGACTTCCTGAAGGCGATGTCGGCGACCGGTCTCGCGGCCGCCGCCGGTCCGATGTTCATCGTGGGGCGGGCCGACGCGGCCGAGAAGCTCGATCTCGGGATGGTGCGATCGGTGAAGGTCGACGTCATCTCCGAGACGAGCTGGTTCGACAACGACAAGTTCAAGGCCAACATGACCGAGGGCGGCGGGGCCTCGACGAGCCAGTACACGATCGCGTGGGACCCGGAGAACGCCGGCGGGTACTCGGCGCTGGTCACCGTGACGACGCTCCAGGGAGAGGAGAAGCGGATCCTCCTCGACAGCGGCTGGAGCAACGCCTGGATGGACTACGTCTTCGAGAAGAAGGGCATCCCGCGGATGCTCCAGCGCGGCGAGATCGACTTCATGGTGCTGTCACACTGGCACCTCGATCACCTGTGGGGGATCGAGTCGACGCTGAAGCACAACCCGAACATAAAGATCATCGCGCCGAAGACCTACTATCCGGAGGACATGGCCCTGCTCCGCGACAAGGGCCGCTTCACGGCGAAGGACAAGGTCGGCCGCGAGGTGCTCCTCGCGAAGAACGACGTCCCGCACAAGGGCGAGCTCGTGCTCACCGGGCCGGAGGGCCAGGACAACGCGGGCCTCTACAAGCTCATGCCCGGCGTCGCCGTGAAGATGTTCGACGTGCCGATCCTGCTCCGCGTCCGCGGCGAGAACGTTCTCTACTTCAACGTGCAGGACAAGGGGACAGTCACCGTCACGGGCTGCTGCCACCCCGGCATCCTCTCGCTCTTCTCCTTCGCGAGACAGAACTTCGCCGGATACCAGCCGTACGGCGCCTACGGCGGGCTGCACCTCAGCCTGTTCGAGACCTGGGACCCGAAGTTCGACGACGTCATCGCCGGCGTGAAGGCGTTCAAGCTCCAGAAGGTCGCGGCGAACCACTGCACGGGCTGGCTCTGGGCGGAGAAGGCGGCGGCGAGCGGCGTTCCCATCGTGAAGGGCACCGACACGTACAAGACGTACAAGCGCCAGTCGCTCGTGGCGCGCGCGAGCAACGCGTACCTGACCAACGGCGACTCGGTGGTGTTCTAGACCGCACGCGCGGCCGGGCGCGGACGATTCGGGCCCGGCCGCCGGGGAGGCTGTGATGTCGAGCGCGATGACGGAGAGCGCACGGGTGGGCGAGGCGACTCGGCGCGGCGAGCTGATCGCACCGCTCCTCGGAGCAGTGAACCTCGCCGTCGCGTTCGGGGTGACCTGGGCGCTGTGGCTCGTCTTCCTCCACCCCAACGGCGTGCTGAAGCTCTACACGCCCATGTACGGCTTCTCGCTCGTGACGGTGCTCGTCGCGGTCCTGGTGGCGATGGCGCGCGTGGGCGAGGGGTGGCCGCTGCGCGCCTCGCGCCTCGCTGCGCCGGTGCGCGGAGCCATCGCGACCGTGGTCGCGATCGCGCTCACGGCGCTCGTCGTGCACGGGTTCTTCTGGGGCTTCCTCGGGCGCTTCGGCGTCACGTACTTCAGCCCGAGGGCGATCATCGCCGCGGGCGGCGTGGGCGCGGAGTTCTTCAACGCGCGGGAGAACGCCTCCACGGCCATCGTGTACTTCGCCGCCGCGTTCCTCTGGCTCTCGCTCATCCTGTCGCTGGGGTTCGGAGCGTGGCCCTGGCAGGCGTCGCCGCCCGGTGTGCGGGCATTCTCCCGCCTCTCGGTCGCGACGCTCCTCGCCGTGGTCGCCTACGCCGTCCTCTTCCACCCGCACGTCACGCAGCTCTTCTACCCGGCGCAGACGATGGCGGGCGTGCCGCCGTGGTGGGCGGAGATCGCGCAGACCGGGAGCGCGTACTTCAACCTCGGCTGGATGATGGCCGCCGTGGCGGTGCTCGTCGTCGCGGAGGTGGTCTGGGGCGGCTGGCCCTGGCGCCTCCTCGGCGCCGAGGGCGGTTCGCTGCGCGGCCTCGTCGCGCTCGCCGGCTCGCTCCTTGCTGGCGGCGCGCTCTTCGCCGCGAGCTCGAAGGTGATGAACGCCCTCTGGGGCGAACCGTTCCAGGGGGGCCAGTACACGGATGCGCCGTACTTCCGGCACCTGCACGTCGCCGAGATCTGCGGGTTCGTCGTCCTCTCCGCGTTCGCCGTGGACACCTTCTTCGGCGCAGCGAGGGGTGCCGCGGGTCGCGCTGTCCGCACCGCGATCGCGCTCGGCTTCGCGGCCGTGCTGCACCTCTTCTACTACTCCAGCGCGGCGACGCGGCTCCTGGGCAAGGTGCCGGGGATCGCCCAGCCCGAGGACACGCCCCTCGTCTGGACATTGCTCTTCCTGGCGGTCGTGCTCGTCCAGCGAGACCTCTTCGGCGGCTGGCCGCTGCGCCGGCGCGAGGCGGCGCCGTGAACGCCGCGGAGCTGTTCCGGCTGCGTTTCCAGTCGCTCGTGGCGCGCGCGCTCGCGGTGAGCGAGATCGCCTCGCGGACCGCGCTCGCAGGCGCGAGCGAGGTGTGGGGGGGCGATGAGCCCCGCGAGCGACCGGCCTGGTATCTCTGGCTGCGCGACGCTCCGGGCGCGTGGCAGCTCGAGCTCTCCGGGGCGGAGCCCCTTGGACCCGCCGGCGCCCGCGGGGTCGTGGGGAGGTTCACCGTTCGGTATTACCCCTCGCCGGCTGCCCCAACGTTCGAGAGCTTCTCGCCGGAGGAGCGGCGGATCGCGGCCGCGGCGCTCGACGGAACGGGGACGCCGCGGATCGAGCTCGCGTCGAGAATCCCGGACGCGCTCTTCACGGTCGGGAGCGTCGAGTGGGCGCTCGACCTCGACGGTGACGCCGCCGTGTTCGCGCTCGCGAGCCTCGACCGGCTGCGCACGCGCGACCAGCGGGGGGACGTCATCCGCGACGTCCCCGGCTGGCGCCTCGCGATGCCCATCTTCTCGCTGCTCGCGGGTCTGCACGGCCAGGTGGAGCGGCGCGCCGCCTCGCGCCTCGTCCTCTCGCGCCTGCCGGGTTTCGAGCTGGTCGTCGGTGGCGGCGTCGAGCCCCCGGCCGCACCGGAGATCGCGCAGGGCGAGGCGTTCGTTCTCTTCCCGGCCGTACGCGGCGACCCGACCGAGCTCCTCCTCGACCTTCTTCACGACCCCGTGGCCGACATCGTCGCGGACGTGTCCTTCTCGCCGGGCGGTCACCCGCCGCATGACATCGTCGGCGATCCGCGCCTTCCCATGAGAGTGAGCAGCGCCTGGTTCGGGGGCGGCGCGCACGTCGCAGACCGCCTCGTGTGCAGCTGCTGACGAACCCCCGCGGCGCGCCCGACGCCGCGCTCTCCCCGGAGGAGGCGGCGCTCGGCTCGTGCGCACGCCGTTCCAGTACCTACTCGGGAACGCTCATCGAACGGCTCCGAAGGGCGTTGCACTCCCTCTTCAAGATCGGGAGGCTCGAGGGCCTTCGCCGCCCAGGACCAGCCGCACGTCGTGGGTCCGCCCATCGTCCACGAGCGGGATCGCCCCGGGATCGACGGTGACGCCGTCGAGGTCCGCCGAGGCGATCCCGCGGCAGCGGCGCTCCGGGTTCGCGACGGAGATCTCGTAGCGCGTCCGGCCGAAGCGCCAGCTGATCGCGTACTCGGGCCAGGACGCGGGGATGCACGGATCCACCTCGAACGTCTCGCCGCGGCGCCGGAGGCCGAGGATGCTCTCGAGCCCGGCGCGGTACATCCAGCCCGCGGAGCCGGTGTACCAGGTCCACCCCGCGCGCCCCGCGTGCTCGGGGTGAGCGCTGACGTCGCCGGCGACGACGTACGGCTCGCCCCTGTACCGCGCGATGTCCGGACCCGAGCGCGTGTGGTTCACCGGGTTCAGCAGGTGGAACAGCTCGGCCGCCTCGTCGCCGCTTCCGAGCCGGGCGAGCGCCATCACGGTCCACGCCGCGGCGTGCGTGTACTGGCCGCCGTTCTCCCGGATCCCGGGCGGATAGCCCTTGATGTACCCGGGCTCCTGGGCGGAGCGGTCGAACGGGGGCGTGAGCAGCACCACGATCTTCGCCACTCGCCGCACGAGGTGCGTGCGGACGGAGTCCATCGCACGGTCCGCGAGGCGCAGCGGGGCCGCTCCGGAGAGCACCGCCCAGGACTGCGCGACGGAGTCGATGCTGCACTCGTCGTTCTGCGCAGAGCCGAGAGGCGTGCCGTCATCGTAGTAGCCGCGCCGGTACCACTCCCCATCCCAGGCCCGCTCCAGCACGGACGCGAGGCGGGCCGCCTCGGCACCGCAGCGGTCGGCCCGCTCGGCGTCCCCACGGGCGGCGCAGAGGGGCGCGAAGTCGGAGAGGACGGCGTGGAGGAAGAAGCCGAGCCATACGCTCTCGCCGCGCCCCTCCCTTCCGACGCGGTTCATTCCGTCGTTCCAGTCCCCGCTGCCCATGAGCGGTAGCCCGTGGGCCCCCGCGGTGAGCGCGTGGTCCAGGGCTCGCGCGCAGTGCTCGTACAGCGACGCCTCCTCGTTCGAGGCCTGAGGCTGCGCGTATGCGTCGTCCGCGCCTGGCGCGAGGCGCGGCGCATCGAGGAACGGAACGCGCTCGTCGAGCACGCCGGCGTCGCCGGTCGTCCGCACGTAGTGCGCCACCGCGTAGGGCAGCCAGGCGAGATCGTCCGAGCAGCGGGTGCGGGTGCCCCGGCCGCTCGGCGGGTGCCACCAGTGCTGCACGTCCCCCTCGCGGAACTGCCGGGCCGCCGCGCGCAGTAGGTGCTCGCGCAGGAGCTCCGGCCGCGCCATCGCGAGCGCCATCGCGTCCTGGAGCTGGTCGCGGAAGCCGAACGCGCCGCCGGGCTGGTGATAGCCGGTGCGCGCCCACATACGGCAGCTCAGGTCCTGGTACAGCAGCCACCGGTTCACGAGGACGTCGAACGAGTCGTCGGGCGTGCGGACCTGCACTGCGCCCAGCGTGTCCTCCCACGAGCGCCGCACGGTCTCGAGCGCGGCGTCCGCGGCCTCGACCCGGCCGTGGCGGCCGACCAGCTGGCGGACGTGCGCCACGTCCTTCCCCTCGCCGACGAGGAACACGAGGCGTCGCGTCTCGCCCGGCGCGAGCGCGACCGAGACGTGCAGCGCCGCGCAGGGATCGAGCCCCGCGCCGAAGCGTCCGGAGAGCGCCTCGTGCTCGAGCGCCGCGGGCCGCGCAAGCGAGCCGTTCCGCCCGAGGAAGGAGGTGCGGTCGCCCGTCGCCGAGCGGAGCTCCTCGCTGGCGTACGCGAAGGCGACGCGCCCGGCGAACTCGTGGTTGAAGGCGTTCGTCGCGAGGATCGCGCCGGTCGCCGGGTCGCGCTCGGTGATCACGTGGAGGTGGTGGTCACCCTGCGGCGGCCCGAGCGCCCACTCCGAGTACGAGAAGACGGAGAGGCGCCGCGGCGCGGCGGTTTCGTTCGTCAAGCTGAAGACCGAGAGCTTCACGGGATCCACCGAGTCGACGAAGACGTCGAGCGCCTGGCGGATCCCGCTCGTCGCACGCGCGAAGCGCGTGACCCCAGCCCCGTGGCGGATCACGAACCGTCCGCTCTCCCGGGTGCGGGGCAGGGGCCCGGGGGTGGGCGACCACGCCTCGCCGCTGTCGTCGTCGCGGACGAGGATCGCCTCCGACGTCGGATCGGTGACCGGATCGTTCGCGAAGGGGGTGAGCCGGTTCTCGCGGCTGTTCTCGGACCAGGTGAACGCGGAGCCGGACGCCGTGACGACGGTCCCGAGGGCGGGGCTCGCGATGACGTTCGCCCACGGCATCGGCGTCTCCTCGTCTCCCTCGAGGACGATGACGTACTCCCGCCCGCCATCGGCGAAGCCGCCGATCCCGTTCGCGAGCGCGAGCGGCGGCACCTCGGGCTCCACGTTCGCGTGGAGCGCGGGGCCGGCTCTCCGGCGCGGAGGGAGCTCTAGCTCCATCGGCTCGGGCCGCGAAGGCACGTTGAGGTCGAGCTGCTGCGCGAGCGTCCCGCGGTCGCTGCTCAGGACGGCGCGCGCCACGCTCGAGAGGAGGAGGCGCTCCGGCTCGGTCATCCGGTCCCCGCGCAGCAGGTACGCGCCGCCCGGCTTGTGCTGCCACGCTCGCCACGGGCCGTCGTCGAGGAGGGCCGCGAGCCGGGCGTGCACCTCGTCGAGGTAGCTGACGGGGTGCTCGTTCAGGATCACCACGTCCGCGCTGAGCCCCTCGAGACGCCAGTACTCTTGCGCCTGCAGGACCTGGCGCACGAGGGGGACGTTCACGTCCGAGACGACGCGCACGAGCAGGATGGGCAGATCTCCGGAGACGCCGTGTGCCCAGAGCCCCTCCTGACCCAGCGTGCTCCGGGCGAGGACCTCCGGGGCCGGTCGCAGCGACCCGTCGCTGTACAGCACGCGCGAGGCGAGGCGCTCGAACAGGAGAGCCTCCTCGCTCGTGATGCCGAGGTGCCGGCGCCTGCTCTGGGCGTGGGCGAAAGCGAGCGCGAACGTCCGGGCGGTGGCGCTCGGCTCGCGGTAGCGCTGCGCGAGCGCGAGGGCGGTCTCCCGGCTCGACGCCATCCCCGTGGCGAACGAGAGCCGCACGACGCCGCCCGGCGCGAGGCGCACGCGCTGCCGCAGGCTCACGATCGGATCGATGAGGACGCCGGTCGTGCCGGAGAGCGGGCGGCCGTCGAGCGCCTGCGGATCCTCCGGCCCTCGGCCGCGCCCGAGGAAGCGCCCGCGGTCGCTCTCCCACTCCACGGGCCCCTGCGTCCGGCCCTCCTGGCTGATGACGTGGACGGCGAAGACCTCCGCGTCCTCCGGGGAGCGCGGGCGCCGCCGGCAGAGCAGCGCGTTGACCTCAGGGACGTACTCCGACTCCACGAAGAGCTTGCCGAACGCGGGGTGAGCGAGGTCGTCGGCGCGGGGCGCGAGGACGATCTCGGCGTAGCTCGTGACCTCGAGCTCGCGGGCGCGATCGCCGTGGTTCGTCACCACGAGCCGGCGCACCTCGACGTCGTCCTCGGGGGAGACCGCGACGTCGAGCCGCGTGCCGATCTCGCCGTCCCTTCGCTGGAACGTCGCCTTCTCCATGGTGAACGCGACGACCTCGTCCTCCGCGTCCCGCGCGGTCGGCTGATGCGTCGCGGACCACACCCGTCCGCTCCGCACGTCGCGGAGGTAGACGTACTGGCCCCCGGGGTCGCGGGTCGCGTCCTGCCGCCACCGCGTGACGGCACGCCCGCGGCAGAAGCTCGCGCCGCCGCCCGCGTTCGTCACCACGACGGTGTAGTTGCCGTTCGACAGGAACTGCGCGTGCGGGAACGCGGTGTGTGGCGAGCGCAGATGGCGGACCGCCACCGGCGGCACCGGCGCCGTGACGCGAATCGCCTCCTCGGGGCGCGGCCGGAGGAGCGGCGCGTGGCGCGGCACGCGCTCCTGAAGGAGCAGCTCGGTCGCCTGCACGCGCGGGTCCGCGTGGAAGCGCTCCACCATCCGGTTGCCGGTGAGCGCGCCCGCGATCGCCCCGAGCGTCATCCCCTGGTGATGGGCGAGGTAGATCGGCACGATCGCGCCCTTCGGCCGGTCGACCCGGACCGGTTCCGGCAGGCCACCGTCGAGCTCGTCGGTCCGGCGCCGCGTGTAGTCGATCGCGTCGAAGTAGCCGTAAGCGCCGAGCAGGCCTCCCGCTTCGAGGCGGCGGAGGTTCGCCGCCGCCGCGGTGGGGTCGACGAGCGCGGCGAGCGCGGTCGCGTAGGGCGCGACCACCAGCTCGTCGGCGAGGCCGCGCTTCATGCCGAGCCCGGGGACGCCGAAGGCCTTGTACTGGTAGTTGCCGTGGTGATCGACGACGTCGTAAGCGCACTCCGAGATCCCCCACGGCACCTGCCGCTCCGCCCCGTAGTCGCGCTGGCGCCGCACGGCCATCCGGCAGGCCTCGTCGAGCAGCGTGTCCGGATAGCTGCGCATGACGAGCAGCGGCATGAGGTACTCGAACAGCGTGGCGCTCCACGACAGGAGCGTCGGGTTGCCACGCACGCTCGTCACCGCCCGGCCGAGGTGGAACCAGTGCTTCTCGGGGATGTCGCCCTTCGCGATCGCGATGAAGCTCGCGAGCCGCGCCTCCGAGGCGAGGAGGTCGTAGTGGGACGGATCGAGCTGGCCGGGCCCCTCGGCGTCCGCGACGCGGTAGCCGATGGAGAAGAGGTCCCGCTTCCGATCGTAGAGGAACCCGAAGCTCATCTCGTCGGCGAACGCAGCGGCGCGCCGCGACAGGCTTTCGAGCCGCGCGCAGGGGTCGCTCGGGCCAGACTCCGTCGGAGGAGGCGATCGCCCGAGCTGCCCGAGCCCCTCGGAGACCGCGATGAGCGCGCCGGCGAGGTTGCCGCTGTCGACGGTCGAGACGTACCGGGGCGGAAGCGGGGCGAGGGTCAGCGTGTCGTACCAGTTGAAGAGGTGTCCCTCGGTCCGCTCGAGACCCTCCATCGTCGTGAGGGTCGAGTCGATCCGCTCGATGAGCTCGCCGGTCGGGATGAAGCCGAGGTCGTGGGCTGCGAGCGTGGAGAGGAGCCCCATGCCGATGTTCGTGGGCGAGGTGCGGTGCGCGATCCTCGCGTCCGTCCCCTCCTGGACGTTGTCCACCGGCAGCGAGTGGTCCTCCGGGCCCATGAACGCCTCGAAGTACCTCCACGTCGTGCGGGCCACCCCGAGGAGAAACTGCCGGTCCTCCGGTCCGAGCTCGACGTTCCTGCGCGGAATCGGCTGCGAGAGCCGGTGCGCGATGAGCGGCGCGAAGGCCCACAGCACGAGCACGGGCGCCGCCGCGACGAGCGCGGCCGGGCGCGTCGCCGAGACGAGGACGAGCCCCCCGAGCGCGATCGCGGGGCTCGCCGCCATCTCGACGAAGTACGACCGCGGGCCCTTGCCCCGCTTGCGCGCGCCGCTCGCGGCGGCCGTCTCCCACTCGAGCAGCCGAGGCTGCGCGATCGCGAGGCGGACGAGCGTGACGACGACCGCGTGCGCCGTCGTGTAGGCCTCGTTCGCGAGGAACGCGAGCTGGAGCGCGACGCGGGCGAGGGCGCTCCTCGCGTCCTCCGCGACGGCGCGCAGGAACGCCCGGAACGGCTGGTGCCGCCGCGGGCCGGCGAGGGCCCCTACCGCGAGCGGGAATAGCGGGAAGGCGAGCGCCGCCACGACGGCGGCGGTCCAGATCGCGGGGTTCCCCGGCAGCACCGTCCAGGCGAGCAGGAGCAGCGCGACCGTGGCAGGGGCGAGCTGCGAGCGGCGCAGGTTGTCGAAGATCTTCCAGCGCGCGATGACCGGCAAGCGGTTGCGCGAGAGACCCGCGCGCGTGGGTACGAACGGGAGCAGCCACGGGAGGATCTGCCAGTCGCCGCGTGTCCACCGGTGCTGGCGGCGCGCGTGGGCGAGGACGCTCGAGGGGTAGTCGTCGACCACCTCCACGTCCGTCACGAGGCCGGTGCGGGCGTGGATGCCTTCGAAGAGGTCATGCGAGAGGAGCGTGTTGTCGGGGACGCGCCCGTCGAGCGCCGCCGTGAACGCGTCGACGTCGTAGAGCCCCTTGCCCGTGAAGCTGCCCTCGCCGAAGAGGTCCTGGTAGGTGTCCGAGACGGCGGTGGTGTAAGGGTCCACGCCGGTGTGGCCGGCGAATATCCGCGCGAAGGGCGACCCGGCGGCGCTCGCGGTCGTGACGCTGACGCGCGGCTGCAGGATCCCGTAACCGTCGGTGACCCGGCCGGAGCGCGGGTCGAGGTGGGGCCGGTTGAGCGGGTGCGCGATGATGCCGATGAGCTTCTTCGCGGCGTCGCGCGGGAGGCGGGTGTCGGAGTCGAGCGTGATGCAGTAGCGCACGTGCGCGAGGACGTCGAGCTCGCCCACCTGCACGTCGTAGCTCGTGTCGGTCGCGCCGCGCAGCAGCCGGTTCAGCTCCTCGAGCTTCCCACGCTTCCGCTCCCAGCCCATCCACACGCGCTCCCGCGGGTTCCACTGGCGCGCGCGGTGGAGGAGGAAGAACCGATCGCCCCGGCCCTCGCCGAGCCGCGCGTTCAGCGCCACGATCCCGCTGCGGGCCGCATCGAGGGTGGCTGCGTCCCCGGGGAGATCGCGCGCCGTGGCGTCCGTGAAGTCGCCGAGGATCGCGAAGTGGATGCGAGGATCGAGGTTCCCGAGCGCGAGGACCTCGAGATGCTCGAGCAGCGCCGTGACCCCCTCGACGTCGGTGAGCAGCGTCGGCACGACCACCAGGGTCCGCGCGTCGTCGGGGAGCCCGGCCGAGAGATCGAGGCGCGGCAGTCGCCGGGGGGGAGCGAAGCGCGCCACGACGCGCTGGACGAGCGCGATCGCCAGCTCGCTCGCCGGGACGAGCAGGAGCAGCGCCACGGCGACCTGCGCCCACCGCGAGCCGCCCTCGTGCCGGACGTACCAGGCGCCCGCGCCGAGCAGCGCCGCGGTCCCGAGCGCGATCGCCCCGAGGTACGCCGCGGTCGCGTGCGCGAACGCGAACCGCCGCACGCGCCTCGCGGCACCGGGGCGCCAGGCCACGTCGGCCTCGAGCTCGCGGCGGCCCTTGCCGATGAGGTGGTGCCCGACGTGCGCGGCGCGAGCGTTCGGCCCCTCTGCCTCGGCGACCTGGCGCGCGCTCTCCACCGCGCGGAGGGCGACGCGCACCTGGGCCTCTCCAGTCCGGTCGGCGAGCTCCTCGATCGCCTGCCGGTAGCGGTCGCGGGAGAGGAAGTCCATCCGCGCGTGCACTCCAGCGGGATCGCGCTGCAGCACCCGCTCGACGAGGCTCACGCTCTCCACGTACTCGCTCCAATCGAGGGTCGAGCAGAGCCTGAGGCTCGCGACGAGGTTCGCGACGGACACCTGGGCGGCGGCCTCACGCTGGTGCTCGCTCCAGATCGTCTCCTCCGCCGTCGTATGCTCCGCGGCGAGGTGCGCGTCGAGGTCGCTGCGGACCGCCGAGAGGCGAGGCCCGTATTCGCGCATGCGCTGCAGGAGCTGCACGATGAACGCGGTGTGCGGCGCGCGCGGCAGCGCGGCCGCCGCGCGTTCCCCCGCGGCGCCGACCTGCGCCACGTAAGCGTCGGCGGCGCCCCGGGCGGCGCGCGCGACGAGCGTCTCCTCCGCGAGCCGCCGGAGGTTCTCGACGAGCGCGAGCTTCAGCATGCTCGGCCACGCCCAGAGCTCCCCGATCGTCAGTGGGGCGACGGTCTGGAACGCGTCCAGGTAGCGCACGAGCTGGGCGCGATCGAGCCGGCTGTCGCTGTGGCGGATCAGCTCCACCGCGAGCGCGTACACGCGCGCGTCGCCAGCCAGCTCCCGCGAGGCGAGCTTGGGCAGCTCGCGGTAGTAGCCGCGCGGGAGGTTCTTGCGGACGTCCCGGATCTCGGACGCCACGAGGTGGAAGTTGTCGAGGAGCCACTCCGACGCCGGCGTGACGAACTCGCCGCGGTGCACGTCGTCGGCGAGGGTCCGGTACGCCTCCCGCAGGACGCGCACGTTGTCGTCGAACCGCGGGAAGACGCTGCGAGCGGCGCGCTGCGACGGGTCCACCGTGAATCGGGCCGCGAGCGATCGCGCCCGCTCCTCGAGGCGCTCGACGCTGAGCAGCTCGTCACGGAGTGGCTTCTCGGGCACCGACGCGGCGCGGCGGGCACCGCCAAAGAACGCCAGCTCCAGCTTCGCAGCCACGAACACGCAACCTCCCGGACGGAAGTCAGCGCACATCGGGGCGATGCGTTCGGCTGGCTCCTTTTACTCTTAGCGCAGCGATGCGCCCGCCGCTCGCTGATCTCTCGCGTGCCGAGACGATCCCGAGGAACTGGCCGCGGCTCGGCAGCGGCCGAGACGGTCTGGCCGTCCAGCGCGTCTCGTCCGAGCGTAAGGATCGCTCTCGCTGCAAGGTGGGGTGCCTCGTCCGTACCCGTGCGCCGTCCAGGCGCACGTCGAGCCGGACTCTCCGAGGGGAACGCCGTTCGGAGGGCCCCGCGTTGACCGGCGAACGTGCCCAGTCGCGAGTCGTACGATGCGTCGGTCGGAGGAGGCGCTCATGACCGGCTGGAAGAAGATCTGCTGCGCGATCGACTTCGCGGAGCCGTCGCGCGTTGCCATGGAGCAAGCCGCCGACCTGGCGAAGCGGTTCGAGGCGGAGCTGGTGCTCGTGCACGTCGTGGTCCCGCCGCCACCTTCGGCGAGCGATGTGCCGTCATGGGGGATCGCGACCGCGGCCGCGGAGGAGCACGGGAGGACGCTCGAGGAGTGGCGGGTGGAGGCGGAGCGGCGTGCCGGCCGGCCGGTGCGATCGCGCATCCTCGCCGGTGCGCCCGCCGCGGAGATCCTGCGGCACGCGCGCGAGGAGGGCTGCGAGCTGATCGTCATCGGGACGCACGGCCGGACCGGCATCGCGCGCCTCGTCCTGGGGTCGGTGGCGGCGCGCGTCGCGCGGGAATCGGCGTGCCCCGTGCTCGTCGTACGCGACCACCACTCGCTCGAGAAGGAGGGAGAGGCGGAGGAGGCCGCCCAGTACCGGTGAGAGGCCTCCCATCCGGCGGACGTCACGTCACAGCTCGGGCGCCGCGGGCTCGCCGGCGCTAGCGTTCTCGTGGCGCCGCCCCGACACCGAGAGACTCGCGCCGGGGCGCGCGCGCGCAGGCCGCAGGGAGGAGGAACACTGCCATGACCGGAAACTGCGAGGTGTGCGGGAACCAGTACGACAAGGCGTTCGAGGTGATCGCCGCCGGAGCGCACCACGTCTTCGACAGCTTCGAGTGCGCGATCCAGAAGCTCGCGCCGCATTGCGAGCACTGCGGCTGCCACGTGATCGGGCACGGGGTCGAGGCCGGCGGGAGGTTCTTCTGCTGCGCCCACTGCGCGCACACCGCCGGGGCGAAGGAGATCAAGGATCGCGTCTAGGAGGGCGACGCGGCTGCGGATCGAGACGCCGAGGCGATCTCCCGCACGACGATCGTGACCGCCCGCTCGCCCTTGAGCGTCCTCGCTCGCTCGAGCCGATGGGCGAGCCGCTCCACGGCGGCCCAGATGCGGGGATCGTCGAGCTGCCGCTCGGCGCTGGCGCGCATCCGGCGGAGGAAGGCGAGCCTCGCGGCGGTGTCGCCGTGGATCCGCGCCGCGAACCGCATCGCGACGCGCCGGTCCTCCTCGGCGCCCGGCGCGAACAGCGGGAACGGCATGCCGGACCTCAGATCGACGGAGACGTATCCGTGCTCGAGGGCGAGCCGGTCCTGGGCCACGCTGCCCGCGAGCGCCACGGCCGCAGCGGCGCGCGCCACCCGCTTCGTGCCGGCGATCGACCCGCGGCGCGGGACGATGAACCGAAACTCGCAGGCGCCCCCGATCTTCCCCCGCCCCCAGATGGTGATCCGGGTCACCCCGAAGCCCCGGAGCAGCGCGACCACCGCGTGGCCCGCCTCATGGTAGGCGCGCATCTCGAGCTGCCCGAGGCGCTTGTGGCGTCTGCCCTGGGCACGTCGCGTTTTCCTCGCAGTCATGCCCGTTGCCGCACCGCGGGACGGAGCGTCAACGTCCCGTCCCCCGCGAGGTCGAAGCGGGGTCCGTTTCCCTCGCCGATCTCGTTCAGGGTGTCCGCGAGCCACTCGGCGTCACGTTGCTCGGCTCGCGCGAGCCTCATCCTGCGCACCTGCAGCGGCCGCATCCGGAGCGCTTCGAGCTCGCCGCGCGCCGGATCGAGCGCCGCGACGTAGGCGAGGACCAGGTCGTTCCGATAGTCCTCGTATCCCTCGATCCCCTCGTAGTCGTCGATGAAGTCCCCGCAGCCGTAGAGGATGAGCCGGCCGCGGTACGCCTCGATCGGCCGGACATGGTGGGACGAGTGCCCGTGGAGGACGTCCACCCCGGTGTCGATCAACCGGTGGGCGAAGCGCACGTGCTCCGCTGGGACCTCGAATCCCCAGTTCGTCCCCCAGTGCACGGAGGCGACGACGATGTCGCCCGGCCGCCTCATGCGCCGGGCGCGCTCGCCGATCTCCGCGGCGGTCTCGTCATCGAGCCGCCGCACGAGGTCCACTCCGGGCCGCCCGCGCGCGGCGGCCCAGCTCGAGGGGATACCGCTCGCCTCCGTCCCGAACGACATCACGATGACCCGGCCCCCGGCGGACAGCTCGACGATCGCGGGGCGGCGCGCCTCCTCGAGATCGCGGCCGGCGCCAGCGGTCTTCACGCCCGCCCTCCGCAGGACCTCCAGCGTCTCGACGAGGCCCCCGTAGCCGTGGTCGAGCACGTGGTTGTTCGCGAGGGCACAGACGTCGATGCGGGCGGCGGTGAGGCACGGGAGGTTCTCCGGGCTCATGCGGTAGTGAATCCCCTTGCCCGGCCAGCGCTGGTCGCTCCGGCTGACGCTCGTCTCGAGGTTGACGATCCGGACGTCTGCCCCCGACCACCCAGGCTCCGCGAGGGCGTCTCCCCAGACGTACGAGAACGCGACGGGGCGAGCGATGGGACCGTTCGCTTTCTCCGCCAGCTCGACGTATGTGCGCGCATCGAGGACGCGCGGCTCCGCGAGGCGGGGATCGCCCGGGTGCGGCAGGATCTGGTCCACGCCGCGGCCGGTCATCACGTCGCCGCAGAGTAGCAGCGTCACCATGAGTTCCCCGCGGGGGCGAGCGCGGCGCTCGAGCAACCCGCGCCGAGAGCTTTACCGGACCCGAGACCCGACGTGCCGGCCCCTTGCGCGGCAGGCCTGGTCGAGCGACGGGCGACCGCTCGGAGCCAGGGTCCTCGCGCACGCGCTCGGGACGGACGGACGGCTGCTCCACGCCCCGAGCCGGCGACTCCGGACGGCTGCGGATGGCTTACGCTGTTCTTGGCGGTTGCTGCGTCGAACGCAGAGGTGGTCATGCGACTCGCTGAGATCATGACACGTGAAGTGAAGACAGCCGCTCTCCATGAGTCGGCCGAGGATGCCTATCAGCGCATGCGGCTCGATCGCATCCGCCACCTGGTCGTCCTGGACGGAAAGAAGGTCGTCGGCGTCGTGTCGGAGCGGGACCTCGGCGGGGGCCGCGGCGCGGCGAATCGCACCGGGCGCACCGTCGGGGAGCTCATGGCGCGGAACGTCGCGACGGCGACTCCGGAGACGACGATCCGTCAGGCCGCGAACCTGCTACGCGGACGGACCATCGGATGTCTCCCGGTGATGGAGAGCTCCAGGCTCGTCGGGATCGTGACGGTCACGGACCTCCTCGAGCTCGTCGGAGACGTGATCCGGAAGGCCTCCACCGACGCGCGGTGGAAGCCGGTCCGGCGGATGGGGCGCTGGCCGCGCAACGTCGAGACACGGCGCGCGAAGTCCTGAGGTGTGGCGATCTCGAGATAGACGATGCGAGAGCTGCGCGTGTCTTCGGAGGAGCCCGTCATGGCCGCAATGGAGTGGAGGAGGATCTGCTGTCCGGTCGATCACTCGGAGCCCGCGCAAGCCGGGCTGCGCGTCGCCGCCGATCTGTGCCGCCGGCTCGGCGCCGAGCTCGTCCTCCTGCACGCGGACGCAGCCACGAAGGTCGCGGAGGAGCTGTCGCCCGTCGAGCGGCCGGGGGAGCAGCTCCAGGCCTGGAAGTCGACGGCAGAGAGCCTCGGAGCCCCGCACGTCACGGCCGCTCGCACCACGGGGGCGCCCGAGGTCGCGATCGTGGAGTTCGCGACCGCAAGTGACATCGACCTCATCGTGATGGGGACGCACGGCCGCGTGGATCGCGAGCACATGCTGACCGGCTCCGTCGCCGAGGCGGTCGTCCGAAACGCGCCGTGCCCCGTGCTCACGGTGCGCGCGACGTGGAAGGCGTGACCGCCGGGTAGAAGCCGTCACCGCGCGAGGCGGCCTGGGGCGTGTCGCCGCGACGAGAAGCCACTCCGCCGGCGGTCCGCCCGCGCGCCCGGAGAGCCGAGGGACGAGCCGTCGTCAGTGCATCGTAGCGTCGCCGAGCTCCTTCCAGGCGGCGTCGAACTCCTTCTTCAGGATCGCCGCGCGGTCGGAGCGAGCGGTCACGATCTCGTCGAT
>DATIDF010000186.1:0-15105 GCA_035456445.1 Anaeromyxobacter sp.
GCTCGCCACGCCGTGCGTCGCGCGCATGACCCGGGACCTGCAATCGAGCTACGAGGCGGTGTACCGCTCCTCGCCCACCGGGATGCTCGAGGTCTGGCGACTCCGGCGGCCGGGCACGCAGCACGCGCAGGTGCCTTGAGACGCCGAGGCCCCCGGCGCGAGCGCCGGGGGCCTCGGATGACTCACGGATGGTGAAGGCTACTTCTTGGCCGGCGCGGCCGCCGGGGCCGCCTGGGCCGCCTGGGCCGAGGCGCGCTGATCCATCGACGTGAAGATCGCCGCCTTCTTCGCCACCACCTTCGGGTCCGCCTTCGCCGAGTGGCAGACGCCGCAGAACGCGTCCATCGACTGGCCCTTGGCGGTGTCGACGCGCAGGTACTTGTAGTTGGGGTTCGACGGGTGCGGGTCGTGGCAGCCCACGCACTCGAAGCGCCCGCCGCGGAGGAGGTCGGCGGGCACGTTCGCGACCTTGGAGTTCACGGACGCGAGGCCGTACGGGTGGCTGATGTGGCCGGCGACGGGCGCGTAGCCCTGGCCGCCCTTCGAGGACTCCTCGTGGCACCCGAGGCAGAGCGCCGTCGAGCCCGAGTAAGCGGACTTGGTGCGCGGGTTCTGGGCGACCTTGTTCGGCCCGACCGCGAAGATGATCTCTCCCTTCGCCGTGTGGATGCCGTGGCAGCCATTGCATCCGACGCCGTCGTGGCCGCCGGCCGCGAGAGCCGAGAGGGGCAGCGCGGCCGCGAGGGTGAGGACGACGATCCGGAAGGCGTTCATTCGAGCTCCTGATGCGTACCGCGGGTTTGAGGCCCGGATGGGCCAGGCGCGCGGACTGTACGCAAATGGGTCGATCGCTTGCCTTGACTGCGAGCAACCGGGCGAGCGCTCGTCGAAACGAGGCAGCGGAGAACAAGCAGCGCTAGGAGGACCGCCGGTCCTCGGGCTCGAAGGCACCCGTGCGCCACCCCAGGCGGATGGAGAGGATGCGTACCATGAACGCGAGACCGATCCCCGCCAGCGCGGAGGGCTCCTGCGGCAGGTGCAGCCCGGCGGCGAGCCCGATGAAGGCGAGTACGCCGGCGAGCGCGGCGAGCGCGTAGAACTCTCCCGGCTTGAAGATGAGCGGCTCCTCGCGGACGAGGACGTCGCGAAGCACGCCGCCGCCGACCGCATTCACGCACCCGACCAGCGCGACCGACACGAGCGGGAGCCCGGCGGCGAGCGACTTCTGCGCACCGACCATTCCGTACACGCCGAGCCCGAGCGCGTCGACGAGCTCGATCACGAGCCGGACGCGGTGCAGGTGTCGTCCGAAGAACGCGCCGATGAGGCCGCCGCCGAGGACGCCGAGCAGGTAGCGGCCGTCGGTCAGGACCGTCGCCGGCCCCTGCTGCAGCAGGAGCGCGTCGCGCAGGAACGCGCCCCCGAGCCCGGTCGCGAGCGAGAGGACGAGGATGCCGACGAGGTCGTAACGCTTGCGCACACCGGCCATCGCGCCGGTGACCGCGAACAGGAACGCGGCGGCGACGTCGAACGCGATCGGGAGGTGGAAGGGGCCGTCGAGCACGCGCGCTTCTTAGCACGCATCGCCCCGCCGCGCGGGCAGCCCACGACCGGGCCGGCGTCAGGGCGCCGGGAGCACCGGGTCGCGCGCGCGGCGCAGCACCTCCGCCGCGAGCGCCGTGCTCGCGTCCGCGATGTCCTCGACCGAGAGCATGCCGCAGAGGTGTCCCTCGCGATCGAGGACGATGAGGCGTCGCACCGCGCACGCCTCCATCGCGTGCGCTGCCTCGGTGAGCTCGTCGTCCTCGGTGCAGGCCACGACCTGCGGCGTCATCGCCTCGCGAACCCGCGTGCGCAGGGGGTCGGCGCCCGTCGCGGTCGCCCGGACGGCGAGATCACGGTCGGTCACGATCCCGGTGAGCGTCCCGTCCTCGAGCACGGGGAGGGCGCCGACGCCGAGCTCCTTCATCTTCCGCGCGGCCGCGACCAGCGTCTCGTCGGCCCCGATCGTCACGGCGTTACGCGTCATCACCTCGTGCACTCGCATGACCACCTCCTCCGTGCATGGAAGCGCGCCTGGGCTCGGCGCGCGAGGGACACCGTCGGGGCGCTCCCGTGGAGGCGCTCGGCCCGGAGCGCCCGTGCACCACCCGGACGAGCGGGCGGGGAGGCGTCGTACGATGTCGCATGGCCCAAGCGAAGTCCCACCCCGCCGCCCCGGTGCGGGTCGTCCTGCTCCGCCCGCGCAACCCGGAGAACCTCGGCGCCGTGGCGCGCGCGATGAAGAACTTCGGCCTCGCGGACTGGGCGATCGCGGAGCTCGGCACGCACGATTTCGCGACGGCCCGGCGGGTGGCGGTGCACGCGGAGGACCTCCTCGATCGGCCGAGGCTCGTTCGGACGCTCGACGAGGCGGTCGAAGACTGCGCCTGGGTCGTCGGGACGAGCTCGCGGAAGGTCCGGGGGAAGCGGCGCCTTGCGCCGGCGGAGCTCGCGCGCGAGGCGCTCGACCGCGCGCCGGCGGGGCGGACGGCCATCGTCTTCGGCGACGAGCGCAGCGGGCTCACGAACGACGAGGTCCACCGCTGCCACGACCTCTCGGTCATCCCGACGGACGACGCGCAGCCGTCGGTGAACCTCGCCCAGGCGGTGCTCCTCTACGCCTACGAGCTGCGGCGGGCCGCGCTCGAGGCGGGCGCCAGCGCGCCCGCGGCCGCGCCGGTGGGCGCCTCGGACGCGGAGCTCGCGGCGCTGGAGGACGCGCTGCGCACCGCGCTGCGCACCGGCGGCTTCCTCGCGGGACCGGAGCGGCACGCCGTCCGCGACCTCGTCGCGCCGCTGAGGCGCGCGCGGCTCACGCGGAAGGAGGCGAAGCTGTGGGCGGCGGCGCTGCGGACGATGGCGCGCCGTATGTGATCGGCATCGCGACCTCGTTCACCCCAGCACCGGCACCCGCTCGACTCGCTCGAACGCCTCGCCGATCCGCGCGAGCGTCTCTCCTCCCACTCCCTCCACGACGATCGACGCTGCCGCCGCGCCGAGGCGAGCCGCCTCGACTGGAGCTTGACCGCGCGCGAGCGCGAACAGGAACCCCGCCGCGAAGACGTCTCCCGCGCCGGTCGGATCGACCTCGCGCGCCGGGAACACTCCCACGCGGACTCGCTGGCCGCCCGCGATCATCTCGCAGCCGGCCGCCCCGCGGGTGAAGACGACGATCGGCACGACGGCCGCGAGCCGGGCGACGAGATCGCCCTGACCGCGCAGGTCGTCCTCGCCCACGAACGCCGCCGTGACGCCCGAGAGCTCGGCCGGCGCGAACGACCAGCGCGGCTGCAGCACCGCGCCGCCCGGCGCGACCGCGCGCACGAGCCCCTGCACGCCGAGGCCGACCTGGCGCGCCCCGGCCGCGACGGCGAAGGCGCGCGGCGCGAGCTCCCCGAGCACGGGCGCGAGGTAGAGCACGTCCGCGCCCCGCCAGGCCTCGGGGAGCGCCGTGGCATCGAGCGGCGCCGCCGAGGCCTCGACCCGCTGGGTGCGCCCCCCCGCGGGTGCGTGGACGTTCACGAACAGCGTGGTCCGCGCCGCTGGTGCGATCAGCGCCGTCACGCCGGCGAGCGCCTCCGCTGGGTAGTCGGGCCCGGCGGCGGTGAGCACGCGCACCTCTGCGCCGAGCGCGCGGAGGGTGTGCGCCGCGTACCAGGCCGAACCGCCCGGGACGAGCGCGCCCGCGACGCGATCGAGCGTCACGTGTCCGCATACCACGGCGGTCGGCCGCATCACGGTCGCGCTCATGGTCATGCTCCGAGGCCGAGCGCGAGGACGATCGCGACGACGATGCCCATGAGGCTCTCGCCGGCGATGAGCCCGGAGGCGACCGGGAGCACCGCCCGCTCCGCGAGCGCCGGGCGCGCGAGGCGCGAAGCTCGCGCGCCGGGGAAGAACGCGAACGCGAGGATGCAGGCGGTGATCGTGACGCCGAGGCTCCAGCCCGTCTCGAGGACGGCGTACAGGTTCGAGATCGCCATCACGCCGCCCAGCACGCAACCCGCGAGGGCCGCGCGCAGGGTGAGCTGCCGGGCGTCGGGCTGGTACACCTCGACGAGCCAGCGGCGCTCGGGATCGACGGGCGGGCCGGGCGGGCTCGATGCGGAGGGAAGGAGCATGAATGGCCGAGCCTATCACCCGGCCGGCCGGGGACGGGCTCGCGCGGGGGCGACGGAAAAAGGAGGCGGCCCTCATGCTGCTGGGGGCCGCCTCGGCGGAGCTCGGCTTCGCGTTCGCCACGCTGTCGCGAGCCCGGAGACCGGCTCGACGACGACGACCTGCGGAGCGGAGCCCCGGCGCGCCCGCCGTGCCCCCGACCACGGAAGGCACCGCGCCGCGCGTGCTCCAACGTTGCGTCCGGAGTCACGGATTGTCAAACGTCCCGGACGCGGTGGCGGGCTGGCGGCCCGCCGCATTCACGGCAGGATCTCGAGCACGCGTGCGTGGCGGAGCGGGCCGTCCTCGATCTCGATCGTCGTTGGCACCTCGTACGCCGCTCGCACCTCGAACCCGTCGCGGGGCGCGTAGGTGCGGCCCGCGTCGCCCGCGAGCACGCGCACGCCACGCGCCGCGAGCGCGCGGAACCACGCGAGGCTGCGCGCGGCGAGCGATCGCTCGTAGAAGACGTCGCCGGCGAGGAGCACCTCGACGCCTGGGAGCGCCGCGTCGATCGCGTCGCCTCCCCGGAACTCCGGCGCGACGCCGTTCAACGCCGCGTTCAAACGCACGGCCGCCTCGCAGAACGGATCGACGTCCAGCGCGAGCACGTGCCCCGCGCCGGCGCGCAGCGCCGCGATCGCGACCATCCCGCTGCCGGTCGCGAAGTCCGCGACCGACCGGGCGCGAACGATCTCGGGATGGTCGAGCACGTAGCGCGCGAGCGCCTGCCCGCCCGCCCATGGGAACGCCCAGAACGGCGAGTCGTCCCAGCCTGCGAGCTCGGCGGCGGTCGCGTGCCACAGCGGCGTCA
Organism: Anaeromyxobacter sp.; assembly: GCA_035456445.1. GTDB lineage: Bacteria > Myxococcota > Myxococcia > Myxococcales > Anaeromyxobacteraceae > Anaeromyxobacter. The sequence goes on from DATIDF010000186.1 coordinate 5,015, forward strand.
GCTCGCTCGCCTGGTGAACCACGATCTCGGGCGCGAGCGGGACGGCATCCGGGGCAGTTCGCTCGCGTACGAATTCGATGACCTCGTCGAGCGTTCGCACGGGGCACGCAAGAGACCACGCCGCCTGGTGTGCCGGCAACCCGGGCAGGCGAGCGCCGCCCACCTCGCCTCACCCGTCGGCGGCTCCCCTTCGGGCACTTGGTGCCCTGGCCGGCGTGCTGGAGGTTGACCACAAGGTTTCATGTGGACCGTCATTCGATTCGCGCTTTCGAGCGCTGAACCGGGCCCGTATAGCGCCGCCTTCGACCTGCTCGGACGCTCCGGCTTTCAGCCGCACCGCCGCCCCGGAGACGGCGCGTGCGACGTGCTTCCCGCCTCGGTGGTCGCGGACCTGCTCCAGGATCCAGCCGTCGTCTCGCGCGCGATCTTCGAGGCGCTCGCCGGCGCGCGCCTTCGCCCGGTGATGGTGACCGGTGCGCACGTCGATGTGCGCGGACGCGCACGCCCCCAGCCGCCCGTCGCGCCGCGCTGAGGGCTCCGACGGCGGGTGAGCTATCCTTGGGCTCGTCTTCCGGTCGTGTCCCGGCACGAGCGGTCAGCGCGGAGATCCCGGCATGGCAGAGTCACCCGAGCGGCGGCGGTTCTCGCGCATCCCTTTCAACACCGGCGTCGAGCTCCATGTCGCGGCGGGGCTCGCGCCCGCGCGGCTCGTCGACGTCTCGCTGAAGGGGGCGCTCGTCGAGGTGGGCGAGGGGCTCGACGCCGAGCGCGGCGACTCCTGCGCGCTCGCGCTCCGGCTCGACGGCGGCGAGACGGCAATCCGCATGGACGGCACCGTGGCGCACCGCGAGGGTACGCGGATCGGGGTCCGCTGGCACGCGATCGACCTCGAGAGCATCGCGCACCTCCGGCGGCTCGTGGAGCTGAACCTCGGCGGGGACGTCCGCGGCGAGCTCGCGGCGCTGATCGGGGACGGGTAGCCGCTAGGCCCGCGCCTCCCGCCGCATCCACGCGCGGGACCAGCTGCGCGGTCGGGGCGCGATCACGCGGAGCTGGCGGGGGACGACGCGGATCTCCGCGGGGGTCCGGCCGGCGAGCTCGCCGTCCGCGTCGATCTCGAGAGGCGGATCGGTGACGACGCGGATGCGCTTGGTGCGTGCGTGGAAGACGCGCGGGTGCTCGAGGTGCCGCCCGCGCAGGAGCAGCCAGGCGTAGCGGACGAGCGCGCCGAGATCGCGGAGCCGGTCAGGCTTGCTCGCGCGGTCGGCGTCGGACTCGGCGCGGAGGACGTAGACGTCGAGGCGATGATCGTCGATCCGCGCACCCGGCGCGACGAGCCGACCGCCGCCGTGGAAGCGGCCGTTGCCGACGACCACCTGGAGCGCGTCGTCCTCGAGCACGCGCCCATCCAGCTCGATCCGAAGCTTGAATGCCTGCTGGCCGACGGCCGCGGCCGGTGCCGCCACGGGGTAGGCGAGCTTCCCGGCGCGCTGCTTCAGGCCGTCGTGCAGCCGGCGCGTGAGCTCGGACGAGACGCCGAGGCTCGCCGCATTCAGGAACGCCCGATCGCCCAGCCAGGCCACGTCGACTGCGCGCTCGGCGCCGCGGGCGACGACGCGGAGCGCCCCCTCGAGATCGTCCGGGATGTGCAGGCTCCGCGCGAAGTCGTTCGCGGTGCCGAGCGGCAGGACGCCGAGCGCCACGCCCGTCCCGGCGAGCACGCGCGCCGCCGCGGCGAGCGATCCGTCGCCCCCTCCGACCACGATGCGTTCCGCGCCGCGGGCGAGCTCCTCGCGGACGCGCTCCGGAAGCTCGGCGGGATCGACCGCGTAAGCCCCGAAGAGCTCCACGCCGCGCTCGGCGAGCCCGGCGCGCGCGCGCTCGAACCACTCCTCGCCGCGGCGCGCGCGGACATTCACGACAAGCACCGTTCGGGGCCCGGTCACCCGCCGCGGCTCCGGCGGAGCTCTGCCAGCCACACGAAGAGGTCCTCGAGCTCGGTGTCGCTCGTCCCCGGCTCCGCGGCTCGCGCCACCTCGTCGAGCAGCTCGCGTTCGCGGGCGCGGTCGAGGAGCGCGCGATCGATCTCGGCCCCGGCGGCGAAAGCCACGAGCCCGTCGGACCCCTTCACGTCGCGGGCGAGCTTGCGGCCGACGAGCGTGCGGGAGAGCAGCGCCTCCTCGGCGGCCGTGAACGCCCGGTGCAGGAGCGAGCCTTCCATGACGAGAAGATCGGTCGTGCGGGCGCCACGGGTAGCCCGTCAGCGGGCGGGAGCGGGAGCGGGCCCGTCCGGCGGGTCTCCCGCGGCGGGCTCCTCGCCGGGGACCGGGTCCACCCGTCGCAGGATGCGGGCGATCGCACGCTCGAGCGCGTCGCGGATCGAGCGCGGTGGATCGTGGGGGTCGCGCCGCAGCCGGCGGAAGAGCGTCTCGAGCTCCCGCCGATCGCCGCGCGCGAACTCCGCGACGATCCCCGCGCGCGCGCCCTCGCCCTGCACCGTGATCGCCCCGCGCCGCGCATGCGTGCGGTGCACCACGCTGTCGTAGTGGAGGAGCGCGCGATCGAGCAGGACCCAGGGGAAGTTCGGCTGCGCGTGCGGGCCGATGCGGAAGCGGCGGGCGCCCGACCAGTACCGCTGCACGTCGACGAGCAGGCCCGGGATCCCGGCCGCCCCGATCGATCGCACGCGCGCATAGCGCCGGCCGACGCCGTACAGGGCGCCCCCGCCGCCCAGCGCGCCTCCGAGGACCGTCCCCGCGAAGATGCTCGCGCCGCCGACCGCCGCGTCCACCGCCCCGCCGAGCGCGGCGCCCGCGAGCGCGCCGGCCGCGACGAGCTGCGCGGGCGAGAGCCCGAGGAGCTTCCACGCCTCCTCGGCGAAGAGATCCTGGCGGTACACCGGCCGCTCGAGCCCGCCCGCCTCCTCGAACCGCGCCTCACGGTGGCCGTACAGGGCCTCGATGCGCCGGCGCGCCTCCTCCTCTCGCGCGCGGAGCGCGTCGTGGAAGCTCCGCTCGAGCCGATCGCGCTGCTCCTCGATGGCGGCCTCGTCCTCGACCGCGAGCTCCTCGGTGTGCGTGAGCGCGTCGACGAGGAGGTCGGTGACGAGCGCCGCCGCTTCGGCCCGGCGCCGGCGGCGCTGCGCCACGAGCGCGCCCACCGCCTCGTCCACGCCCGCGCGCCAGTCGGGCCGGAGCTCGCGAAAGACGTGCAGGAGGTGCACGCGCTCCTCGAACGACACCGAGAACGCGTCGAAGTCGCGCACGATCTTGAAGTACTGATTCAGCGCGCGGTGCCACTCGGCGGCGTGGTCCTCCGTGCCGATCCGGTTCACGAGCGCCATCCCGGGCCGCCCGGTCCAGCGGAGGATCTCCATCTCCGCCTCGTAGTTCTGGCGGTACGGGTGCGTGCCGTCGACGACGTACAGCACGCTCGCGCCGGCGAGGATCGGCGCGAGCAGGCGGCGCTCCTCCACGAAGTCCTCGGTGCCCTCGAACGTGCGCACGAGCTCGGCGACCCGCGCAGGCCGCTCCGCCGCGCTCGGCTCGCGCGCGCGGAGCCAGGCCAGCGCGCGCGGCGCGTCCTCGAAGCCGGGCGTGTCGACGAGCACGAACAGCGTCCGGCCGTCCACGCGGACCGGGAACTCGCGGACCTCGGTGGTCGTCCCGGGGCGCGCGTCGATGCGGACCGTGTCGTCCTCCGCGAGCGTCGCGACGATGCTCGACTTGCCCTTGTTCACGCGGCCGACCACCGCGAAGCGCGGGACGTCGGAGCTCATGGCGCCCCCCGGAGCGGCTCCACCGCGAGGTAGGGATCCTCGAGCCGCGCGAGCCCCTCGCGCCACGTGCGCACGCTCGCGTCGGCGGCCGGGCCGACGCGGCCCTCGCCCACGTCCACCACGAGGACGAGGAGGTGCCGGCGCGGGCCGAGCGCGCCGCGCAGGTCGCGCACGAGCCGCACGGCGGCACGGTCCGGCGCCTCGAACCCCTCCGCGACCAGCACGACCGGCTCCGCCCCGTCCACCGCCGCGACCCAGCTCGTCGCCGGATCGTCACGCCCGCCCGCGGCGTGCACGGACGCGATCTCCCGCCGGACGTGGCGCGCGATGGCCGCCTGCACGTCCGGGCGCGCCGGCACGTCGCGCCAGAGCACCACGGCGCAGCGCGACCCCTCCGCGGGGCCAGCCGCGGCGGCCGGCCCCGGGAGGACGCTGGCCCGCTCCGGCTCGGGCGCGAGCGCGCGCGTCTCGACGTGCGGCTCGGCGATCCTGCGCACGGTGCGCGCGACCTCTGCGTCGTCGAGCGGCAGCCGCGCCATGAGCCGGGCGGCGCGGAGGCGCGCGACCGCGAGGGCGATCGCTCGCGGGAGGAGGCCGTAGGTGGCGATCGCGGCCAGGAGGTAGCGCCACCAGCCGCCGACGAGCGCCGGATCCACGGCGCGGCCGGGGCCGGCGTGCTGCAGGTAGGCGCCCTCGAGGCGCGAGTAGCGCGTCGCCTCGACGAGGGCGAGCGACGGGACGGCGTCGGGCCAGAGCCACGCCCAAGGAAGTGCGAGCGCGCCGACGAGCGCGTGGAACCGCGCCGCATCGAGGTCGACGAGCGTGGTGCTCCAGGCGAACGCGATGTCGGAGAAGACGACGAGGCGCAGGCAGCCGAGGAGCGCGCCGACGTTGAACGCGACGCCGAACGTCTGGGTCGCGCCGAGGAGGAGCCAAGGCTCGACGTGGTGGTACAGCGAGCGGCGGCTGCGCAGCCGGTGCCAGAGCGCACGCCACTCCTCGGCGCGCGCCGGCCCGGTGGTGCGCGCCGCGAGGCGCCGGTACAGCGCGCCGACGGCCTCGCGGAACACGCCGAAGAGCGGCGCGCCGAGGGTCGCGATCGGGAACAGGAGGGCGGCGACGAGGAAGAGCAGCAGCACGAGCTGCACGCCGACGAACGCGAGCAGCACGTCCCAGACGTTCACGGGGTGCTCGCCCGTGTACCCGAGGAGCGCCGTCGCCGCGCCCCAGCCGATCGTGAGCCCGAGCGCGGCGAGGGCGACCCGGACGCCCGAGAGTGCGCGCGAGATCGTGCGCCCGGGGAAGAGGAGGCCGGGTTCGCGCTCGCGCAGCGCGGCGAGCCAGCGGCGGAGCAGCTCTCCACGACGTTCGTCGCCGGGAGGCGGTCCCTGCATCAGCGCGCGGTCGCGCTCCTCGAGCGCGCCCTGCGGCGCGTCCCGATCGCGGGCGAGCTGTGCCTCGAGATCGATGAGGTCGGCGAGAGTCACGGTGGATGACCCCGAGAAGATAAGAGATTTCGGCCTGCAGATCCGCGCCCGCGCGGGCGCGCAGGGCTGCGCCGGTGGACGTGCGATGAATGCGGAGCACGGGGTCGGGGGTCCTGAGGAGGCGGGTGGTCTCGACCTCGGGTCCGAACTGGCGCATCGGGAGGCAGCTCCGCGCCGCGCGACGAAGACGTCGAGAACCCAGCATTCCCGCCAGGTTGCGCCGGGTACCGGGCGCCTACGACACGTAGGGGGACGCCGCGGCGCGGCCGAGCCCGGCGCCGGCCTCGGCCCGCAGGGCCGCGAGCCGCCGATCGAGGCGCGGGAGCACCTCCTCGTGCGTGTAGCGAAGGAGGTGCTCGCCGAGCACCGCGAGCGTCACCGCGCGCGGAATCGCCGCCGGGCCGCGCCCCAGCGCGTGGCCGACGAGGCGCCAGAAGTGCCGCCGCCGCGGGCCGCGTATGCCGAGGCGCCACAGCGTCCGGGCGAGCGTGGCGAGGGAGCCCTTGCGGAGCGGCGCGGGGCGGGCCGGCGCCGCGTCGAGGTGCAGCGCGCAGCGCCGGAAGTACGCGTCCTCGTCGTAGAGCTCCGCGAGGAGCCGCCGGTAGCCGGAGAGGAGCGGCTCCTCCCCCATGGCTGGCTCGAAGTTGGTCCGATCGAACTGATCGCCGGTGGCCTCCGTGCGCAGGCGCCCCTCGCGCTCGAGCCGGCGCCACAGCGCAGTGCCCGGGAGCGCGGTGAGCGTCCCCACCATCGCGCGAGGGATGGGCAGGCCCTGGATGAACGCGCGCTGCCGCTCGAACGTGTCAGCGTCGTCGGCGTCGAACCCGACGATGAACCCGGCGAACACCTCGAGCCCCGCGCTCGTCAGGCGCCGCACCGCCTCGGCCGGGTCGACGCGCAGGTTCTGGCGCTTGCCGGCCTCCTCGAGCGCGGCGGGATCGGGCGTCTCGATCCCGACGAACACCGCGGAGAAGCCGGCGTCCATCATCGCCCCGAGGAGCTCGGGCAGCGTCGCGAGGTCGAGGCTCGCCTCCGTGTACAGGTCGAAGGGCTGGCCGTGCGTGCGCTGCCAGCGCGAGATCTCCGGCAGGAGCCGCGCGGCCGCGCGCCGGTTGCCGATGAAGTTGTCGTCGACGAGGAAGAGCGGCCCGCGCGCGCCGAGCCGGCGGAGCGCGTCGAGCTCGGCGAGCACCTGCGCCGGAGACTTCACCCGCGGGACGCGCCCGAACACCTCGATGATGTCGCAGAACTCGCAGGTGAACGGGCAGCCGCGCGACACCTGGATCGCGTGGCTCGCGTAGCGGTCGAGGGCGAGGAGATCGAAGCGGGGGACGCGCGCGAGCGCGAGGTCCGGCCGCGACTCGCCCGCCGGCGAGACGAGGCGCTCGCCGACGGTCCCCGGCCGCTCCAGCGCCTCGACGAGCCGCTCGAGCCGACCCTCCGCCTCGCCCCGGAACACGTACGCCGCCTCCGGGAAGCGCTCCGGGGCGGTGGTGGGCGCCGGACCTCCCGCCACGCCGGGCTTGCCGAGGGCGCGCGCCCGCGCGAGCGTCGCGCGCATCGACGGCGCCTGGACGAGCATGCCGGACACGAGCACCGCGTCGGCCCAGCGGAGCAGCTCGTCCGGGAGCGGCCCGAGGTGAAGGTCGTGGAGCCGGAGCTCCCAGCCCGGCGGAAGGTGGGCGGCGAGCGTCGCGAGGCCGAGCGGAGGGAGGGCCGCGTCCTTCCGGATGAACGGGAGGCTGTGACCGTAGCCCCAGTACGTCGGCGGCGTGGAACCCTGGACTAGGAGCGCACGCATCGTTGCCGAATAGCGGAGGCACGTCATCCCTCCGTCACGGGCCGAGGCTCCGGTGGGTTCACCCGCCGGTGGAGGTACGCCACGGCGGGCGCGCGCTCGCCGGGTCGGGCACCGGCAGGGGCGCGCTCGGGGCGCAAGCATCTGCTTCCCTCCGGCCCGGTTGCGGCGAAACGTCGCGCCCGACATGAGAAGGGCGGCTCCGCTCCGGGGCCCGAAACGGAAGGAGTGCTTCATGAAGCTCGTTCTCCGCGCCGCGACGGCGCTCGCGATCCTCGGGCTCGCGACCCCGGCGTTCCCCTGCGGCGAGAAGAAGATGACGACCGCGTCCTCCACCAGCGCGTCTACGAAGGAGAAGGAGGCGGTCGCGAAGACCGAGAAGAAGGCGCAGACGAAGGCGGCCAAGACCACCCCGCAGAAGGCGTCTGCCACGAACTAGCATCGAGCGCTTCACCCCCCGCGTCGCCACGGGGGCGGACGCTGCCGGGCTCCGGGCCGGCGGCGTCCCTTTCTTTCGCTCAACGCGCCTGCGCTGATTTACGTCTCGTGAAGTCGTGGCCGCGCAGCGCCGCGCACGGGTCCTCGCGCTCGGCGGCCGGCGTGAAGACGACGAAGTCGAACGGCAGCGGACCCTTCCCGAACTCGCCCGCGTAGAGCGCCGGCTCGTCCTTCCCAGGTGACACCTCGAACAGGCCCACGGAGACCACGCTCCGTCCCGGGCTCTCGCGCGCGAGCGACGCGGGTACGCCCCGATCGACGCGGGCGTGGCCGTTTCCGGTGACGAGGACGGCGCCGGTGGCGCCCACGTCCACGAGGCGGAGCGCCATCTGGGCGTCGCGCGCGCGCTGCGCGAGCGCGAGCCGATCGAGGACCTTCTCCGGCATCGGCGCGTCGCAGTGCGCGGCCTTCATCTCGTCGCGCAGCGAGGCCACCACCTCGGGCGGGAGCGGCTCGGCCTTGGCGAGCGCGGCGCGGAGCTCCGGCGTGAGCGCGTCGGGTCCCTCGAACGCGACGCCCTTCGCGAGCGCGACGGGCAGGTTCGCCCCCACGATGGGCATGCCCGCGTCCAGCCCGGCGGAGAAGATCGGCCGGTACATCGCGAAGTCGTACCAGCCGCTGTGCTTCCAGTCGACCGCGCGCGCGATCTCGTCGGGATCTCGGGGCGCCCGGGCGATGGCCGCGTCGATCGCGGGCTGGTCGTCCTCCTCCATCATCTCGAACGCGAGCGCCGGCCGCTCGCCGGCGGCGCCGATCGCGCGCACGAGCCGCGCCTGGAGGACGTGGTGGTCGGCGTTGTCGTGCATCTCGCCGAGCATCACGTAGTCGGCGCCTTCGATCGCGGTCGAGAGCGCCGCCTCGTCCACGAACCGCTGCCCGCGCTGATCCCAGATCTTGCCGACGAGCGGGTGATCGCGGTGGCGCTCCGATACCCAGGTGCGCTCGGCCGAGATGGGCTCCCGGACGAGCTTCGGGTTCGGGCGCGAGGCGCAGGCGGCGAGGAGGACGAGGGCGGACGCGGCGGCGAGGCGGTTCGGGCTCACCCGCCAGAGATATCGCACCTAGGCGGGCGCCGCTCGCGTCCGGGCGGGACGTCACCCCGCGTGCGTGCCTCACGCCGGAGCGGGAGACGAGGGGATCGGCGAGCGGCGCCGATCCCGGCCCCGAAGCCCTACTTCGCGGCGCTCTTCAGCTGCTCGAGCTGCGTGCGCGCCTGGATCGCCTGCGCGCTGCTCGGGTCGGTGGCGACGAGCTTCTCCCAGGCCTCGATCGCCTTCTTCGGCTGCTTCAGGTCGTACGCGTAGACAACCCCGAGGTTGAAGAGGCTCTGCAGGTGGCGCGGGTTCGCCTCGTTCGCCTTGCGGAAGTTCTCCACCGCCTTGTCGAACTGGCCGAGCGCCCGGTACATGACCCCCTGGTCAGTGAGGACGTCGGCGTTTCCCGGCTGGAGCGCGAGGACGTGCCCGTAGGCTTCGACCGCCTTCTGCGGCTGGTTCGTGTCGAAGTAGTCGTTCCCGAGCTGCGTCCAGGCCTGGGCGTTCTTCGGGTCCTGGCCGACGACCTGCTGGAGCGTGGCTATCCGCTGCTGGACGTCGACGCCTGTGCCTGGGGCCGCGCCCGGCATACCGCCTGCGGGAGCGCCCCCGAGGGGAGCGCCGCCGAGGGGAGCGCCGGCGGGCGCGGCCACCACCGGTGCCTGGTGGGCGCTGCCGCCCATGCTGGAACCGACCGAGTAGCCGATCACGAGACCGGCGAGGACGCCGACGAGCAGCGCGAAGACGGTGTTCTTGTTCAACGGACTTCCTCCTCGAATGCGGACCGGCCGGTCCGGACGTGCGATTCTCGCACAGGTGCGCCCCGGCGGGTGCGCCGTGTCGTCCTCGCGGTCGGTGGTGGAGCGAGCCGGCGAAGAGCGGGGGAGCGGTCGCAGGCGCACCGGAGGAGAACCATGCGGAGCACGTCCTGGAAGCAGCTCGTGATGATCGCCGCCTGCGCGATCCTCCCGGAACCCGCCGCGTCCGCGGGTCCCGAGGCTCCCTCGGGCGACTACCGCGTCGCCGCCACCCTGCGCGTGCGCGCGGGCACCCTGCTCGACCGCGAGGTGCGCGAGGACGCGCGCGCGACCCTCGCGCCTGGCGCAGGCGGGCAGGTGCGCGTGCGGCTCTTCGCCCGGGGGAAAACCTGCGAGCTCGCTGCGCGCGCGGGCCAGCGGGGCGAGCTCACGTTCGCTCCAGGCCAGCGCTGTGCCCTCGACCTCGACGAGGAGGACGTGCGCGGCCGCGTCGAGGCGACGCTGGGGTCGGGCAGCGGGCGTGCACACGGCGACGCCCTCGAGCTGTCGCTCGCGTGGGAGCTCTCCGGCGCCGTGCGCATGCGCGTGGGCGGCCAGCGGATCGAGGTCATGGGGAGCGAGATCGCGGTCCCGGACAGCTGGGCGCCGGAGGTGCCCGTGCGCGGAACGGCCGACGCACGCGGCGAGGGGAGGCGTGCGGGCGGGGCGCGCCGCGGGACCGCTACGCCGTCCGGACCG
>DATIDF010000187.1:0-5103 GCA_035456445.1 Anaeromyxobacter sp.
CGGCGGGACCATGCGCCAGCCCATCGCCGCCTGCGGCTCGAGGCAGCGGTCCACGATCGCGTCGCACGCGACGAGCACCGTCTTCGCGGCGAGGTAGTAATGGCGCATGAACTCCTCGACCGCCGAGACGTCCTCGCGATCGACGTACCCCATGGCCTGCGCCACCGCCGGCTGGACGTCGAAGGTGAGCTGGTCCCATTTGCGGCGGGCGAGGTAGTGCATCTCGTTCCGGACGCGCCAGAGGAAGTCGCGCGCGCGGCGCATCTCCCGGATCTCGCGCTCGGGGAGGAGCGCCCGCGCGAGCAGGTCCGTGATTCCGGCGACCTTGAAGCGGACGCGGGCCAGCCAGAGCGCCGACTGGAGATCCCGCAGCCCGCCCTCCGACTCCTTCACGTTGGGCTCGAGCAGGTAGATGGAGTCGCCGAACCGATCGCGGCGGGCGCGCATCTCGTCGAGCTTGTCGGCGAGGAACTTCTCGACCTTCTGGGCCGAGAGCCCGTGCAGCTCCTCGCGCTCGAGCGCGCGGTAGAGATCGCGATCGCCGCCGAGCCAGCGCAGGTCGAGGAGCGCGGTCCGGGCGGTGTGGTCGTCGGAGGCGAGCCGGTCGCATGCCTCGAGGTCGCGGACGCCGTAGCCGACCTCTAGCCGGAGATCCCAGAGCGCGTAGAGGAGCCGCTCGCTCGCGGCCTTCACGAAGGCGTCCGGCTCCCGGGCGCCGTGCAGGACGAGCAGGTCCAGATCGCTCCACGGCGCGAGCTCGCGCCGGCCGTACCCGCCGAGCGCGACGAGGGAGACGGGCGAGACCGGGTGCTCTGCCTCGGCGGCCGCGCAGGCGCGCTCCCAGAGCATCGCGACGATCCGGTCCATCGCCGCGCTCTGCAGGCGCACCACGGTGTGACCGCTGCCGCCCGAGCGGTGCACGTCCTCGATGAACCGGTGCTGCGCCGCGAGATCCGCCTTCGGATCGCCGGTGAGCGGCGGGAGCTCCTGCAGCCGCGCCTCGAACTCGAAGGGCGCCGCGACCGGCAGGCTCGGGTGGACGTCGGGCTGGCGCATCCCGCGAATATAGCCGGGCGGGCGCTCGACGCACGGCGTAGAGCGCTTCATCTCACGGCGGCCACGCGAGCCTCGCTCCGCGCGAACGCGGTCACCGCGCGGGTGATCCCTGCGGCGACCTCCTCCTGATAGCGCTCGGAGGCGAGGCGCCGCTCCTCGACACGGTTCGAGATGAATGCGGTCTCGACGAGCACCGCCGGCATGCGTGCGCCGAGGAGCACGTAGAAGAGCGCGCTCTTCACGCCGAGGTCGCGCACCTCGCCCACCCGCGACCGCACGCCCGCGGTGAGCTCGCGCTGGACGATCCCCGCGAGCTGTCGGGACGAGTCCGCGCTCGCCTTGGCGTCGAGATCGGTGAGGATGCGGCCGACATCGCCGTCCCCACGGTCGGAGACTTCGACCCCGTTCTCGCGCGCCGCGAGCCGCGCAGCGTACCGATCGTCCGCCACGTTGAGGAAGTAGGTCTCGACGCCGCTCCGGTTCCGGCGCGGGTGAGCGTTCGCGTGGATGGAGACGAACAGGTCCCCGCCCGAGGTGTTCGCGATCGCGGTGCGCTCCTCGAGCGCGAGGAACCGGTCGTCCTTGCGCGTGAGCACCACCTCGAACCCGGCGGCACGGAGCCGCTTCGCGAGGCGCCGCGCCATCGCGAGCGTCACGTCCTTCTCGCGCACGCGTCGCGGGCCGATCGCGCCGGGGTCGTGGCCGCCGTGGCCCGCGTCCACGACGACGCGCCGGATCCGGGCGGGCAGGTCGTGCTCGGGCGCGCGCTCGGTGCGCTCGAACGACGCGGGCACCGCGGCGGTGCGACCGGGCTCCCCGGGAGCCGCCGGGCGCGCCGGCTCCGGAGCGGGCCGGGCCTCGGCGACGTGCGCGCGCGCGGCCGCCGTCCCCACGTCGACGATGAGGCGCGGAGGATCGTCGAGCCCGAAGAGTTGCACGCGGTCGGTGCCGGGGAGATCGAGCACGACTCGCACGGTGTCGGCGTCGTTCTGCGCGGCGCGCACCCGATCGACCCGCTCGCCCGCCACCGGACGCGCCAGCGCCCGTCCGGCGAGCGACGCGGGCCGCAGATCCAGCGCGAGCCGGCGCGGAAGCCCTTCCGCGGGCGCGAGCTCGAGCTTGTGCCAGCCCACCCAGTGCGACAGGTAGATGGCGACGCGCGTGTAGTCGTCGTTGGACCAGGCCCGCACCTCGGTGACGCGCGCCCGGCCCTCTCCGCCCGACTCGCCGAGCGAGAGCGCCGGCGCGGCGCCCGCGCCGGTGAGATCCGCGAGCGCGGCGTCGAGCTCGGGATCCGGCTCCGAGTCCTGGGGCGTCTCGGCGGGCTCGGGCGCGGGCGCCGGCGGTCCGCCGGGTCCGCGCGCCGGCTTCGGCGCGGGGCGATCGTCGCCCGCCTCGCGACGGATCGCCGCCGCGAGCGAGCGCGCGTCGCGCGAGCCGAGCTTCGCCGCGCGCGTCGCGTTGAGGAGCGCCTTCTCTCGATCCGACTCGTCGGCCGACCAGCGGTAGAGCGCGTAGCGCGCGCGCGCAGCCTCGAGGAACGCGGACGCCCGATCGCGCCCCTTCGCGGCGTCGATGAGGCCTGCGATGACGCGCTCCCAGTGGTGCCGGTAGCGGCGCTTCTGGCGATCGCGGGTGAGCTCTCGCACGGCCGCCTTGGCCCGGTCGAGCTCGCTCTCTCGCGTACGCGCCGCGGTGCGCGCTGGCTTCGACGGGGCGCGCGCCGCGCGGGCGCTCGGCTTCGGGGATCGCGCGGCCGCCGCGGGCTTGGCGCGGTGCGGCGCGGCGGAGGTCCCGAGCGGGGCCGCGAGAGCGAGGAGGAGGAGGGCGAGCGACCCACGGCCCATGAGACGGCCACTCTCGGCGACGCCGATATCGAGGTCCACTTTTCGGCCGGCAGCGCCCCGTGGTGGGGCGCTGTCTCACCGCCCTGCCCCGGCGTAGGATTCCTTTCCCCCTCTCCTCAGGTGGAGGTGTCCGATGGCCAACCCCAAGCGCGTGGGCGTCGTCCTCGCCGGCTGCGGTTTCCTCGATGGCGCCGAGATCCACGAGGCGATCTGCACGCTCCTCTCGATCGATCGCCGGGGCGCGGAGCTCGTCGCCGCCGCGCCCGACGTCCCGCAGCTGCACGTCGTCGATCACCTGCGGCAGGCGCCGGCGGAGGACGAGCAGCGCAGCGTGCTCGTCGAGTCCGCGCGCATCGTGCGCGGGAAGATCCGCGACCTCGCGGAGCTCTCCGCGAACGACGTGGACGCGCTCGTCTTCCCGGGCGGATACGGCGCGGCGAAGAACCTCTGCTCGTTCGCGGTCGAGGGACGCGCGATGCGGGTCCTGCCCGAGGTCGAGCGGATCGTGCGCGAGATGCGCGCCGCCTCGAAGCCCCTGGGCTTCATCTGCATCTCGCCCGTGATCGCGGCGCGGCTGCTCGGCCAGGAAGGCGTGAAGGTCACCATCGGAAACGACGCGGACACCGCTGCGGCGATCGCGTCCTGGGGCGCACGTCACGTCGAGTGCCGGGTGGACGAGATCGCGGTGGACGATCGGCTGAAGGTGGTGTCGACGCCTGCCTACATGCTCGGTCCCTGGATCTCGGCCGTATCGACGGGAATCGACAAGCTCGTCTCCGCCGTGCTGGAGATGGCCTGAGGGTGCGCGTTGAGACTCGTTCTCAGTGACCAGCCCGGTCGATGGAACCCGATGCATTTGTGGCTGGCCTTCCTGAATATCGAGTAGGCTCCGCCGTCCCTAAGCCGGGCGGGCTGGTCCGCCCCGATCTCAGGAGCACGACAAGTGACCAAGTACTTCGCTGCGCTGTTCGCCGTTGCGTTTGCCTTCGCCGTTCACGCCGCGGCCCCGACGGGCCCGGTCACCCTCGAGGCCAAGAACGGTAACGTTACGTTCGAGCACTCGAAGCACTCCGCCCTGAAGTGCGAGACCTGCCACGCCACCGCCGCGGGCGGGAAGATCGAGGGCTTCGGCAAGGAGAAGGCCCACGCCACCTGCGTCGAGTGCCACAAGAAGGAGGCGAAGGGCCCGTCGAAGTGCGCCGACTGCCACAAGAAGGCGTAACGCGCTCGACGAGTCGTTCGAGGTGATGGGAGGGGCCGGGAGACCGGCCCCTTCTCTTTTTTTCTCTGCGTGAGCTCGCGCTGCGGCCGGGAGTCGCGCGCCTTCATGCCACAGCGGCCATGCGCGCTGCTCGCTCTACATTGCGGCGCTACGCCGCGGCGGGATTCACCTGCCGTGCATCAACACGTGAGGTCAAGCCAGATGAAGATCCGCATCGCTTCGCTCGTCGCCGCCGTCCTCTTCGCCGGCGCCGCCTTCGCCGCCGACGCCCCGGCCGCACCGGTCACGCTCGAGGCGAAGAACGGCAACGTCACGTTCAACCACAAGACCCACGCCGCGCAGAAGTGCGAGGCCTGCCACGCCGACGCGAAGGGCGGGAAGCTCGAGCTCGGCAAGGACAAGGCCCACGCGCTCTGCGTCGAGTGCCACAAGAAGGAGGCGAAGGGCCCGGCGAAGTGCGCGGAGTGCCACAAGAAGGCGTGAGCCGCGCAGCGCTCCGAGGTTAGAAGCCAGGCTTAGGGACAGAGGGGCCGGGAGACCGGCCCCTCTCTTACTTATCGGCGCACGATACCGGGCTTGCGTCCCTCGACTACGGTCCCGCTTCGCGGGACCTACGCTCGGGATGAGCGGACGTCGTCCTCGCTCGTCGCGCCTGCGGCGCTCCTCTTCTTTGAGCCGCGTACAGCGGCGCTGTTGCGGTGCGCCTCGCCGGGCGTCGCTGCGCTTCCCCGCCTCGGCTCCGGTCTCGTGCGCCTCGTGCGACTCGAGCGAACGACGCGGCCGCGTGAGGTCAACCGCCGAGCTTCGCCCGCCAGGCCGCGAGCAGGTTCAAGGCGTCGAGCGGCCGGAGCGCGTCAACCTCGACGGCTTGCAGCGCCTGACCGATCTCTACGAGCGAGGGATCCACCGGCGCGGGCGGAGGCGCGAAGAGCCCGAGCTGGCTCTGCGGGTCCGTGCGCCGCGCCTTCCGGCCTCGGG
>DATIDF010000188.1:0-6408 GCA_035456445.1 Anaeromyxobacter sp.
CGTGGGACGGCGCGCGGCGGCTGCAGCTCAAGCTCCGCGACGTCCGCCCGTCCACGGCGCCCGCGTCCGCAGCGGTGACGCGCGCCGCCGGCTGACGCCGGCGGCTTACGCGATGCCCCAGGTGGCTCTGCGGTCCGTGAAAAGGGTCCCGAGCTTCGCGAGCTCGTGCACGTGGATCCGCTCGGCGTGCTGCTCGAAGCGGGCGCGGCAGCGGCCGGAGCAGAAGAAGTAGCGCCGCCGCTTGTACTCGACTTCCTGCGCGTCGGCCTCGACCACCGGCTTCCCGCAGATGGGGTCCACCGCCACGCCGCCGTCCTCGTGCGCCCTCATGGCCGTGTCCTCCTCGCCGTAGGACTCTGCAATGAGAGGGCCACGCGCCGAGGCGCATCACGCATGCGTGCACGGCGCGTCGCGGTCGCCTGGCTGTCGGAATTCCAGGCGCGTTACTGAAAAATCGTCACGCCCGCGAAGGAGCCCAAGGACGCGCAGCGCTGCGCCGGCGGGCAGGCGTCCGCGGGCCCGACGCCGCTCAAGCGGCGCTTGACCTGCCAGGTTCCGCGATGTTAGCTGCCGGATCCCACTGCAGGGAGGCTGCCTTTGGCGCGTTTCATCACCGAGCTCAAGCGAACCCACACGTGTGGTGACCTCACGAAGGACGATGTAGGCAAGGAGGTCGTCCTCTTCGGGTGGGTGAACAACCGGCGCGACCACGGCGGGGCGGTGTTCATCGATCTGCGGGACCGCGGGGGCGTCACCCAGGTGGTGTTCGAGGAGGACGTCCGGCCCGACGTGCACGACCTCGCTGGCCAGCTCCGGCTCGAGTACTGCGTCGGCATCCGCGGGAAGGTCGTCTCGCGCGGCGCCAACGTGAACCCGAGACTCAAGACCGGCGAGATCGAGGTCCACGCGACCGAGCTCGAGATCTTCAACCGCTCCGAGCCGACGCCGTTCCAGATCGAGGACAAGCTCGACACGAGCGAGGAGAAGCGCCTCCAGTACCGCTACCTCGACCTGCGCCGCGCGCCGCTCCAGAAGACGCTCATGACCCGCGCGCGCGTGAACCACGTCACGCGCAACCACTTCACCGACCAGGGCTTCCTCGAGCTCGAGACCCCGTTCATGGTGAAGTACACGCCCGGCGGCGCGCGCAACTTCCTCGTCCCCTCCCGCCTCAATCCTGGCAAGTTCTACGCGCTCGCGGAGAGCCCGCAGCTCTTCAAGCAGCTCTACATGATCGCGGGGTTCGACCGGTACTTCCAGATCGTCCGGTGCTTCCGCGACGAGGACCTCCGCCTCGACCGTCAGCCGGAGTTCACCCAGATCGACGTGGAGATGTCCTTCGTCGAGCAGAACGACGTGTTCGACGTGATCGAGGGGCTCGTCGTCCGGCTCTGGAAGGAAATCCTCGGGGTCGAGCTCCCGCGGCCGTTCCTGCGCATGCCGTTCGACGAGTCGATGGCGAAGTACGGCAACGACAAGCCGGATCTCCGCTTCGACATGCCACACGTGGTCCTCACGGAGCTCGTGCGCCAGCACGACGGCGGCGGGCTTCCGCTCCTGGACGAGGCCGTGAAGGCGAAGGGGATCGTGAAGGCGATGCGCGTCCCCGCCTCGGCGAACCTCTCGCGCACCGAGATCGACAAGCTCGAGGAGTACGTGAAGGGCATGGGGGCGAAGGGGCTCGCGCGCGCCAAGGTCGGCGAGGGCGGCGAGTGGACCCAGTCGCCGTTCGCGAAGACCGTCACGCCGGCGCTCCGCCAGGCCATCAACGCCGCGTGCGAAGCGCAGCCGGGCGACCTCCTCCTCTTCCAGTTCGGGAAGGAGTCGGTCGTGCACACGGTGATGGCGAACCTGCGCGTGCACCTCGCGAAGCGCATGGGGCTCATCCCGGAATACGGCTCCGGCGGCCAGTGGCGTTTCCTCTGGGTCGTGAACCCGCCGCTCTTCGAGTTCGACGAGGAGTCCGGTCAGTGGGCCGCGGCGCACCACGCGTTCACGCGGCCGCACGACTCGGACGTGCAGTATCTGGAGACCGACCCGGGCCGGGTGAACTGCTACCGGTACGACCTCGTGCTGAACGGCTTCGAGATCGGCGGCGGCTCGATCCGCCTGCACGACCCCGTCGTCCAGGCGCGGGTGTTCAAGGCGATGGGCATCTCGGACGAGGAGGCGAAGAACAAGTTCGGCTTCCTCCTCGACGCGCTCAAGATGGGCGCGCCGCCGCACGGCGGCATCGCGCTCGGCATGGATCGGCTCGTGATGCTCCTCACCGGCGCCGAGTCGCTCCGGGACGTCGTGGCCTGGCCCAAGACGCAGAAGGGCACGGACCTCATGACCGGCGCGCCCGGCGACGTGGACGGGAAGCAGCTCCGCGAGGTGTACGTGAAGTCGACGTACGAGCCGAGCAAGTAGGCGAAGCGACCCGCAGGGGCAGGGCTGGCGCTCGGGAGCGTATCCGTTACGTTCCGAGCATGGCCTACCTCGTCCGCTTCGCCTCCACGTCCGAGGATCGCGACGCCGCGTTCGCGCTGCGGCGCGCCGTGTTCGAGCAGGAGCAGAACATCCCGCGTCCGCTCGACCGGGACGCGCTCGACACCAGCGCGGATCACGTGGTCGCGTTCGAGGGCGGGCGCTGCGTCGGGACCGGGCGCCTCGTCCGCCTGGACCACCGCACCTGTCAGATCGGGCGTCAGGCGACCGCCCTGTCGCACCGGGGGCAGGGGGTGGGCGCGGCCGTGCTCGAGCACCTCGAGCGGATGGCGCGGCTCCGCGGAGTCGCGGAGCTCACGGTCCACGCCCAGCTGCCGGCGGAGCCGTTCTACCGGAACCGCGGCTTCGTTCGGGAGGGCGAGGTGTTCCAGGACCAGGGCGTCCCGCACGTGCTCATGCGCAAGCGCCTCTTGCCGTGAGGGCAAATGCGAAGCGGCTACGACGCGTCCCGCGCCGCGACACCCGTGCCGATCGGGCACGAAACCCCGGTCCCGCCGAGCCCGCAGTAGCCGCCGGGGTTCTTCGCCAGGTACTGCTGGTGATACGCCTCGGCGTAGTAGAAGCGAGGGGCGTCGCGGAGCTCGGTCGTGATCGGGCCCAGGCCGACCGCACGCAGCGCGGCGGCGTACGCGTCGCGGGACGCCTCCGCGGCGAGCCGCTGGGCCGGGGAGTGGACGTAGATCGCCGAGCGGTACTGGGTTCCGACGTCGTTTCCCTGCCGCATTCCCTGAGTCGGATCGTGCGACTCCCAGAACACGCGCAGGAGCGCCTCGTACGGGAGCCGCACGGGATCGTAGACGACGCGGACGACCTCGGCGTGTCCCGTCCGCCCCGTGCAGACCTCGCGGTACGTCGGGTTTGGCGTGAGGCCGCCCTGATAGCCGACGGCGGTCGCGTACACCCCGGGAACGCTCCAGAAGGCCTTCTCCGCCCCCCAGAAGCAGCCGAGGGCGAGATCCGCCACGGCGTGTCCCTCGGGCCACGGCGGCACGATCCTGTTGCCGCTCACGAAGTGGCGCTCCGGGACGTCCAGCGGCTCCTCGCGGCCGGGCAGCGCGTCGGCGGGCGTCGGGAGACTGAGCGGCTTTCCGAACATGGTGGGTCGTCCTCCGCGTCCCGATCTAATCGAGCCGGACGCGGCCGCCGCGGAGCCGGGCGAGAGCCGGCCGCCCGGTCCGGGGGGCGCCGGACAGAGGGCGGGCGTACGAGGGCCGAGGGGCAGTGAAGCAATCCCCTCCCGTCGCCGCGGCGGCCGATCCGCGTCGCATCGCTTCGTTGCTCCTCCCTCACATCCTCTTCTGGGAGCCGCGCACAGCGGCGCCTCGAGGGTGTGCTCGGTCGTCGCGCCTCGCGCGCGTCTCGTCCGCCTGGTTCGGTCCGGAGATCGACTCACGGCCCCTGAGCAGATAACGCGCCTCCCCCGCCGCCCCGCGTTACGCTGATCGGGCGGCGCGGACCGCCTGAATGGACTTCGACGTCATCATCCTGGGCGGCGGCGTGAACGGGACCGGCACGGCCCGCGACTGCGCCATGCGCGGCCTGCGCGTCCTCCTCCTCGAGAAGGCCGACTTCGGCGTCGGCGCGAGCGGCAACTCGTCGGGGATGATCCATGGCGGCATCCGCTACATGCTCTCCGACCGGCACGTCACCGCGCTCGCCTGCCGTGACTCCGGGTACATCCAGCGTATCGCGCCGCACCTCCTGTTCCGCATCCCGTTTCTCCTGCCGTTCACGACGAGGAAGCAGGGCGCGACGCTCCGCGACCGGGCGGCGTGGTACGCGACCGAGGTCTACGTCGGGACCTACGATCTCTTCCAGCCGCTCAAGCGCGGGAAGCCGTCGACCCGTCTCTCCCCCGACGAGCTGTACCGGCTCGAGCCGGGCTTGCGCCCTGGGCTCCGCGGCGCGGTGACGCTCGACGAGTGGGGAATCGACGCGTTCCGGCTCTGCGTGCTGAACGCACTCTCCGCGCGCGCACACGGCGCCGAGCTCCGCACCTGGACCGAGGCGCGCACGGTCCTCGCCGAGGGCGGGCGCGTCCGCGGCGTGCGCTTCCGCGACGTCCTCACGGGTGAGGAGGGTGAGGCGCGCGCCCCGGTCGTGTTCAACGCGACCGGGGCGTGGTCGCCCGCGCTCGCGAGGCGCAGCGGCGCGGCGGTGCCGATGCGCCCGGGGAAGGGTGTCCATCTCACCCTGGATCGGCGCTTCTCGAACTACGGCGTCATCCTCTCGGCTGTCGACGGGCGACAGATGTTCGTGATGCCGCACGAGCACGAGTCGATCGTCGGCACGACGGACGACGACTACTACGGCGATCCGGACGACCTCGAGGCGACGAACGACGAGGTCGAGTACCTCATGGAGGGCGCCGCGTCGCTCCTGCCCGGCGTGCGCAACGCCCGCATCACGCGCGCCTGGTGCGGGCTGCGCACGACCATCTATGCGTACGGACCGAACGAGGACGCGCTCTCGCGCGAGCACCAGCTCCACGACGGCGCCGTGTCGGGGCACGGGGGACTCCTCTCGATCGTCGGCGGAAAGCTCGCGAGCTACCGCGCGCAGGCGGAGGAGGCGACGGACCGGATCCTCTCGCTCCTCGGGCGGGCGCCCGTCGTGTGTCGCACGCACGAGGAGCCGCTGCCCGGCGGCGCCGACGTCCCCGACGCGGTCGCACTCTCTCGCGCGCACGCGATCGCCGCGCCGGTCGCGGCGCGGCTCGTGTACCGCCATGGGGGGCGTGCCCGGGAGATCCTGCGGCTCGTCGACGAGGATCCGCGGCTCGGCCTCGTGCTCTGCCGGGACGAGGGGATCCTCGCGGCCGAGGTGGTGCACTGCGTGCGGCAGGAGCAGGTGCGCCGGCTCCAGGATCTCCGGCGCCGCTGTCGCGTGGCGGTGGGCGGCTGCGCCGGGCTCGACTGCGCCCGAGCCGCGGCGCAGCTCACTGCGCGCGAGCTCGGCTGGTCGGCGGAGCAGGTCCGCGCGGAGCTCGCCGATCTACTCGACGCCGGCTGGCGCGAGCGGCGGCCGATCGTCGATGGCGCGCAGCTCGTCCAGGAGGAGCTCGTGCGCGGCGCGCACGCTGGCGCGGGGGCGCCGTGGTGACGCCGGGTCAGGAGATCGCGGCGGACGTGCTCGTCCTCGGCGGGGGCATGGCCGGGACGATCGCCGCGCTCGCCGCGCGCGATGCGGGAGCCAGCGTCGTGCTCGTCCGCCGCGCCCCCGGGGCGACCGCGCTCTCGTCCGGCGCGATCGGCGTCGCGCCCGATCCGCTCGCGCTGCCCGGCGAGCCGCTCTCTGCGGCCCGGGGGCCGGTCGAGGCGGCGCGGCAGCTCGCGCGGCTGTGGCCCGATCACCCCTACGCCGTGCTCGGTTCGCGCCTCGAATCGATCACCGACGCGCTCGCCTTCGCGACCCGCGCGCTCGCACCGCTCCTCGCGCCGCCGCTCGAGCGGCCGCGGTTCCTCCCGACGCTCTTCGGCACCGCCGTCCCGGCGGCGCTCTGCCAGCGCTCGCAGTCCGGCGGCGATCTCCTCGCGGTCGACGGCTCGCTCGCGGTCGTCGGCCTCGGGGGTCACCTCGGCTTCGACGCCCCGCTCGTCGCCGCCGGCCTCGAGCGCTATCGCGCTCGCGGCGGTCCGCCCGTCCTCGGCGTCGAGCTGAAGCCCGGGCTCGAGGGCATCGCGCTCCTCCGGCCCCACGAGCTCGCCCGGGCGCTCGAGCCGGCCGGCGCGGCCGAGGCACTCGGGTCGGCCATCCGGGAGGCGATCCCGGCCGCCGCGGGCGCTGCCCTCCTCCCGCCCGTGCTCGGGCTCGACCCCGGCGCGCGCGTGCCGGAGCGCGTCGCCGCCGCCGCGGGCGTGCCCATCGCGGAGACGCTCTCCGACGTCCCGAGCGTTCCGGGCGTGCGGCTCCAGGCGG
>DATIDF010000189.1:0-20286 GCA_035456445.1 Anaeromyxobacter sp.
CTTCGCTCTCGACGGGAACGCGTTCGTGAGCCGCGCGCCGGGCGAGTGGCGGCCGGTCCGGCGCCGCCGCAGCTGAGAGCGAGGAGCCGCCGAGGAGGAGGTGGCTCGCCAGGGCGAGGGCTCGTGGCAGGCTGGAGTTGGGCTATGGTGCGCCCCGTGCTCCACCTCCTCGGGCAGGACAGCCGCGCGCTCGCGCGGAAGGCGGGCATCACGCTCGACGACGCCCGCCGCATCACCGGCGCCGTGATCGGTCGCGGCGCGCCGCTCCGCTCCGCGCGCAACGTGCGCCGCGAGGTGCTCGACCGGATCGAGGCGCTCGCCGCGCCGGGCGAGCTGCGCCGTGTCGCTACCGCCGACGCGAAGGACGGCTTCCGCCGCTACCTGTTCGAGCTCGAGGACGGCGCGCGCGTCGAGGCGGTGCGGATCCCGCTGTTCGAGACGCATCACACCGTCTGCCTCTCGTCGCAGGCCGGCTGTGCGCTCGGGTGCGCGTTCTGCGCGACGGGCGAGCTCGGGCTCGTCCGCTCGCTCCGCTCGTGGGAGATCGTCGCGCAGCTCCTCCACGTCCGCGCGGACGCGACGCGGCCGGTGACGGGCGCCGTCTTCATGGGCCAGGGCGAGCCGTTCCTCAACTACGACGCGGTGCTCGAGGCGGCCTACACGCTGTGTGATCCCGCCGGCGGCCGCATCGATGCGCGGCGCATCTCGATCTCGACCGCCGGGGTGGTTCCGATGATCCGCCGCTACACCGCGGAGGGGCACAAGTTCCGCCTGTGCGTCTCGCTCAACGCCGCGATCCCCTGGAAGCGGCGCGCGCTCATGCCGATCGAGCAGGGGTTCCCGCTCGACGAGCTCGTCGACGCCGTCCGGGAGCACGCGGCGCGGCGCGGGCGCGTGACGCTCGAGTACGTGATGATCGCGGGCGTGAACACGGGCGAGGAGGACGCCGAGGCGCTGGGCAGGCTCCTCGCGGGCATCCCGGTCCGTCTCAACCCCATCGCGGTGAACGACGCGACCGGCCGCCACCGCCCTCCCGGCGAGGCGGAGTGGAACGCGTTCCGCGACGCGCTCGGGCGCGCGCTGCCGGGGCAGCCCATCGTTCGCCGCTACTCGGGCGGCCAGGACGAGCACGCCGCGTGCGGAATGCTAGCGTCGCGCGGGAGGTAGCTCTCGCGGCGGACTCGGCGACTAGGGCTCAGCTCAGCCCGGCGACGATCGCGTGGGTGACGGCGAAGAACAGGGCCGCCACGATCGCCGAGGCGGGGATGGTCAGGATCCAGGCCCAGATGATCCGGCCGGCGACGCCCCAGCGGACCGCCCGCGTGCCCTTCGTGGAGCCCACCCCGACGATCGCGCCGGTGATGGTGTGCGTCGTGGACACCGGGATGCCGTAGTGGGCGAGCGCCAGGATCGTGACGCCGCCGCCCGTCTCTGCGCAGAAGCCGCCGATGGGCTGCAGCTTCGTCAGGCTGTGGCCCATCGTCCTCACGATGCGCCAGCCGCCGAACGTCGTGCCGAGCGCGATCGCGGCGTGGCAGGCGAGCACGACCCAGAACGGCACCGGGAACTTGGCCGCCACGTCCGCGGTCGAGATGCGGTCCGCCCAGACCGTCCCGTAGAGGATGACGGAGATGATGCCCATGACCTTCTGCGCGTCGTTGGTGCCGTGGCTGTAGCTGAAGATGGCAGCCGACACGAGCTGCAGGCGCCGGAACCAGCGGTCCACGCGCGCGGGCGTGTTCTTCCGCACGATCCACGCCGTGAGGACCATCATCGTCGAGCCGAGCGCCATCCCGATGAGCGGCGACAGCACGATGAACGAGACGACCTTGATGATGCCGGAGGCGATGAGGCCGGAGACGCCGAGCGCGGGGATCGTCGCGCCGATGAGGCCGCCGGCGAGCGCGTGCGAGGACGAGGACGGCAGCCCCCACCACCAGGTGAGGAGGTTCCAGACGATCGCGCCCATGAGCGCGGCGAACACGACGGTGAGCACCAGCGGCGTGCCCTGAGCGCGGAGCATGCCGAACTCGACGATGCCCTTGCCCATCGTCGCCGCGACCTTCAGCTCGACGCCCCAGAGGACCGGCGCGGCGGAGATGAAGTTGAAGAAGGCCGCCCACGCGACCGCCCACAGGGGCGAGAGCACGCGCGTCGAGACGACCGTCGCGATCGAGTTCGCCGCGTCGTGGAAGCCGTTGATGAAGTCGAACGCGAGGGCGACGAGGATGAGCCCGACGACGATGGTGAGGAGCATGGAGGTCTAGGCGTGCGCGACGGCGCGGCGGCCCGTCGAGTCGGGTTCGCTACGCGTGCTCCAGCACGACGCCCTCGAGGACGTTCGCGACGTCCTCCGCGCGATCGGTCGCGGTCTCGATGAGATCGATGATCTCCTTCCACTTGATGACCGTCAGCGGATCGTTCCCGCGCTTGAAGAGCTTCGCCATCGTGCGGCGGAGGAGCGTGTCAGCCTGGTTCTCGAGGACGTTCATCTCCTTGCAGGCCTCGAGGATCACCTCCGGGTTCCTCTTCATGTCGCGCAGGCCGCCCACCGCCTCGCGCATCTTCTCGGACTGCGCGACGAGCACCGCCGCCAGCTCGCGCGCGTCGGGGAGCACCTGGTCGATGTCGTAGAGGCCGAGCCGCTCGGCTGCGGCGTCGGCGAGGTCGAGCACGTCGTCGATCCGCGAGAGCAGCTGGTGGATCTCTGCGCGGTCGAACGGGGTGATGAACTGGGTATGCAGCCGGGCGAACGCCCGGTGGGTGATGTCGTCTGCGCGGTGCTCGACGTCCTTGATCGCCTGCACCTTCGCCGGGACGTTCGTGAAGTCGTCGAGCAGGTCCTTGAGGAGCTTCGCCCCCTCGACCACCGTGGCAGCCTGCGCCTCGAAGTCGGAGAAGAAGTCGTCCGATTTCGGCATCAGCTTCTCGAGCAAGGTCATGGAAGGGCTCCGGGGTGCGAAGGCGCGCGAACCATACCCGACCTGGGCGCGCAGTCCAACGGAGCTGCGCGGGTCGAAAGTTGCTTCCCCAAGGGTTCGCCCGAAGGCGCCGAAGGGCCCCGTTTAAGCCAGTCGTTCCCGCCAGATGGCCATCATGTAGGCGGTCTTCCTACTCGGCTGGGCGGCCCTCCTACTCGGCGTCGCTTGCTCGCCCGCACCCTGTCCTTCCATAGTGGCTACCCCTCGGTCGTGGGACGCCGGACCAGGAACAGGGCCGCTGCGCCTCGCGTTTCCGAGCCAGCGCTCGTTGTCGGAGGGACTCTCACCGCCCATGCGGTTCACGGCGAAGATCGGCCTGTTGCTCCTCGCGGTGGGCGTCCTCCCGGTCGCCCTGCTCGGCTCGGCTTCCTACACCGTGAGCCGGGACGAGCTGCAGCGGACCGTCGGGCGCATGCAGGAGCGCTCAGCGGAGGACCTCGCCCTCTTCACCGAGCGCTTCGTCTGGGGGGCGATCGAGAACCTGCGGCTCTCCACGAGCGCGGTCTTGCCCCTCGACGTCTACTCCCCCTCCGAGCTCCGGAACATCCTCGGCCTCCAGTACCGGCAGCTCCCCTTCCTCTCCGTCCTCGCCATCGTGGGCGACGACAAGGCGCCGGTGGCGGGGCCCATCTTCGTCCCGATCCCACGCACGCCGTCCGACCAGGGGCGCACCGAGGACGCGCACCTCGCTGGCCGGGTGCAGGTCAGCGAAGAGGCGCTCGACGCGTTCGTCCGGCGCCTGCCATCGCCCCCTGCCGAGAACGGGCGTCTCGAGCTCTCCGCGCCGTACCGCGGCGCGGACGGCATCCCGCGGCTCGCGGTCGCGCTGCGGCTCGAGCCGAACCGCACCCTCGCCGCAGAGATCCTCCTCGCCGACGTCGCGTCGCGCGTCGCCGAGCTCTCCCGCGAGGGCGGGGGCGTGGCCTACCTCGTGGATGGGCGGGGCGAGCTCCTGGCGCACGGTGAGCCGGACGGGCGAATCGCCCCCGAGGAGCGGCGCCTCCCGGAGGCAGGCTTCGCGGCGAACGCCGCCTCGTCGCAGCTCGTGCACCGCGCCGACGGGCGGCGCTGGCTGGCCGCGTTCGCGCCGGTCGGCACCTATCGCTGGGGCGCGGTCGTCGCGCAGCCGATGCACGTCGCGTTCGCCGCGGCGGACAACCTCGCCTCCTACACGGTCACGTTCGCGGGCGTCGCGATCCTGCTCGCGCTCGGGGTGGGTTGGCTCCTGGCGCGACGCGTGACCCGGCCGGTGCAGCGGCTCTCGCGCGCCGCCGCGGCGATCGCGGCGGGAGACTACGGCACGCCCGTGGAGGCGCGCGGCCGGGACGAGATCGCCGACCTCGGCCGCGCGTTCGGGGGGATGACCGCCGAGATCCGCCGCCGCGACGAGGAGATCCGCGGCTGGAACCGCGAGCTGCAGGCGCGCGTCGAGGAGCGCACCGCCGAGCTCAAGGCCGCGCAGGATCAGATTCTTCGCACCCGCCGCCTCGCCGCGCTCGGCTCGCTCGGCGCCGGCATCGCCCACGAGCTCAACAACCCGATGACCGCGATCACCGGGTACCTCGCGATCCTGAAGAAGGAGCTCGGGCCGGCCTCTCCGCAGGGCGAGCTCATCGCGCACGCCCAGGAGCAGGCGACGCGCGTGGCGCGCGTCATAGAGGACCTGCGCAGCTTCGCCGATCAGGAGCGCGCCGCCCAGGGACAGCGCTTCTCGCTCGTGCGCCCGGTTCGCGCCGCGCTCGATCTCTACGAGGACCGGCTGCGCGCCGCCGGCATCGAAGTGCAGGCGCGGTTCGAGGAGCCCTTGCCGGACACGCAGGGCAACCCCGTCCAGCTCCAGCAGGTGGTCGCGCACCTCGTCGAGAACGCGATGAACGCCATGCCCGACGGCGGCCGGCTCGAGGTTTCGCTCGGCTCGATCGACGGCGACGCCCTGCGCCTGCGGATCGCGGACACGGGCAAGGGCATCCCATCGCAGCTCCGCGAGCGGATCTTCGACCCGTTCTTCACCACGAAGGACCAGGCGGGCCGAGTGGGACTCGGGCTATCGGTGTCGCACAGCATCGTGGAGGCACATCGCGGGAAGATCCTGGTGGAGAGCGAGGAAGGGGCCGGGGCGGCGATCACGGTCCTGCTCCCTGCGGCGGCGGCCGCGCATCTCGTGTAAGGGGCCCGATGTCACGGAAGCCGGACGACAGCGTGGCGCCGCTCGAGGGCCTGGACGCGGAGCTGTTCGCGCCGGGGCTCCTGCACGAGCTCCGGCAGCCGCTCATGGGCGCGCACGCGGCGGCGACCCTGCTCGAGCGGAGCCTGGGGGAGTCGCTCGCGAGCGTCGAGGACTGGCGGCTCCTGCGGGGCCAGCTCGCACGGCTCGCGGAGATCGTGAACGGGTACGAGGACCTCCTCCGGCCCTCTGCGGTGCCGCCCTCGCCGTTCGCGATCGGCCCCGTCGTGAGGCGCGCTGTGGAGCTCCTCGCCCATCGCCTCCGCCCGCTGGGCGCGCGCTTCGCGGTGGCGCTCGGTCCCGCCGGGCTCGAGGGCTTCGGCCAGCCGGCAGCGCTCGTTCACGCCGCGACGAACCTCGTCGCGAACGCGCTCGACGCCATGGAGGGCGCCCCTGGCGCGCCGCGCCTGGAGGTCCGCGTCCTCGGCGCGCGCGTTGACGGCGCGGTCGAGGTCCGGGTCTCGGACGAAGGCGTCGGCCTCACGCCCGAGGCCCGGAAGCGGATCTTCGAGCCGCGCTTCACGACGAAGGGGCCGGGCAGGGGCACGGGGCTCGGTCTCCACGTCGCGCGGCGACTGATGGCGCAAAATGGCGGGGCGGTGTACCTCGTTCCCGAGGAGGATTCCGCCCGCTTGCCCTGGGCCGTGACCGAGTTCTGCGTGGTCGTTCCAGCCCCCGGAGGCGCGCGATGAGCGGCTTCCGCGTGATGAGCGCGTTCGCCGCCGGCGCGACGATCGCAGGGATGGTCGTTGGCGTCGCGCGGCTCACCGACGTGGTCGAGCCCTCGACGGCGGTGGCGGAAACGCCGACGATGGGGAGCCCGACCGCGACCCCGACCGCGACCCCGACCGGATCTCCTGAGGCCGGTCATCCCGAGCGTAGCGCCGTCGAAGGCGGCGCGGAGTCGAGGGACCCGGTGTCACCCGCGGAGTTGAGTCGAAGGTCGACCGCGATCGCGGCGAGCGAGCCACGCCCGCAGCAGGAGCGGCCCCCCGGCTGGCGTGCCCCGACGGGCGCGCCGGAGGAGGTCACCGCCGGCGTCCTCGCCCGCGTCGCCTCGCGGCGTGCGCAGGCGGCCTGCGAGCCGGCGCGCGAGACCGCCGCGGCCGAGCGGAAGGATCGCAAGCGTGCGCCGCGCGACGCGAAAGCGGCGAAGGCGGAGCGCTGCCCACCGGAGGAAGGGATCGAGTCGGTCGAGATCGACTGGGGCCATGGCTCGACCTCGACGCGCTGAGCCGAGGGCGCTCGCCCTCCTCGCGGTGGTCACGGCCGGCCTCCTCGCCGCTGCGGCCCCGGTGCGTGCCGCGCCCCCTCCCGCCACGGAGGGCGGGGGCGCGCCCGCGGCCGGCGGCGCGCTGCAGGTGACGGCGGAGCCGGCCCGGCTCGTCCTCGGCCGCGAGCCCGGGGCGGACCTGACGATCCAGGTGCCGCCCGAGGTCGAGGAGATCTCGGTGACGGCGAGCGTCGGCCGGATCGAGGGGGTGCACCGGCTCCCGGCGGGCGGGTTCGCCGCGCGTTTCCGGCCTCCGACCGAGCGCTTTCCCCAGGTGGCGATCGTCGCGGTGACCGCGCACGGGCCCGCTGGCCCGCTCGACGGCTGGCTCGCGATCCCGCTCTCGGGCCAGGGCGACGCGCGGGTGCGGGCGAGCCCCGGCCAGATCATCACGCTGCGCGTCGGCGAGCAGACCTTCGGTCCAGCGGTCGCCGGCGAGGACGGGCTCGCGGTCATCGCGGTCGTCGTGCCGCCCGGCGTGCGCGAGGCGCACCACGGGTTCCGCCCCGTCGACCTGCACGTTCCGGAGACGCCGCTCGTGCACGCCGTCGCGCACCGCGCGACCGTGCAGGCCGATCGCGCCGAGCAGGTGCGAGTCGTCGCCTACGTGGTCGCGCCGCACGGCGCGGCGCGACGCGGGGACGTGCCCGTCCTCGAGCCGTCGCGCGGCTCGGTGTCCGTCTCGCCGCGCGAGGCGGGCGCCTTCGAGGTGGTCTGGACGTTGCCGCCCGGCGCGGCGGGGGAGGAGCGGCTCGTGGTGCGGCTCCCGGGGGCGCCCGCGTCGAAGGCGCTCGTCCGCGTGGGCACGTTGCCCGGTCCTCCGGCGGCGGTGGCGCTGAGCTTCGATCGAGACAGGGTCGTGCCGGTCGGCGACGCGCGACCGGAGGTGGTCGTGACCGCGCGCGTGGTGGACGCCGCGGGCAACACCACCGCGGGTGGCCCGCTGGAGGTCGGCGCGGACGCCGGCACGCTCTCGCCGACGGTCGAGCGCGCACCAGGCGTCTACGAGGCGCGCCTCGAGGTGCCACGCCGCTTCGGGGGACGCCGCGAGATCCAGGTCACCGCCCGCGGCGAGGCCGGCAAGCTCTACGGCGCGCGCTCTCTCTCCCTCTTCCCTGGCCCGCCCGCGGCGGCGCGGGTCGAGCGCCGCGTGCTCGTCGCCGACGGCGCGCGCGAGGCGTCGCTCCGCGTCGTCGTCCTGGATCGCCACGGGAACCCGGTCGCCGCGGTGCCCGCCGTCACCGCCGCGCTCGGCCGCGTGCTCGAGGTGGCGGCGGACGGAGAGGGCGCGTCGCGGGTGCGCTACCTCCCGCCTTCGGTCGAGCGCCGGAGCGAGGAGCGGCTCGCGCTCGAGGTGGGTGGCCTCCGCTCGGAGGGGTCGGTCGTGCTCGTCCCGCCGCGCAGCCAGGACGGGCTCATCGTCGCCGCCGGGGTCGCGGCGGGCCGCGCGGGCGCGGTGGGACCTCGCGCGGCGCTCGCCTTCGAGCGCGACGCGGCGCTCGCGCCGCACGGGCTCGGCCTGTCGTGGCGGCTCGAGGCGGAGTGGACGAGCCTCGGCCGGCGCGCGCCGCGAGACGACGGCGGCGCGCCGGGCGCGGGCACCTCGGGCGTGGGCGGGCTGCTCGTCGGCGCGAGCGCGCGGCGGGAGCTGGGCGACGTGACGGCCTGGGCGAGCGGGAGCGCGGGGCTGGTCCACGAGGTCGGCGAGCGCGGCGCGGCGCCGGCCGGCCGGCTCGCGCTCGGCCTCGGGTGGCCGCAGCGGCGCGGGATGCCGTTCGTCGAGGGGAGCGTGCTGGCCGCCGACCGGCGCGCGTTGCCGGCGTTCGCGGTGTCCGCGGGCGTCCGATTCGGTGGGGGGGAGTCGCGTGGCGACGATCCTGATCGTCGATGACGAGCCGGTGATCCTCGATGTGTTCCGCCGGTTCCTCGAGGGGGACGGGCGGCGGCTCCTGCTCGCGGGCTCGGTGCGTGAGGCGCTCGCGATCGCCCGGGAGGCGCGCGACATCGACGTCGCCATCCTCGACAAGAACCTCGGGGACGGCTCCGGGCTGGACGTCGCCCGCGGGCTCAAGGAGGCGAAGCCGGACGCGGAGGTCATCCTCGTCACTGGCTACGCGTCGATCGACTCCGCGATCGCGGCGGTCCAGATCGGCGCGTACGACTACGTGACGAAGCCGGTCTCCGACTACGACGCCCTGAACCTCAAGGTCCAGAACGCCATCGACAAGGTCCGGATGAAGCGCGAGCAGCGCGACCTCGTGGCGCGGCTCGTCGAGAGCGAGTCGCTCCACCGGGGCGTGTTCGAGACCTCCTCCGACGCGATCCTCCTCGTGGACGCGGCGAGCGGCGCGATCGGCGACGCGAACCCCGCCGCCGAGCGGCTCTACGGCGCACCCCGCGAGCGGCTGCGCGAGCTCCGCTACGACGACCTCCAGCCGGACGGTGCGGGCGCCGCACTGCCCGCGCCGGGCGCTCGCTCCGTCCCGGCCCGCCACCGTCGCGCGGACGGTGTGGAGCTCCCGGTCGAGCTCACGGTCGGTGAGCTGCTCCAGAAGGATCGCGCGCTGCGCGTGCTCTCGATCCGCGACGTCTCCGAGCGCGAGCGGGCGGAGGAGGAGCGGCGCGCCCTCGAGCAGAACCTCCGCCAGGCGCAGAAGATGGAGGCGGTCGGGCGGCTCGCCGGCGGAGTCGCGCACGACTTCTCGAACGTGCTCGCGGTGATCCTCGGCTACTCCGAGCTGCTCATGCAGGAGCTGCCGCGCGAGGACGAGCGCTCGCGCGAGAGCGCGGAGGGCATCGTGGAGGCGGCGCACCGCGCCGCGGGGGTGACGCGGCAGCTCCTCACCCTCTCGCGCAAGAAGCTGCTCCGGCCCGAGGTGCTCTCGCTGAACGAGGTGGTGCAGAACCTCGGCAAGCTCCTCTCGCGCGCCATCGGCGAGCGGATCGACCTCACCACGCGGCTCGAGACGGGGCTCTGGCCGGTCCTCGCCGACGCCGACCAGATCGCGCAGGTGCTCCTGAACCTCGCGGTGAACGCGCGCGACGCGATGCCCGACGGCGGCCCGCTCGCCATCGAGACCGCCAACGTCGAGCTCGCCGCGCCGCCGCACGATCTCGGCGTTCCCGCCGGGCGCTACGTGACGCTCGCCGTGAAGGACGGCGGCTGCGGCATGAGCGAGGACGTCCGCTCGCGCATCTTCGACCCGTTCTTCACGACGAAGGAGACCGGCACGGGCCTCGGCCTCGCCACGGTCTACGGCATCGTGCGCCAGGCGGGCGGCGCGATCCGCGTCGACTCGCGGCCCGGCCACGGCGCCACGTTCACGGTGTTCCTGCCGGTCGGCGCCGAGCAGGGCGGGCGTGCCCACGTCGCCGTCGCGGCGGCCGCGCCGCGCGGTCTCGGCGAGACGGTCGTGCTCGCCGAGGACGAGGACGCGCTGCGGGTGCTGCTCGGCCGAGTCCTCGCGGGGAGCGGCTACGAGGTGATCGCCGGCCGGAACGGCGTAGAGGCGCTCGAGGCGGCCCGTGCGCGTGGGGCGCGCGTGGATCTCCTCCTCGCGGACCTCGTCATGCCGCGCATGACCGGGGCGGAGCTGGCCCGGGCGCTCGAGAACGAGCAGCCGGCCATGAAGGTGCTCTTCATGACGGGCCACACCGAGGACGCGCTCGTCGAGGACCGCCTGCGCGACGGAGACGTCGAGCTCATCCAGAAGCCGTTCACGAGCGAGGCCCTCCTCGGCCACGTGCGCCGGCTGCTCGGGCCGACGAAGGCGAGCGCCTAGAGACCACGCAGCTCACGTGGGCCGCTGGCTTCAGACATCGGGGAAACTCATCCGTTCGCCCTGAGCGTAGCGGCCGCGAAGCGGCCGCGTAGTCGAAGGGCGGACGGGAATGCGGACACCCAGGCCCGAGGACTTGGTCCTGAGGTCGAGCCGTTCGGCATCCGGCCCGGGCCCTCTCACAGCGCCGCCGGACCGCCCTCCGGCGTGACACCGCCGCGCGTGGAGCGCTCGCGCCAGGTGCGCCCGAGCGGCCGGTGCACCGGCTTCCGCGTGGTCGCGCGCATCTTGTCGACCTGTTTCCTCACCTGCCGCTTGAGCCGCTCGGACGCGTCGAGGAGCGCCTTGTAGAGGTCGTCCTGCACGCTCTCGACGTGGACGGTCCGCGCGCCCGGCATGCGGAACGAGAGCCGGCACATCTGATCGACGCCGCCCTTCTTCGGGCGCGAGTCGTCGAAGTGGACGGAGAGCTCC
The DNA here is from genome assembly GCA_035456445.1 of Anaeromyxobacter sp. Classification (GTDB taxonomy): domain Bacteria; phylum Myxococcota; class Myxococcia; order Myxococcales; family Anaeromyxobacteraceae; genus Anaeromyxobacter. The sequence continues at coordinate 10,732 of DATIDF010000189.1, forward strand.
GCCGCCGAGTCGTCGTACACGCGGGCGAGCGGGCGGGTGACGTGCTTCGTCACGAAGGTCGCGACGTCCTTGGGGAGCGAGAGGTGGTTCGCGTGGATCGAGAGCTTCATGCCGATACGATGGCCACCGTCTCCCGCCGCGCCGCGCCTCCGGAAGGTTAGACTCCCGAGCGTGACCGATCGCCTCTACCTCTCCGACAGCCGCCTGCTCGAGTTCGAGGCGACGGTCACGGCCGCGCGCGAGCTCGCCGGCCGCGTCGCCGTGCTCCTGGACCGCTCCGCGTTCTATCCCGAGGGCGGCGGGCAGCCCGCCGACCGCGGCACGATCGGCGGCGTCCCGGTCGTCGACGTGCAGGAGGAGGACGGCGAGGTCCTCCACGTCCTGGGCGGCCCGGCGCCCGCCGGGGGGGTCGCCTGCCGCGTCGACGGACCGCGCCGGCGAGATCACGTCCAGCAGCACCACGGCCAGCACCTCCTCTCCGCCGCATTCGAGGCGGCTCGCGGCGCGCGCACGCTCTCGTTCCACCTGGGGGAGGCGACCTGCACCATCGACCTCGACTCTCCCGCCGCGGCCCTCGACGAGCGCGCGCTGCGCGCCGTCGAGGCGGCCGCGAACGAGCTCGTCTTCCGCGACCTGCCGGTGACGGCGCGGGAGCTCTCGCCGGGCGAGCTCGCCGCGCTACCGCTGCGGAAGGCGCCGACGAAGGGCGCGCGGGTGGTGGTGGTGGGTGAGCCGGGCGCCATCGAGGACGCGTCGCCGTGCGGAGGCACCCACCCGCGCCGCACCGGCGAGGTCGGCGCGATCGCGGTGCTCGGCGTGCAGAGATGGGGCGCGGGTGCCCGCGTCGAGTTCGTGTGCGGCGGCCGCGTCGTCGCCGCGCTCGCGGAGGCGCGGATGGGCCTCGCGGAGGCGGCGCGCGCGTTCCGCTGCGCCCCGGCGGAGGTGCCGGCGGCGGCCGCGCGCGCAGTGGAGGACGGAGCGGCGCGGCGAAAGGAGCTGGCGCGGCTCGCGCTCGCGCTGGCGGCGGGCGAGGCGGAGCGGCTCGCTGCCGCCGGGAGCGGGCCCGTGCGAGCGGTGGTCGTCCCCCCCGCGCCGGGCGCCGCCGCGTTCGTCAAGGCGGTCGCGTCTGCGCTCGCCGAGCGCGGGCGCGTCGCGCTCGTGGGCGCCGTCGAGGACGGGCGCGCCCATCTCGCCTTCGCCCGGCCGAAGGGCGCGGGGCCCCACCTCGGCGAGCTGGTCCGGGTCGCCGCCGCCGCGCTCGACGGCAAGGGCGGCGGCGCGCCGGATCTCGCGCAGGGGAGCGGCCCGGACGCGGCCCGCCTCGAGGCCGCGCTCGCGGACGCCGAGGCGGCGCTCACGGGCCTCTGAGCGACACGAGCGTCGCGCCCCAGCCGCCGCCGGGCTCGTCGGCCGCGCGGAACGCAGCCACCGCAGGGTGCCGCGCCAGGATCGCCTCGACCGAGCGGCGCAGCGCGCCGGTGCCCTTCCCGTGCACGATGCGCAGCTCGAGGATCCCCGCCGCGCGGCAGGCGTCGATGAAGTCGGGCACGAGCGCGCCCACGTCGGAGGGCCGGAACGCGTGCAGATCGAGCGTCCCGTCGATGGGGAGCGGCACCGGGTCGTCGAAGGGCGGATCGCCTGCGGATCCGCCGCCGTCGGGAGGAAGCGGCATCGGGATCGCGGGGATGATAGCGTCCGCGGATGCTCGCCGCCCGCGCCGCCGCCCTCGCGCTCGCCGCCACCTTCGCGGTCGCCACGCCCGGCGCCGCGCGCGCCGGATCGCACCACGCCCTCCGCTACGACCTCGCCCTCGACGTCCCGCTCACCGCAGGCGCCGGCGCGGTCTGGTTCGGCACCGAGCTCGCGAAGTCGCACCTCGCGCCGGTCGACTGCCGCTGGTGCGATCCCCCCGCGTTCGATCGCGAGGTGCGGGACGCGCTCGTGTGGTCGAGCAACGCCCCAGCCCGCAAGGCATCCGACGTGCTCGCGTTCGGGGTGATCCCGGTCGCCGCGCTCGCCCCCTTCGCGTTCGTCGCGGACTCGCGCGAGGACGCCCTCCTCGACGCGCTCTTCGTGGTCGAGGCGGTGGCGCTCGCCCAGGCGGTGAATCAAACCGTGAAGTTCTCGGTGGGCCGGCAGCGGCCGTTCGTGCGCTTCGGGAACTACCCCGAGCCCGACCGATCGCACGATCCGGACGACAACCTCTCCTTCTACTCCGGCCACAGCTCGCTCGCGTTCTCGTTCGCGGCCGCGGCGGGGACGGTGTGGAGCCTGCGCGGCTACCGGGGCGCGCCGTGGGTGTGGGGCGCCGGCATGGCGCTCGCGACGAGCGTCGCGTACTTCCGGATCGCCGCGGACAAGCACTACCTCACGGACGTCTTCACGGGCGCCGTGATCGGCACCGCGGTCGGCGTCGCGGTGCCGCGGCTCCTCCACCCGCGCGAGCCCGCGGGCGAGGCCGGCTCGCCGGCGCGGGTGACGTTCGTGCCGCTGCCCCTCGGCGTGCGGTTTGCGTTCTAGACGCTCCGTGAACGGTCGACGAGCGAGGCGAGCCCGCCGAACGCGTTCGCGCCGAAGCCGCCCGCGCCGGCCGGCCTCATAAGCGCTGCCCGCTTTGGGTTGATCCCTGCTGCGTCGCACGCTGGCTGCCTGCGGCGGGCAGACTCGTCCCTGCGCTGCTCGACATCCTCTTCTTTGAGGCGCCCGTCAGGCGCCGCCTGTAAGGCGCGCCTGCGCTGCTCGGTCCTCGTGTGCCCGCCTCGGGTCCGTTCATCCCGAGCGTAGCGCCGACGCACGTCGGCGCGAAGTCGAGGGACGCCATCGTGCGCCTCGCGACGGGCTCAACCCGCGAGCAACGCTGTCACTTCGTGCCGGCGACCGCCTTCAGCGCCTCCTCGATCGCGCCGGGCGCGCAGCGGATGTTCATGAAGCTGTGCGAGCCCATCATCTTGAGGTCCGGGAAGTTCATCGCGATCCGGAAGCGGGCGTAGAGCGCGCGGACGTCACCGCCGGTGACGAGGATCTCGTACGGCAGGTGACCGGTCGAGCGGACCGGCTTGGAGTCGATCTCGTTCATGATGCGCGCGTCGCCCGAGCAGCCGTTGGTGAGCGCCACGCCGAACACCGTCTGCTTGCCGTCGGGGAGATCGATCCGGTAGACCTTGCTCGTCCCGCCGCGCCCCTCGGCGAGCCCGGCCTCGACCGCCTGCACCGCCTCCGCGTGGCTCGCGAAGTGGCCGAGCTTCGACGGGTCGTCGAAGTACTCCATGCCGACCATGTAGTGGTATTTGCGGAGGTCCTTCGCGGTCTCCCCCTCGGGCGGCCCGTACTCCTCGATCCGCCCCAGCGCGCCCTCGAGCGCGGCCGCGACCGGAGCGAGATCACCGGGGAGGCGATACGCCGCCGCCATGTACGGCGGGTTCGTGTAGGCGACCTGGACCTCCTTGCCCACCTTCGTGATCGTGACGCGCTGGGCCGCGACGTAGCCGCCGGTCGTGGTCTTCGCCGCCTCGGCCTTCAGGGTGTCGTTCGTCACCGCGAGCACGACCGCCCCGGGGTAGGGCGCGTAGCTCCCCGCGATCTCGAAGCCTCCGGCCTGGAGCTTCTGCTTGGCCGTCTTCGCGGCGGCCTCCACGTCGCCGGCTCCGCGCGAGGCGAGCACGAACGGCTTCATCACGGGGTCGGCTGCCAGGGCCGAAGTGGCGAGGAAGAGGCCGGCGAGTGCGACTCTGTTCATCATGGTAGTCCCTTTCGCGGCGGAGCCGCGTGCTCGAGCGATCGAGCCTGAGAGCCCGCGCGCGCCGGACGGATTCCGGACAGAGTGCCGCACCGGGTGACTCTCCGACGGGACCGTCCGTCGGCGTGGAAGTCGCTCAGCACGGCCCCGCGGGATCGAGCTCGAGCTTCTCGAGGATCCAGCGCGTAGGGCGGGGGGCGGGCCCCCATGGATCCTCTAGATCCTCGCCGCCGCCCCGGCCGCGACGCGCGCGATCCCGGCGCGGAGCGCGTCCAGCTCGAATGGCTTCTCGAGGCAGTCGGCGCCGGTCGCGTCGAGGAACGCGCGGGCGGGCGCGGTGAACGCGCCGCCGGTGAGGAAGAGCATGCGCCGCGCGTGGGGATCGCCCGCCGCGACGAGCGTGCGGTGCAGCTCCATCCCACTCATCCCCGGCATGAGGAGATCGCAGAGGACCGCGTCGAATCGCTCGCCGCGCCCGAGCCGGTCGAGCGCGGCGCGCGCCGACCCGACGGCGACGACGTCGTGGTCGCCCTGCAGCGTGCGCTGCAGCACCGTCGCGACGAGCGGCTCGTCGTCCACGACGAGGACCCGCGCCCGCACGCGCGGTGCCTGCGCGGGAGCGGGATCGCCGCACGACACCGCGGCGCCGGACGCGCTCCGGAGCAGGACGCGAAACGTCGCGCCGGCGCCGGGCGCGCTCTCCACCTCGAACGCGCCGCCGAGCCCGGTCACGATGCCGTGGCAGATGGCGAGCCCGAGTCCCGTGCCGACGCCGGGCGGCTTCGTGGTGAAGAACGGGTCGAATACGCGCGCGAGGTGCTCGGCGGGGATACCGCAGCCGGTGTCGCGCACCTCCGCCGCGACGCGTCCGTCGGGCAGCGCCCGGGTGACCACACGGATCTCGTGCCGGTCGGGGGCGCCGTCGGGGATCGCCTGCGCGGCGTTCACGAGGAGGTTCAGGAACACCTGCCCGAGCCGGGCGGCGTTGCCGTGAACGGGCGGAACGGGGGCGAGGTCGCGCGTGAGACGCGCACGTCGCCGGATCTCCGGCCACGCCACGTTGATGCACGACGCGATCACCGGCGCGAGCTCCACGGCGCCGCTCCGATCGTCCTCCGCGCGCGAGAAGGTGCGCAGATCCCGGACGATGACTCGCATCCGCTCGGCGCCGTCGCGCGCCTCGCGCACCGCGTCCCCGAGCTCGCGCGCGAGGTCGGCGTCGGACGGAGCCGGCCGCGCGCCGGCGAGCAGCCGCCCGACGCGCTCGAGGCGATCCGAGAGGAACGCGAGGTTCGCGCTCACGTACGCGAGCGGGTTGTTGAGCTCGTGCGCGACTCCGGCGGCGAGCGTCCCCACCGACGCGAGGCGGTCCGCGAGCGCGAGGCGGGCCTGCAGGAGGCGCGTGTCGGTGACGTCGCGCAGCGCGACGAGGGCGCGGCCGGGGAGGATCCCGCGCGTGACCGCGATCTCGGCCTGGCGCCGGCGGCCGCCCGCCTCGAGCTCCGCCTCGCCGCGGTCGCCGCCGCGTGCGAGGAGCGCGCGCCAGCCGCCCGCGCGCACCCCCTCCGGCGCGAGCGGCGCGACGTCGTCGAGCGCGAGCCCAACGAGCCCGCTGCGGTCCCGCTCGAGGAGCGCGAACGCGGCGGAGTTCGCCTCCACGATCGCCCCGTCGTCCGCGACGATGAGCATCGGATCGCGCGCGCCGTCGAAGACCGCGCGGAGCTGCCGCTCGCGCGCGAGCAGCTCCTGCTCCGCGTCGGAGCGGGCGAGCGCCGAGGCGAGCACGCTCGCGGCGGCGGAGAGGAAGCGCTCGTCGTCCGCGGAGAACGTGCGCGGAGTCCTCGCGTACGCGCCGAGCACGCGCGCGGATGCCTCACGCCCGGGGAGCGGCACCTCGAGGGCCGCGGCGAAGCCGAGCGGGGCGAGGTGGCCGCCGGGTCCCCCGGCCAGAGCCGTCGTGGGCAGCGGGATCCCGCGGAGGTCGCCGGGGAGGTGGGCCGCGGCCCGGATCGTCGCGCCGGTCGGGCTCACGTCCACCATCGCGACCGCGTCGAGCGCGAGCAGCTCCGCCGCGGTCGCGCAGGCCGCGTGCAGGAGCGGCTCGACGTCCTCGGTGTTCATCGCGAGCTCGCCGAGCGCGGCGAGCGCCGCCTCGTGCTTGACGCGGTCCTCGAGCGCGTCCTCGTTCCGCTTGCGGCGGGTGATGTCGTGGAACACGACGACCCACCCCGTCGGCGCGCCGCCCGGACCGAACGTCGGCGCCGCGTGGCGCTCGAGGACGCGTCCGTCGCGGAGCGCGATCTCGGCCACGTCCGCCGAGGCCGGGGCCGGGGACGGCGAGGGCCCGCAGACGGCGTGGCGCTGAAACGCGTGCTGCAGCGCCTCCAGGGCCGCCGCGGTGGAGCCGAGGCCGCGGACCTCCGCGTGCTCCGCGGCGGAGATCTCCCACAGCTCGAACAGCCGCTCGTTCGCGGCGAGCAGCCGGCCGTCGGCGGACGAGATGAGGAAGCCGTCGGGCGAGGCGGCGGAGAGCGCGTCGAACAGCGCCTCCGGGCTCCCGGTGAACAGATCCATCGCTCGGGCGACGGGGAGGCGCCGTACGTTGCCTGCGAGGGAGTCGGTCACGCGGCCCGAGCGGGATGCATGAACGGTGCGGGGTAGACCTCCCGTGCCCGTCGCGGGAATCCCGAGCAATTTCCGTTCGCTCCGGCGATCGGGGTACCGCGCTGGCGGAGGTGTCGGCAGACCCGGGTGCGCAAAGCCCCGGGCTGCGTGATCATTCCGCTTCCCGCGGGAACGGGAAGAGCTCCGAGATTCGCTCCGGCTGCCTCACCACCACGGCGCGTCCGCCGGACACGATGATGGGGCGGTCGAGGATGCGCGGGTGCTGCACGAGGGCGCGGATCAGCTCGTCCGGCGGCGTACGCTCCGACAGGCGCAGGGCCTGGTATTCATCGGCGTCCGCGCGGGCGAGCGCGTGTGGCGGCGCGCCGAGGCAGCGGAGCAGCGCGACGATCTCCTCGGCCGTCGGCGGCTCCTCGAGAAAGCGGCGGAGGTCGGGCTCGACGCCCCGCTCGCGCAGGAGCTCCAGGGCGCGCCGGCTCGCGGAGCAGCGGGCGTCGAACCAGAGGACGCAGTCGGCGGGCATCGCGGTCGATAATAGGAGACGCTTGGATCTCGCGCATCACCTCGACCACCTATCCTCCCTCCTCGCGGCCGAGCGCGAGGAGGAGCGCGCCCGGCTCGAGGACGCACGCCGGCGGCTGGATCTGAGGGAGCGTGAGGCGCGCGGGCTCGCCCTCGCCGATGTCGAGGCGGTGGAGGAGGCGGCTCTGGCGGGCCGCGCGCTCGTCACCTACGCACGCCCGGGCCGCCCGCTCGGCGGCGCCCGGGTCGGCGTCGGCAGCCTCGTCTCGGTCACGCTGCGGCGGGAGGAGCGGCAGGACGCGCCGCGGGGCGTGGTCGCGCGCCGGAGCCGGGCGAGCATCTCGATCGCGTTCGACGAGCCGCCGCCGGACTGGGCGACGGACGGCCGGGTGGTCCTCGAGCTCGAGCCGTCGCCCGTCACGTGGGAGCGGCTCGCGGGTGGCCTCGCGCGGCTGCGGGACGATCCGGCAGGACGGCGCTGGCACGGGCTGCTCGCCGGGGCGCCGCCGCGGTTCGACCGCGCCGCGCGCGGACCGGCCCTTCCGAACGGCCTCAATCCGGAGCAGGCGGCGGCGCTCGAGCTCGCCGACCGGGCCGTGGACGTCGCGCTCGTTCACGGGCCGCCCGGGACCGGCAAGACCACCGTGCTCGTGGAGGTCATCCGGCGCGCGGTCGCGCGGGGAGAGAAGGTGCTCGCCACCGCACCCTCGAACCTCGCGGTCGACAACCTCGTCGAGCGCCTCGACGCGGCAGGGCTCGCCTGCGTCCGCGTCGGCCACCCGGCGCGCGTGCTCCCGGCGGTGCTCGCTCACACGCTGGAGGCGCGGACGGAGGCCCACGAGGCGGCGCGCATCGCCCGCGGCCTGGTGGAGGAGGCGATCGCGCTCCGCCGCTCGGCCGCTAAGCGGCGCCAGAAGCGCGGCCCGGGCCGCTTCAGCGCCTCGCGCGAGCAGGAACGCGACGCCCGCGCGCTCCTCGCCGAGGCGCGCGCGCTCGAGGCGCGCGCCGAGGGAGAGGTCCTCGATCGCGCCGACGTCGTGCTCGCGACGCTCACCGGGCTCGACACCCCTTCGCTCGCCCGAAGGAGGTTCACGCTCGCGGTCGCGGACGAGGCGACGCAGGCGGTCGAACCGGCCCTGTACCTCGCGCTGCTCCGCGCCGAGCGCGCCGTGCTCGCGGGCGACCCCCTGCAGCTCCCTCCAACGGTGCTCTCCTCTGCGGCGCAGGCGGGCGGCCTGGGCGTCTCGCTCTTCGAGCGGCTCGCGGCGCAGCACGGCGACGCGATCAAGGTCACGCTCGCCGAGCAGCACCGCATGAACGCGCGCATCATGGCGTTCCCGTCCGCGGCGCTGTACGGCGGGGCGTTGCGCGCGCACCCTGCCGTCGCCGATCGCGCGATCGACGGCGCTCCGCTCGAGGTCGTGGACACCTCCGGGCGCGGCTTCGAGGAAGAGACGCCGGAGGGCTCCGACTCGAAGCACAACGCAGGCGAGGCGGCGCTCGTCGCCGCTGAGGTCGAGGCGCTGCTCGCGCAGGGGCTCGATCCCGCGGAGGTGGCGGTGATCTCGCCGTACGACGCCCAGGTGCAGCGCCTGCGTCAGCTCCTCGCCGCCCACCTGGATCGCGGGCTCGAGGTCGACACGGTCGACGGGTTTCAGGGCCGCGAGAAGGACGCGGTCGTGGTCTCCCTCGTGCGTGCCAACGAGGCGGGGGATGTCGGGTTCCTCACAGACGTGCGCCGGATGAACGTGGCGCTCACCCGTGCGCGGATGAAGCTCGTCGTGGTCGGGGACGGCGCGACCGTCTCGCGCCACCCGTTCTACGCCCGGTTCCTGTCGCATGCGGAGGCGAGCGGCGCCTGGCGCAGCGCCTGGGAGCGCGCGCACGAGTCGACGTAAATGCGCGCTCTCGCGCAACTCCGCAGGGGGCCGCGTCGCCGGGGACCCCCGGCCATACGTTCGGTTTGGCGGGGGCCAAGATGGATACGACGAGCGGGGACTCGGGCACGCTCCCGGCGGCGCCGGAAAGCATGCGGCGGTGCGGGTCGAACGGGATCAGCGCACCGATGCTCGAGGCTGTGTTCGACGCCTCGCCCGTTGGCCTCGCGATCCTCGTCGGCGAGGAGCTCGTCGTCGATCACGTGAACGCGGCGTGCCGGGCCCTCACGCGCCCGGACGTCGATCCCGTCGGCCAGCGCTTCGAGGACATCTGGCCTCCCGGCGATCCGGTCGTGGTGCCCGCGCTCCGCAACGTGCTCGCGACCGGTGCCGGCCTGTCCGTCGAGGACTACGCAGTCCCCGCCGGCGGTGGAACCCGCCGCTTCTCGGTCCGGGTGAAGCGCGTGCCCTGGCGCCGCTGTCTCGCGCTTCTCCTCTCGGTGTGGGAGACCTCCGACGCGTGGGAGGCGCGGCTCGCGGCGGAGCGGGCCGCCGACGCGGCGCTGCGGCGCGCCGGCGAGCTGGACGCGGCGTTCGACGCGATCGCGGACGGCCTCGTCCTCTACTCGCGCCGCGGCGAGATCCTCCGCATGAACGAGGCCGCCACCCGCCTGCTCGGCTACGCCGCCGACGAGGCGGGCCCCGACTTCGCCGAGCGGTTCGCGGCGCTGCGCGTGTTCACGCCCGACGGGCGGCTCATGCGCGTCGAGGACTCGCCCGTCGTGCGCGCACTCC
>DATIDF010000190.1:0-6836 GCA_035456445.1 Anaeromyxobacter sp.
GACGACGCCGAGCGGCCGAGGCACCTGGAGACGGTGCGCGGAGTCGGCTACCGGTTCAATCCGTAGAGGTCGACCGAGACCGCGATCCCCGACCGGATCTCCAGTGGCCGGTCACCCTGAGCGTAGCGAGGCCGCGTCAGCGGCCGAGCGAAGTCGAAGGACCGCCCGCCGCGAGCGCCTCCCGGACCCCGCGCACGAGCGCCTCGTCCTCGCCCGGCAGCACGGTGCGCGGATCGAGCACCACCCGGTCCTCCTCGATCCGCGCCACGACCGGCGGATCGCAGCGCCGGAGCCGCGCGAGGAGCGCATGGGGATCCCCGCCCGGCAGCGCGAGCACGAAGGTCGGCAGGGTCACCTCCGGCAACGAGCCGCCGCCCACCGCCGAGCGGCTCGGGAGCACCGCGCAGCCCGCGCCCGCATCGCCCAGCGCCGCGCGCCAGCGCTCGGCGCGCTCGCGGAGCGCGTCCTCGCCGGCCGAGATCGCGCGCCACACCGGGACCTTGTCGAGCGCCTCGCCGCGCTCGTAGTGGGCCAGCGTCGCGCAGAGGCCGGCGAGCGTGACCTTGTCGACGCGCAGCGCCCGCATGAGCGGGTGCCGCTTCACGCGGCGGATCGCCTCGCGGCGGCCGGCGAGGACGCCCGCCTGCGGCGCGCCGAGCAGCTTGTCGCCGGAGAAGCAGACGAGATCGGCGCCCGCGCGGACGCGCTCCTGGACCGTCGGCTCGACGCCGAGGCCGTGCGGCGCCGTCTCGAGCAGCGTGCCCGAGCCCAGATCGTCCACCACCCAGAGATCGCGCTCTCGCCCGAGCGAGACGAGATCCTCGAGCGACGGGTCGTGCACGAAGCCCTGCAGGCGGAAGTTCGAGCGGTGCACCGACATGAGGACGCGCGTGCGCGGCCCGATCGCGTCCTCGTAGTCGCGGCGGTAGGTGCGGTTCGTCGTGCCCACCTCGACGAGCGTCGCGCCGGAGCGGCGGAGGACGTCGGGGATGCGGAACCCGCCGCCGATCTCGACGAGCTGGCCGCGCGAGACGACGACCTCCGGCGTCCCTTCCGCCGGGGCTTCTCCGGACGGCCGCGCGGGCATGAGCGCGGCGAGCGCGAGCATCACCGCCGAGGCGTTGTTGTTCACGACCACCGCCGCCTCGGCGCCCGTGAGCCGGCAGAGGGGCGCCTCCGCGTGGCCGTAGCGGTCGCCGCGCTCGCCCGCCTCCAGGTCGTACTCGAGGTTCGTGTAGCCAGCCGCGGCCCGACGCATCGCGTCGATCGTCTCCTCCGACAGCGGCGCCCGGCCGAGGTTCGTGTGGACGACGACGCCGGTGGCGTTGATCACCGGGCGGAGCGATCCCCGGGAGGCGACCTCGAGCCGGTCGAGGAGATCGCGCTCGATCGTCTCCGCCGCCGGGCAGGGCGCACCGTCCAGGATCTCCCGCCTGATCCGCTCCAGCTCGGCTCGGACCCCCTCCATCACGGCGCCGTGGCCGAGGCGGCTGACGAGGCCCGCCTTCTCGGCCGCTTCCAGCAGCCTGTCGGCGCGCGGCAACTTTCGGGCCTCGGACGGGGGGGGCGCCGGGGAATTTGGAGCAGTCATGTCCGCATGCTACCGGAGGTTTTCCGCTGACAAGAGCCTTGTCTAACCACTCACGAGCGGGTAATCCTTCGCGCACTCCTATGCCCCCTATCGTAGCGTCTCCCACGGCGGCAGAGTCCTATCTCTGGGCGATCATCCTGTTCCCGCTCGCCGGCGCGATCGTGAACGGGCTCATCGGGCGGCGGATCGGGAAGGGGAACGTCACCCTCGTCGCGCTCGGCGCGATGGTCGGTGCGCTCGCCATCTCCACGATCGCGTTCGCCTGGGTGGTGCAGGGCGCAGTCCTGCACTTCCGCGGGGATCCCTGGATCCGCGTCGCGGGCCCGGACGGGCGCGCCCTCATCTCGATCGGGTGGGGGCTCGTCGTCGATCGGCTCTCCGGGACGATGATCATGGTCGTCACGGGCGTCGGGACGCTCATCCACATCTACTCGGCGTCGTACATGTCCCATGAGGACGACGCGGGGTACGCCCGGTACTTCACGTACCTGAACCTGTTCGTCGCGGCGATGCTCACGCTCGTCCTCGGCGACTCGCTCGTGCTGACGTTCGTGGGCTGGGAGGGCGTCGGCCTCTGCAGCTACCTGCTCATCGGGTTCTGGTACACCGATCCGCAGAAGGCGTTCGCCGGTCGCAAGGCGTTCGTCACGAACCGCGTCGGCGACTTCGGCTTCCTCGTCGGGCTGTTCGCGCTCCTCTCGATCTTCGGAACGGCGAGCTACGGCGACCTTCAGGCGATCGCGCGCACGCTCGATCCGGCCGCGACCATCCAGGTCGGCACGTTCGCGGGCCGCACGTACCAGTGGGCGATCACGTTCGCGCTGCTCGGCCTGTTCGTCGGCGCGTGCGGCAAGAGCGCCCAGCTCCCGCTCTACGTCTGGCTGCCCGACGCGATGGCCGGTCCGACCCCGGTCTCCGCCCTCATCCACGCGGCGACGATGGTCACCGCCGGCGTCTACCTCGTCGCGCGCAACGCCTACCTCTTCTCGCTCGCGCCCGCCGCGATGGCCACGGTGACGATCGTCGGCGCGCTCACGGCGCTCTTCGCGGCGCTCATCGCGTTCACCCAGAACGACATCAAGAAGGTCCTCGCCTACTCGACCGTGAGCCAGCTCGGCTTCATGTTCATCGGCGTGGGCGTGGGCGCGTGGTGGGCGGGCGTGCTGCACCTCGTGACGCACGCATTCTTCAAGGGCTGCCTGTTCCTCGGTGCCGGCTCCGTGATGCACGGGATGGGCGACGAGACCGACATCCGCAAGATGGGCGGGCTCCTCAAGAAGATGCCAAGTACCGCCGCGACGTTCGGGATCGCGACGCTCGCCATCACCGGCTTCGTCCCGCTGTCCGGCTTCTGGTCGAAGGACGCGATCCTCGGGAACGCGCTCTTCAGCCACAACCCGGCCTGGCACCAGGTCGGCGAGATCGCCTACGTGATCGGTGCGCTCGCAGCGCTCGGCACCGCCTTCTACATGTCGAGGCTCTTCTTCCTCACCTTCGTGGGGAAGCCGCGCACCCACGCCGCCGAGCACGCGCACGAGTCGTCTCCGGTGATGACGATCCCGCTCTGGATCCTCGCGATCCTGTCGGTCGTCGCGGTCGTGCTCGCGCTGCCGGTGCACGGGCCGCTCGGCCACGTGTTCGAGCGGTTCGTCGCGCCGGTGTTCGCGCTCGGCACCGAGCGGCTGCTCGCGGTCGAGCACCTTCACGCCGGCGAGCACCCGAGCTGGCCGTACTTCGCGGCCTGGGCGATCGCCGCGCTCGGCACGTTCGTCGCGTGGACGATGTACGTCGGCCCCGCGCGCGAGGCGCCGGCGAAGCTCGCGCTCGCGTTCCCGCGGGTGTACCGCTTCGCGTACGACAAGTTCCGCGTCGACGAGCTCTATCAGGTCCTCATCATCGAGCCGCTCCGCTTCACGGCGTACATCCTGTGGCGCATCGTGGACGTGTTCGCCATCGACGGCCTGCTCGTGAACGGCGTCGCCCGCGCGGTCGGGTTCGCCGGGTCGGTGTTCCGCGTCGCGCAGAACGGCGACCTGCAGCGCTACGCGGCCGTGATGGCCGTGGCCGCGGCGGTGATCCTCTGGACGGTCCTCGGCGCGGGGGGGCGCTAGATCGTGAACCTGCTCACCGTCGTCACGTTCCTTCCGCTCGTGGGCGCGCTCGCGCTCGTGCTCCTCCCGCGAGAGGAGCCGAACCAGCACCGCTCCGTCACGCTCGTCTTCACGGTCCTCACGTTCGTGCTGTCTCTCGGGCTCTGGTTCGGCTTCGACGCGTCCGCCGGCGCGCCCGAGTTCCAGTTCGAGACGCGCGTGCCGTGGATCCAGTCGATCGGCATCGGCTACCACGTCGGGCTCGACGGGGTGGCGCTCCTGCTCGTGATGCTCACGACCGTGCTCACGCCGATCGTGATCCTGTCCGCGTGGCGGGCGGTCGAGGAGCGCGTGAAGGAGTTCATGATCGCGCTGCTCGTCCTCGAGACGGCGATGATCGGGACCTTCGCGGCGCTCGACCTCGTCCTCTTCTACGTCTTCTGGGAGCTCATCCTCGTCCCGATGTACCTGCTCATCGGCGTCTGGGGCTCGCAGAACCGCCTCTACGCGACGGTGAAGTTCTTCATCTTCACGTTCGCGGCGAGCGTCCTCATGCTGCTCGCCATCCTGTACGTCTACTTCCACGACGGCGGGACCTTCGACTACGTCGACGCGCGTCAGGCGCTGCAGGTGACGCCCGAGGCGGCGCGCTGGCTCTTCCTCGCGTTCGCGCTCGCGTTCGCGGTGAAGGTGCCGATGTTCCCCCTCCACACGTGGCTGCCCGACGCGCACACCGAGGCGCCCACCGCCGGCTCGGTCATCCTCGCCGGCGTGCTCCTCAAGATGGGCACGTTCGGCTTCTTCCGGTACGCGCTGCCGCTCTTCCCCGAGGCGGCGCTCCAGTTCCGCACGGCCATCGCCACGCTCGCGCTGATCGGGATCCTCTACGGCGCGCTCATGTCGCTCGTGCAGACCGACATGAAGCGGCTCGTCGCCTACTCCTCGGTCTCGCACCTCGGCTTCGTGATGCTCGGTCTCCTCGCGCTCTCGGCCGAGGGGCTCACCGGGTCGGTCTACCAGATGCTGAACCACGGGGTGTCGACGGGCGCGCTGTTCCTCCTCGTCGGCATGCTCTACGAGCGGCGCCACACGCGCCTCATCGCCGAGTATGGCGGGATCGCGAAGCAGGTCCCGCTCATCGCGACCGCGTTCGTCATCGTGACGCTCTCGTCGATCGGGCTCCCGGGCACGAACGGCTTCGTGGGCGAGTTCCTCATCCTCTCGGGGACCTGGCTCTCGCGCCTCCGCTCCGCGCCGGTGTTCGCGACCCTGGGCGCGCTCGGCGTCATCCTGGGTGCGGTGTACATGCTCATCCTGGTCGAGCGAGTGTTCTTCGGCGGGATGCGCAACCCCGCGAACCGCGGGCTCCGGGACCTCAGCGTGCGCGAGGGCTTCGTCCTCGTCCCGATGCTCGTGCTCATCGTGGTGATGGGGATCTTGCCGGGCCCGTTCCTCGCCCCGGCGAAGCCGGCGGTCGACCGGCTCGTCGCGCGGTTCCAGCTGGCCGAGGAGCGCCTCGGCGCGGGCCCGCAGGTCGGCACCGTCTCGCCGGCCGTCGCCGTCCGCGCGGGCGCCGAGGCCCCGGTGCCGGCGCTCCCGATCGTCCTCCCGACCGGTGGGGCTCACTGACATGAATGGCTTCCCGACGAACGACTTCGTGGCGCTCCTCCCGATCGCGATCCTGACGGTCGGGGCGCTCGCGGTGCTCCTCAGCGAGGTGTTCCTCGTCTCGGGGCGGCGCGGGTACCAGGCGGGCATCACGGTCGTGTTCGCCGCCGGCGCAGCCGCGTCCGCGGTGCTGCGGCCTGTGTCCGGGCACGTGTTCGGCCGCCAGGCGGTTTGCGACGACTTCTCGGCGTTCGTGACCGTCATCGTGTGCGCGGGGCTCGCGCTCTCCGCGCTCGTCGGCACGAGCTGGCTGCGGGCCCGGAACGCCGAGCGCGGGGAGTTCTACGCGCTGGCGCTGTTCGGCTCGGCGGGCATGGCGCTCCTCGGCATGGCGTCGGATCTCCTCGTCGCGTTCATCGCGATCGAGGTGATGAGCCTCGCGACCTACTCGCTCGCCGCCTACCTCCGCCGGGGCAAGCGCCCCTCGGAGGCGGCGTTCAAGTACCTCGTGCTCGGCGCCATCTCGTCGGCGCTCCTGCTCTACGGCGCGGCGCTCCTGTACGGCGCTACCGGCTCGACGCTCTTCGCCGAGCTGCCGAAGGGGCGCGGCTCGCCGCTCTACCTCGCCGGCCTCGCCCTCGTCGCCTCGGGCATCGCCTTCAAGATCGCGGCGGTCCCGTTCCACGCCTGGACGCCGGACGTCTACGAAGGTGCCCCGACGCCGGTGACCGCGTTCATGGCGGCGGGCGTGAAGACCGCCGCGTTCGCGTTCCTCGCCCGCATCTTCCTCTCCGCCGAGGTCGGCACCGCCGCGCAGGCGAGCGCGTTCTCCGGGATCCTCAGCGGCCTCGCGGTCCTGACGATGATCTTCGGGAACCTGCTCGCGGTGCCGCAGCGCTCGGTGAAGCGGATGCTCGCGTACTCCTCGGTGGCGCACGCCGGGTACCTGCTCGTCGGCGTCGTGTCCGCCTCGGTCGCGGGCGCGCGCGAGAAGGCCCTTGCCGGGATTCTCTTCTACCTCGCCGCCTACGCCGCGACGGCGATCGGCGCGTTCGCGATCGTCGGTGCGCTCGAGCGGCGCGCGCGCCTCGACGACGAGCCGGTCGATCCGTGGGACCTCGAGCGGTTCGCAGGCCTCGCCCGCCGCCGCCCGGCGCTCGCGTTCGCGATGTCGGTCTTCCTGCTCTCGCTCGCGGGCATTCCTCCCACCGCCGGCTTCGTCGGGAAACTCTACATCTTCCAGGCGGCCGTCGGAGCGCAGCTCTACGGCCTCGCGATCCTGGGCCTCCTGACGAGCGCGATGGGCGTCTACTACTACCTCCGCGTGGTCGTCTACATGTACATGCGGCCGGCCTCGGGAGAGAGCGAGGCGCTCTCTCCGGCGACCTCGATGTCGATCGCGCTCGCAGCGGCCGTGGCCGTCGTCGTGCTGCTCGGGATCGTGGCGGATCCGGTCGTACGCCTCGCGCAGGCGGCCGGCGCCATCCTGCTGTAGCCCTTCGTGGGGCTCGTCCGCGCCCGTCCGTGCCGCGCTCCGCGCGGTGCCG
>DATIDF010000191.1:0-17530 GCA_035456445.1 Anaeromyxobacter sp.
CTCAGCGGCGGCGCTTCGCGGTCTTCGTCGCCCGTCCGGCGGCCTTCTTCGGCGCCTGGCGCGCGGCGGGTTTCGCGACGAGCTTCCGCCGGGCGCGTCCGCGTGCCGCCCGTGCAGGCTTGCCACGCCGCGGTCGCAGCCCGCCCGTGATCCGCCCGAACTCGGCCGGCCCTACGAGCCGCTGATCGACGAGCGCCTGGAAGACGCGCGTGCCGGCCTCCTCGACCGCGATCTCGTCGGTGTGCACGGTGACGTCCGCGTGCGTCGGCGGCTCGTACGGCACGTCGACGCCGGGCACCTGCTTCAGCTCACCCGCGAGCGCGCGGCGGTAGATGCCCTGCGGGTCACGCTGCTGGAGCTTCTCCATGGAGCAGTCCACGAAGACCTCGACGAACCGGCGCGCCTCCTTGCGGAGGGCCTCGCGCGCGTCGCGGTACGGGGAGAGCGCTGCGCACACCGCGATCCCGCCCGCACGCGCCACCGCCTTCGCGACGAGCCCGAGCCGTGCCACCGCCTTCGCGTGGTCTTCCTTGCCCGCGCCGAGGCCCTCCAGCAGCACGGCGGCCTGGCCGTCCTCGTCGAGCAGCTCCACGGATTTGCCCGCCGCGGCGAGGCGCTTGGCGAGGTGGGCGGCGAGCGTGCTCTTGCCGGCGCGGTTCATCCCCGTCAGCCAGATGACGAAGCCGGTGCTCTGCGTATCCATGCGTCCTCCAGCGTCCCTGACGGCCCGGCCGTCGCCCGCGCGTCGCGGGGGCCCGTCCGTTCGAGCGCAGTCTTGCGAGTATACCCCGCCGGATCGCATCACGCCAAACGGGTATTTCCGCCGTGGCAAACGCATTTCCCCTGCCGCCGCGCGATGTTGCGCAATACCCGCCCCGTCCGGTCCTTCTCGCAGGGTCAATCGACGGGCCGTGCCCGGACACCCGTTCACGTCGGGAGAACGAGACGCTGGGCTGGCACGAAGGGGAGGCGCGCCGGGAGGCAGCCGCGCCGTTCACGTCAGGCCGGTCCGGCGGCCTCGTCCGCGCCCGCGGTGCTCCCGCACGCGCAGCCGGCGAGCCGGCTCGTCGGGCGCGCGGTCGCGACGCCGCGGACGAGGTCGATGCGGCGCCCGGGAACCGAGCCGGGGTTCGCGATCATGAGCACGAGCTCCTGCGCCGCTAGCGCGGAGAGCGCCGCGATGCCGGGCTGCGCGGGGCGGCCGATACCGGTGGTCGACCGGGCGCACGCGTAGCACGGCGCGCCGGGCGGAACGACGACGAGCGCGCCGCCGTCCGCGTCGGGCTCGACGACGACGTGCGGGATCCCCGCGCGCCTGGCCGACTCCGCCGACGCGAGCGCCTGCGGCACCGACGAGGCGAAGACGAGCGTCGCGCTCGGGACGCCTCCCGTCGGGTATCGCTCGACGGAGACGAAGCGCGAAAGCGGGGCGAGGACCGCACTCGCCGCGTCGACACGGGGCGTACCGACCGACGAGGGCGCGAAGAGCCACCCGCTCGCGTCGGCCGGCGCGACGTCCTCGGCGTCCTCGATCCAGAGCCGGCCCACCCCGGCCTGCACGAGGAAGACGAGCCCGGCGGAGGCGACCGCGTCCGCCCCCACCACCCGCACCCGCGCTCGGCCGAGCCGTGCCTGCGCCTCCTCGCCGAAGCCCGGCACGAGGAGCTGCCGTGCGTATCGCCCGATCCGGTCGTCGTCCACGAAGCCTCCGCGATCGCCCGATCCTACGGCCACTCGGGCGCGGTGCCGGCGCCCTTCTCGACGAGCACGCGGAACGCGCCAGGCTCGCCGGCGAGCGGCTCCACCGCGATGACGCGGTGTCCGTCCTCGGCGGCGCTCCTGGGCAGGTTCTCGAGCGGCTCGCCCGCGGCGAGCCAGACCTCGAGCCGCTCTCCCGCGGCGAGCCGGTCGAGCGCGATCTTCGCCTTCACGTAGGTCATCGGGCAGGCGTACGCGCGGACGTCGACGCGCGCCGCGGCGCTCGCGCTCACGCCGCCCCCTCGCTGCGGGCCGGCGCGGCGCAGGCGACCGGCTCGCTCGGCTCGAGCGGCTGCGTCCCGGCGCAAGCGGCGCAGCCGGGGCGCCTGCGGACGAGCACGAGCCGGCCTCGGGCAGAGCGCGCCTCGTAGGTGAACAGCCTCCCCTCGTACGCGCCCCGCTCTCCGGCGAGGAGCCGCAGCGCCTCCGCGCCCATGAGCGCGCCCGCGAAGCCCGCGGTCGCGCCCAGCACGCCCGCCTCCGCGCACGATGGGACCGCGCCCTGCGGCGGCGGCGCCTCGAACAGGCAGCGCAGGCACCCGCCGATCCCGGCGGGCGCGACGGTGAGCAGCTGCGCGGTCGTCCGGAGGATCCCGCCGTGGACGAGCGGCCTCCGCGCGCGGAGCGCGGCGTCGTTCGCGAGGAACTTCGTCGCGAAGTTGTCCGAGCCGTCGACGACGACGTCGGCCGCGCCGACGAGCGCGAGCGCGTTCCCCACGTCGAAGCGGAGGTCCCGCGCGTCCACGGCGACGGAAGGGAAGATCGCGCGGAGGCGCGCCGCCGCGACGGCTGCCTTCCGCTCTCCGACGTCCGCCTCCTTGAAGAGTGGCTGCCGGTTCAGGTTCGACGTCTCCACGACGTCGTCCTCGACGACGACGAGCGTGCCGACGCCGCCGGCGGCGAGCGTGAGCAGGGCCGGCCCGCCGAGGCCACCCGCGCCGATGACGAGCGCGGTCTTGCCGGAGAGGCTCATCGAGGACCGCGTATATCCCGCGCCGGACGGGGCGGCAACCTCGGGCACGGTGTCAGGCTCGTTCTTCGCTCCCCTGAAGCCCAGTCGCGAGCGAGGGCGTCTTCAGAACACGAGCGCCCTCCCCGCCTGCGCGTCGCGCCAGAGCGACGGGAGCGTCGCGATCGCGTCGATCTGCGCGCGGATCTCGTCGGGGACGAGCCCGGCGAGCCTCACGGCGGTGTCGCACGCCACGACCCGCAGCCCGAGCTCGCGCCGCGCCTCCTCGAGGCTCTCGCGCAGGTTCGCGACGCGCGCGGTGCCGGCCTCGGGCGGAGCGCCCTCGTCGAAGCGGCTGGACACCCACAGCCGGAGGGGCTCGAAGAACAGCGCCACCGTCACCGGGTCGCCGAGCGCGGCGGCGGTTACGGCGATCGTCGTCGCCTGGTAGCGGTCCTGCCAGCCGCCGCGGTGCACGAACAGCACGACCGGTTCGCTGGCGGAGCTCCCGGACATGTGCGCATCCTACCCCCCCAGGGGAGAACCCGCCAGCCCGTCCCCTCTCCGCGCGCGGCGCGGAATCATTCACACGCTGCGTTCGGGCGGGGTTGCCAGGACGCCGCGGCCCGGAGACCTTCTCCGGGAAACCCCAGCCCAAGGAACGCTCCGTGAAGAAGCCACGCCCCATCGCCCCCGCGTCCGGGAAGCTCGCCGTCCTCCTCCCCGGGCTCGGGGCCGTCGGCACCACCCTCATCGCCGGAGTCGAGGCGGTGCGCCGAGGGCTCGCAAAGCCGATCGGCTCGCTCACGCAGATGGGCACAGTCCGGCTCGGCAAGCGCACGGAGCGCAGGGCGCCGCTCATCAAGGAGCTCGTGCCGCTCGCGTCGCTCGGCGACGTACGCTTCGGCGCCTGGGACGTGTTCCCCGACGACGCGTACGAGTCCGCCTGCCATGCCCGCGTCCTGGAACCGGCGCTCCTCGAACAGCTCAAGGAGCCGCTCTCGGCGGTGAAGGCGATGCCCGCCGTCTTCTCGCCCGACTACGTGAAGCGGCTCGACGGCCCGAACGTGAAGCGCGGCGCGAACAAGCTCGAGCTCGGCGAGCAGCTCCGCGAGGACATCCGCCGGTTCATGCGCGAGCAGGACTGCGCGCGGGCGGTGATGGTCTGGTGCGCGTCGACCGAGGTTTACCTTCAGCCGTCGGGGGTGCACGGGCAGCTCGATCGGTTCGAGGCGGCGATGGCCGCGAACGATCCGGCGATCGCGCCGTCGATGATCTACGCGTGGGCCGCGCTGAAGGAGGGCATCCCGTTCGCGAACGGCGCGCCGAACCTGACGGTCGACATCCCCGCGCTCCAGCAGCTCGCGAAGAAGCAGGGCGTCGCCATCGCCGGCAAGGACTTCAAGACCGGCCAGACGCTCATGAAGACGGTGCTCGCGCCGATGCTGAAGGCGCGCATGCTCGGCCTCGAGGGCTGGTTCTCGACCAACATCCTCGGGAACCGCGACGGCGAGGTGCTCGACGATCCCGGCAGCTTCAAGACGAAGGAGGTCTCGAAGCTCTCGGTGCTCGAGCACATCCTCCAGCCCGAGCTGTACCCGGACCTGTACGGCAAGTTCGACCACAAGGTGCAGATCCACTACTACCGGCCCCGCGGCGACAACAAGGAGGGCTGGGACAACATCGACATCGTCGGCTGGCTCGGCTACCCGATGCAGATCAAGGTGAACTTCCTCTGCCGGGACTCGATCCTCGCAGCGCCGGTCGCGCTCGACATCGCGCTCTTCATCGACCTCGCGCAGCGCGCGGGGATGAGCGGGATCCAGGAGTGGATGAGCTTCTACTTCAAGAGCCCGATGGTCGCCGAGGGGCTCTACCCGGAGCACGACCTGTTCATCCAGCTCACGAAGCTCAAGAACACGCTGCGTCACATGGCGGGTGAGGAGCTCATCACCCACCTCGGGCTCGACTACTACGAGCCGTAGGTTAGACCCCTCGGCACGAGGGAGGAGGTCGTCGATGGCTTACGTGGTTGCCGAGCCCTGCATCAAGTGCAAGTACACCGACTGCGTCGAGGTGTGCCCCGTCGACTGCTTCTACGAGGGGCCGAACTTCCTCGTGATCCACCCCGACGAGTGCATCGACTGCGGCGCCTGCGAGCCCGCCTGCCCGACGAAGGCGATCTTCCCGGAGGAGAGCCTGCCGGCGAAATGGACGGAGTACACGCAGCTCAACGCCGACCTGTGCAAGACCTGGCCGAACATCTCCGAGAAGAAGGACGCGCTGCCGGACGCCGACCAGTGGAAGGACGTCGAGGAGAAGCGGCAGTATCTCGAGGGCGTGTAAGGATCCGCGGATCGCCGGGGACGACCGCCCGGGCGCTCGGCGAAGACGTGGCGCGTTCTGAACTGCGCTATTGCGCGCCGGGCGCCCCTTTGCTAGAAACCCGTCCGCTTCGAGACGCCCAGGTGGTGGAACTGGTAGACACACCATCTTGAGGGGGTGGCGCCGTAAGGCGTGCGAGTTCGAATCTCGCCCTGGGCACACTGCGCAACGAGGGAGGGGATCCGGGAGATCGGATCCCCTCTCTGCGTTTTTCGGGACCGACAGGTGCCGTGAACGCGCCCGCGCCCGCGCCCGAGCCCGTGCCCGACGCACCGGGCTCGGGCGCGGACTCGGGCTCGGGCTCGGGGGTCAGCTCAAACGCTCGGCGCCGGCGCGCTCGAACGCGAAGAGGGGACCCGGAAACCCGGCTCCCCTCCCCTCGCGCGCTCGCGCGGAAGTCTCGGACGACGGCTACTTCGTGGGCGCGGGCTGCTGCGGCGCCGGCGGGACGGACTGGGGCGCGTTGGGGGGCGGCGCGAGCGGGCTCTGGCCGGGGGTCGGGGACTGCGTCGCGGGCAGGGCGGTGCGCTGCACGACCGAGCTCGACCGCGAGGCGTTGTACGCGAGCGTGACCGACGTGAGCATGAAGATCGCGGCCGAGATGCTCGTGACCTTGCCGAGCAGCGTCTGCGCCCCGCGGCCGCCGAACACGGTCTGAGCGCCGGCCCCGCCGAACGCCGCGCCCATCCCGCCGCCCTTACCGGCCTGGAGGAGGATCACGAGGATCAGGAAGACGCAGACGAGGACGTGCAGGATGGTGACGAGGGTGATCAACGGATTGCACCTTTCACGATGGCGACGAAGTCCGACGCCTTGAGGCTCGCGCCGCCCACCAGCGCGCCGTCCACGTCCGGCTGCGCCATGAGCTCCGCGGCGTTCTCGGGCTTGACCGAGCCGCCGTACTGTACCCGGATCTG
This sequence comes from Anaeromyxobacter sp., assembly GCA_035456445.1. Classification (GTDB taxonomy): domain Bacteria; phylum Myxococcota; class Myxococcia; order Myxococcales; family Anaeromyxobacteraceae; genus Anaeromyxobacter. The sequence goes on from DATIDF010000191.1 coordinate 6,010, forward strand.
GTCCGCGACGGAACCCGCGAGCTCGCGGAGGAGCTTCCGGATGGAAGCATGGACCTCCTGCGCTTGGGCGGCCGTGGCCGTCTTGCCGGTTCCGATCGCCCACACCGGCTCGTACGCGAGCGTCACGGCCGCGAGCGTCTCGGCGCCGAGCCCGGCGAGCCCCTGGCGCACCTGGCGATCCACGACCTCGAGCGTCCGCCCTGCCTCGCGCTCCTGGAGCGTCTCGCCGACACACACGATCGGCCGGACGCCCGCGGTGAGCAGCGCACCCACCTTCTTGCGCACGGTCTCGTCGGTCTCCCCGAACAGCTGGCGCCGCTCGCTGTGGCCGACGATCCCGTGCTGGCAGCCCACGTCGGCGAGCATGGGGGCGGACACCTCACCGGTGAACGCGCCCTGCTTCTCCCAGTGGACGTTCTGCGCCGCGACCTCGATGGCCGAGCCGCTCGCCGCGTGGACCGCCGCGGCGAGCGCGGTGAACGGCGGCGCGACCGCGACCTGGACCTTGCCGGCGAGGTCGCCCAGCGCGGCGCGGAGCTCGCGGACGAGCGCCGCCGTCTCGGCGACGGTCTTGTGCATCTTCCAGTTGCCGCAGATGAACTTCTGGCGGGCCATGCGCTAGCTCTCGAGGACCTGGATGCCGGGCAGCACGCGCCCCTCGATGAACTCGAGGCTCGCGCCGCCGCCCGTGGAGACGTGCTTCATCTTCGCGACGAGCCCCGCCTCCTCGACGGCCGCGGCGCTGTCGCCGCCGCCGACGACGGTGACGCCCGGGCTGTCGGCCATCGCCTTCGCGACGCCGAACGTGCCCTCGGCCCACGGCTTCTGCTCGAACAGGCCCATGGGGCCGTTCCAGAAGACGGTCTTCGCGCCGAGGATCCGCTGCCGGTACCGGTCGAGCGTCTTCGGGCCGATGTCGAGGCCCATGAGGCCGTCGGGGATCGCGCGGTCGTTCACCACCACGCGCTCCGCGGTCTCCTTCGGCTCGGCCCCGCAGACGTGATCGACGGGGAGGAGCAGATCCACCTTGCGCGCCGCGGCGCGCTCGAGGATCTGACGCGCGAGCTCGAGCTTGTCCTTCTCGACGAGGCTCTTGCCGACCGCGACGCCCTGCGCCTCGAGGAACGTGTAGGCCATCGCGCCGCCGATGCAGACCGCGTCGGCCTTCGCGATGAGGTTCTCGAGGACCTTGATCTTGTCGGAGACCTTCGCCCCGCCGATGAGCGCCACGAACGGCCGCTCGGGGCTGCCGAGCGCCTTGCCGAGGTACTCGACCTCCTTCTGGATGAGGAAGCCGGCCGCCTTCTCCTTCACGAACGCGGCCATCCCGGCGGTCGAGGCGTGGGCGCGGTGGGCCGTGCCGAACGCGTCGTTCACCCAGACGTCGCAGAGGCTCGCGAGCTCGCGCGCGAAGGCCTCGTCGTTCTTCTCCTCCTCCGGATGGAAGCGGAGGTTCTCGAGGAGGAGCACCTGCCCCTCCTTGAGATCGCGGACGAGCTTCTTCACGCCGTCGCCCACGCAGTCGTCGGCGAGGATGACGTCCTGCTCGAGGAGCTCCGAGAGCCGCTCCGCGGCGGGCTCGAGCGAGAGCTTCTTGCGGTCGTCGGGCTTGCCCTTGGGGCGGCCGAGGTGCGAGCCGAGGATGATCTTGGCGCGCGCCTTGATGGCGTACTGGATGGTCGGCAGCGCCGCGCGGATGCGGGCGTCGTCCGTCACCCGCCGCTGCTCGTCGAGCGGGACGTTGAAGTCGACGCGGATGAAGACGCGCTTGCCGGCGAGGTCGAGCGCGTCGATGGTCTTGAGCGCCACGGGCGACCTCACTTCGTGAGGAGCTTCGCCACGTCGACCATGCGGTTCGAGAAGCCCCACTCGTTGTCGTACCAGGCGAAGACCTTCGCGAACGTGCCGTCGATGACGAAGGTGCTCGTCGCGTCGAAGATCGACGAGTGCGGGTTGTGGTTGTAGTCCACCGACACCGTGGGCGCCTCGGAGTACTCGAGCACGCCCTTCAGCGCGCCCCCGGCCGCCTTCTTGAACGCGGCGTTGATCTCCTCGGCGGTCGCCGGCTTCTCGATCTCGACGGTGAGATCCACGAGCGAGACGTTCGGGGTCGGCACGCGCACCGCGGTGCCGTGGAGCTTGCCCTTGAGCTCGGGGATGACCTCGGCGACCGCCTTCGCGGCGCCGGTCGTCGAGGGGATCATCGACAGCGCCGCCGCCCGCGCGCGGCGCAGGTCCTTGTGCGGCAGGTCGAGGAGGTTCTGGTCGTTCGTGTAGGAGTGGATCGTGGTCATGAGGCCGCGCTTGATGCCGAAGCTCTCCAGCATGACCTTCGCGACCGGCGTGAGGCAGTTCGTCGTGCAGGACGCGTTCGAGACGATCTTGTGCTTCGCCTTGTCGAGCTTGTCGTGGTTGATCCCGAAGGCGACCGTGATGTCGGGGCCCTTCGCCGGCGCCGAGATGAGGACGCGCGGGGCGCCCGCCTTGAGGTGGCCCTCGGCCTTCTCGCGCTCGGTGAAGAGGCCGGTGCACTCGAGGACGAGGTCGACCTTGTTCTTCTGGTGCGGGAGATCGGCCGGCGACTTGATCGCCGTCACCTCGATCTCCTTGCCGTTCACGAGGATGCCCTTCTCGGTCGCCTTGACGTCGGCGGCGAGGACCCCGTGCACGGAGTCGTACTTCAGGAGGTGGGCGAGGGTCTTCGTGTCCGTGAGATCGTTGATCGAGACGAACTCGAGGTCCTTCTCACCGCGCTCGATCGCCGCCCGGACCACGCACCGACCGATGCGACCGAACCCGTTGATTGCAATCCGTGCCATGCCGCTGCCCTCCTCGCCAAGGGGTTGAAAAGCGGCGGTAACCTACCGGCGAGGATCCGGAGCGTCAATGGGAAACGAGGGGGAGCGCGCGACGAGAGCTGCAAGAAACGAAACGACGCCGATCGCTCGGCGTCGTCCCAGTCCTGCGCGCGATCGTTGCGAGGGCGCGGCGACGCCGCGCGCGCTGGCTAGAGGGCTCGCGGCGCCTCGAGGGCACTCTCGCGTGCGGCGGCCGCCTGCGCGGCGGCGGCAGCGTGCTCGCCCTTGAGATCCTGCGTGACGAGATCGATGAGCTCCGTCGAGAGGCTCAGGATCTGGTTCGTCGAGTAGCCGTTGCCACGCAGCTCCTTGAAGAGCGACTTCGCGAGGATCTTCGTTCCCTTCACGTCCAGCATGCCTGGGACCATTGCGTTCACTCCCAACCGGAGATACGACCGCGCCGTGTCGCGATGGCAGATTCCGAGAGCAAGGCGCGGGCCACTCCCGCGAGCCGAGGCATGTTGCCAGGGGTTTCGGGCACTTGCACGTGGCGAGGCCCCGCCAGCCCGGCCGCGTGGGTGCGTAACCTTCTTCGCACGCTCTGCCCGCGCTCCGGGCACGCCGCGTAGCGCGCTTCGCGGTGAGAGGAACTGATGCGCTACCGGATCTCGAACATCCCGCTCTGGCTCGACGAGGACGAGTCGCTCCTGACGCGCCGCGCCGCCGAGCGGCTCGGCCTCTCCGCGGAGCACCTGCGCGACGCCACGGTGGTCCGGCGCTCGCTCGACGCGCGCCGCAAGGGCCACGTGCGCTGGCTCGTGAACGTGGAGGTCGAGGTCGAGGGCTCGATCCGCGGCACGCCGGCGGACGTCGCGGTCGTCTCCGCTCCGGAGCCTGCGCCCGCGCCCGCGCGCAGGCCTGCCGCGCCGCCCCTCATCCTCGGCGCGGGGCCGGCCGGCCTCTTCTGCGCGTGGACGCTGCTCGAGCGCGGCGTGACGTCCATCGTGGTCGATCGCGGCAAGCCAGTGAGCCCGCGCCGGCGCGACGTCGCGACGCTCATGCGCAGCGGAGCGCTCGACCCCGAGTCGAACATGAACTTCGGCGAGGGCGGCGCCGGCGCGTACACCGACGGGAAGCTCGGGACGCGCATCCACCACCCGGCGGTGCGCAAGGTGGTGGAGCTGTTCGCGCGCTTCGGGAACGTCGGGCGGATCGTGGTCGAGGGCAAGCCGCACGTCGGCTCGGACGTCCTGCCCGCGGCGATCTCGGCGATGCGCGAGGAGCTGGAGCGCGGCGGCTGCACGTTCGTGTGGGGCGCGCGCGCGATCGACCTCGCGCTGCGGGACGGCCGCTTCGCCGGGCTCCGCCTCGCGGACGGGCGCACGCTCGAGTCGGACCGGCTCGTGCTCGCGCCCGGAAACAGCGCGCGCGAGCTGTTCGAGCTGTTCGCGGCGCGCGGCTGGCCGATCGAGGCGAAGCCGTTCGCGGTCGGGTTCCGCGCCGAGCACCCGCAGCCGCTCATCGACCGGATCCAGTACGGCGCGAGGGAGCGGCATCCGAACCTGCCGCCGGCCGACTACAAGCTCGCCGACAACCCCAAGGTCGCCGGCGCCGCGCGCGGCGTGTTCTCGTTCTGCATGTGCCCGGGCGGCGTGGTCGTGCCGACGCCCACCGAGCCCGAGATGCAGTGCACGAACGGCATGTCCAACTCGCGCCGCTCCTCGCCGCTCGCGAACGCCGGGATCGTCGTCGCGGTCTCGCCCGCGGACTTCGCCGCCGAGGGCTTCGAGGGGGCGCTCGCGGGGCTCGCCTGGCAGCGCAAGTGGGAGCGCGCCGCCTACGTGCTCGGGGGCGGCGGCTACCACGCGCCCGCCCAGCGGCTCGCGGCGTACCTGGCGCACCGCCCGGGCGCGCCGCCCGGCAGGACGTCCTACCAGCCCGGGATCACGCCGGCCGACCTCTCCGCCCTGTACCCGCCGCAGCTCCAGGAGGCGCTGCGCGCGGGGCTGCGCGCGTTCGAGCGGCGGATGCGCGGATTCGTGACGGACGAGGCGGTGCTCATCGGGATCGAGTCCAGGACGAGCTCGCCGTGCCGGCTCGTGCGCGGGACGGATCTCCAGTCGCCCGCGATCCGCGGGCTCTATCCCGCCGGCGAGGGCGCCGGGTACGCGGGCGGGATCGTGTCCTCGGCGGTGGACGGGCTCAAGGTCGCGGAGGCAATCTGCGCCGAGCTCGGGCCCGCGACGTGACGGGATTGGTTCACTGCTCCTTGAGGAGGAACGGATGCGCAGGATGACGTACCGCGTGCGGAACGCCGAGGGAGAAGAGCTCGTCGTCCCCTCGCTCGCGGATCTGCACGACCTCTACGCCCACGGCTTCCTCGCCGACGACGATCTCGTGCGCGCCGAGACGTCGCCGCGCTGGGTGCGCGCCGGCGCGATGCCCGCGCTGCAGGGGGTCCGCGAACGGCGCTCGGACCCGCGGCGCGTGGGGATGCTCCTCGCCGCGCTCATCGCGCTCGCGGCCGGGCTCGGCTTGCTGCTCGCGCGCTAGAGGCCGTGAAGCAATCCCCTCCCGTCGCCGCGGCGGCCGATCCGCGTCGCATCGCTTCGTTGCTCCTCCCTCACATCGCCTACGGGGATGCTCGGTCGTCGCGCCTCGCGCTGCTCGCGTCTCGTCCACCTGGCTCGGTCCGGGGATTGATTCACGGCCCCTGCGCACCACGCCAGCACGACGCTGCGTAGCGCGATTCGCGCCCCTCCCCGGGCCGCACGCCCGCGGGAGCGCGAGTGTGACGCCCGCCCTAGCCGGTCCGCCCGTAGTCGTCCTGCACGCGCACGACGTCGTCGACCTCGGGGGTCGAGACCTCGAGCACGTCGCAGTCGCTCACCGCCCGCATGCGGTGCACCGTGCCCGGCTTCACGTGGTAGCTGTCGCCCGGCTGCATGCGGTGATCGACGAGCCGGTCGCCGTCCTGCAGGACGAGGATCATCTCCCCGCTCCAGAGGTGGATCGTCTCGTCCTTCTTCACGTGGTACTGCAGCGAGAGCTGTGAGCCGGCCTTCACGTGCAGGAGCTTGCCGACGTAGCGGTCGGTCTGCGCCCACCAGAGCTCGTAGCCCCAAGGCTTGTCGACGCGCTTCGGTCTGTCGAACGACGTGGTCATGGGATCCGACTGTATAGCTAGCGGCTCGCGGTGACGTACCCCGCCACCCCGGTTTCCCGCGAGACGTCATGACGGTAGCGCTCGGCGGCCTCGCGCGTGTCGAAGCTCCCCACGCGCACGCGGTACCAGCGCCCCTTCCCCTGCACGTCCGCCGCCTCGACGCGCGGGCGCAGCGAACGGTAGCGGGCGGCGATGCGGTCGGCCTCGGCGCGCTCCTGCGTGGCGCCGATCTGGATGGTGAAGGCCCCAGCCGACGACGCAGAGGGCTTCGCGGCCGGGGTCCCTCGACTTCGCTCCGCCGCTGACGCGGCGTCGCTAGGCTCGGGATGAGCGGCCTCGGAAAGTCCGGTCGCTGCCGGGGTCGTGGGCGCGGTCGACGTCGACGTCGGCGCTGGCGCCGGGGCCGCCACGGCCGTCACGGCCGTCACGGGCGGCTGCGTGGGTGGCTTCTGCTTCACGAGCCGATCGTGGAACGTGAGCGAGGCGCCGTCCATGGGCGGGACCGCGGCGGTCGGGCCGCGATCCAGCGCCTCGAGGTCCCCGCCGCGCGCGGCGCTCGCCTGGCGGGTGGCGACCTGACGTCCGACGTTCAGGCCGAGCACGAACACGACCCCGAGGATGACGAGCGCGCCGACGACGATCGAGGCGATCTGCCGGCCGTCCAGGGAGAGCTCGAACTTCTCGCGGACGCGGGCGTTCTCATCGCGCATGCGACGAGGATTCTAGACGTCGTCCACGATATCGCGAGTTTCCGGACTCTCCATCCGCTCCGGGGCGGCGACGCCGAGGACGCCGAGGCCGTTCTGGAGCACCTGCTTCAGCGCACGGCAGAGGAAGAGCCGCCCCGCCGTCTTCCGCGCGTCCGACGAGATGACCCGCTCGCCGGTGCGCTTGCCCTGCGTGTAGTACGAGTGGAACGCCGCGATCGTCTCCTGGAGGTAGAACGCCACGCGGTGCGGCTCGTAGGCGAGCGCGGCGGCGGCGAGCATGTCCGGGAACGCCACGACGCGCCGGATGAGGTCCTGCTCCTCCGGCCCGGCGAGCGTGCGCAACGCCTCGAGGTCGAACTCCGGCACCGCGACGCCCGCCTCGCGCGCCTTCACGAAGATCTGGGCGAGGCGCGCGTGGCCGTACTGTACGTAGAACACCGGATTGTCGAGCGTCTGCCGCTTCGCGAGCTCGATGTCGAAGTCGAGCTGCGCGTCGGAGCGGCGCGTGAGGAAGATGAAGCGCGCCGCGTCGCGCCCCACCTCGTCGACCACCTCGCGCAGCGACACCACCGTGCCGGCGCGCTTCGACATCTTCACCGCCTCGCCGCCGCGGGTGAGGTTCACCATCTGGATGAGGACGACGTGCAGGTCCCGCCGCGACGCGCCGAGCGCCTCGAGCGCCGCCTCGAGCCGCGGGACGTACCCGCCGTGATCGGCCCCGAGGACGTCCACCAGCGCGTCGGCGCGCTGCCGCTTGTCCCAGTGGTACGCGATGTCCGCGCAGAAGTAGGTCGGCGTGCCGTCCGCCTTCTTCACCGGCCGATCCACCTCGTCGCCGTACTGCGACGAGCGGAACAGGGTGAGGTCCTCGGCGGCGGAGACGCCCTCGTCCACGTCCCCGTGCGGCTGCGCGATGGGCGCGGGCGCGCCCTTCTTGGACTTGGGCGGCGGGAGCTTGCCGACGTAGACGAGATCCTTCTCCTCGAGGAAGCGCAGGAACCGGTCGACCGTGCCCGACTCGTAGAGCGCTTTCTCCGACGACCAGCGATCGAACGTGATGTTGATGGCGCGGAGGTCCTCGCGGATGAGGGCGAGGACGTGCTCCACGGCTCGATCGCGGAAGAGCGCGAGCCACTCCGCCTCCGGCGCGTCGAGGAAGCGGTCGCCGTGCTCCGCGCGGAGCGCAGCGGCGATGTCCTTCACGTAGTCACCGGGATAGCTCTTCGGCGGCATCGTCACCGGCCGCCCGAACAGCTCCTGGTACCGGAGGTGGACCGAGCGCGCGAGCGTCTGCACCTGCGCGCCGTAGTCGTTCACGTAGTACTCGCGCGTGACCTGGAAGCCGGCCCAGCGGAGCAGGCTCTGGACGCCGTCGCCGACGACCGCGTTCCGGCCGTGACCGACGTGCATGGGGCCGGTGGGGTTCGCGGAGACGTACTCCACGATGACCTTCTGGCCCGCGCCCACCTCGGTCCGCCCGTACGACGCGCCCTCCGTCACGACGCGGCCGAGCGCCCGCAGCCACACGTCCGGCGCCAGCCGGACGTTGATGAACCCCGGGCCGGCGATCTCGAGCGCCGCGATCTCGCGCTGCGCATCGACCGCGCGGACCTCCGCCGCGATGGTCTGGGCGAGATCGCGAGGCGGCTTCCCGGCGGCCTTCGCGAGCACCATCGCCGCGTTCACGGCGAAGTCGCCGTGCTTCGGGTCGCGGGGCGCCTCGACGGAGAACGCCGCCTCGAGGGCGGGCCAGAGGCCCTCGGCGGCTCCCTTCGCGAGCGCCCGCCGGAACAGGTCGATGACGCGATCTCTCACCATGGCGCGCAGTCTCTACCGGGCGCGCGCCGCGGGCGCAAGCGGGCAGTCGCGCGCCGCCGTGCGATCAACCTCGCGGCGCGGGAGCCGTCATCGTCATGCGTAGGCGTCGAACGCGCCGCAGCGCCTGCAGCGCCACGCGCGCGCGGGGGCATCCGCCCCGCACCGCGTGCAGCGGGGCGCGCGGCCGCGACGGAGCAGGGCGGCCACGAGGAGGTCGTGGCGCGCGGCGAGCTCGCCCGGGCCCGGCGCGTCGGCGTGACGCAGCAGCTCGCGCATCTCCCAGGTCACCTTGCCGCTCCGGTCGAGCTCGAGCGCGCGCCGGAGCGCCGCGAGCGCGTCGGCCGTCCGGCCGAGCCGGTGGAGCGCGCGCCCGTGGAGGAGGTGCAGCGCCGGGTCGGCGCGGCGCGCCTCGAGACGCCCCTCGACGAAGGACGCGACCGCGGTCGCGTCCGGGGCCGCTGCGAGCGCGGGCCAGGCGAGGAGCGCCGCGAGCGGATCGGCGTCGAGCGCGAGCCCCACCTGGACGAGCGCTGCGGCCGCATCCCCCGCGACGCCCGCCACCTCGGCGGCGGCGAGGTGCGCGTCGGCGCTCCCGCCGTCGGCGCGGAGCGCGTCGGCGGCGAGCGCGGCGGCCTCTCCCGGATCGCGCGCGAGCGCCTCGCGCGCCGACGCGGCGAGGAGGTGCGCGAGCACGGGATCGGCGCCGGGAACCGCGAGCGCGCGCTGCGCTGCGACGGCGCCCGCGAGGTCGCCCGCGTCGGCGAGGACGTCCCGGAGCCCCTCCCCGGCCACGCGATCGACGGCCGCGAGCCGCCGGTAGATCTCGACCGCCTCGGCGAGCATCCCGCTGCGCCGGTAGTCCTCGGCGAGCTCGCGCTCGACCTCGCCGCGGCGCGCGGGATCGAGAGCGGGGCCGAGCAGCATGTTGCGGTGTAGCCGGACCGCGCGGGAGAGATCGCCGGTGCGCCTGAAGAGCTGGCCGAGCGCCAGGTAGGTCTCGACCGCCTCCGGGCTGCCGAGGCGGGCCGCGTCGGAGAGCGCCTCGATCGCGGCGTCCGGATCCCCCGAGATCACCGAGCGGACGCCCTTCAGGTAGGCCTGCGCCTCGTCCCGGCGCCGCCGCAGCCGATCCCACACCAGGATCGCGACCACGGCGAACGACACCGCGGCGATGGCGACCCATGCCCCCGTCACGGCGCCGCGCGCGCGCCGGCGAAGCCGGCGTGGAGCCGCTCCCACGCGGCGTCGAGCGCCTCGACCACGACGCGCTGATCGGCGAGGACCGGCATGAAGTTGTTGTCGCCCGTCCAGCGCGGGACGACGTGCCAATGCAGGTGATCGGCGATCCCGGCGCCCGCGGGGCGGCCGAGGTTCATCCCCACGTTCATCCCCTCGGGCCGGTAGACCTCGCGCACCACCTCGACGGCCCGGCGGAGCTCGTCCTGCAGGTCCGCCCACGCGTCCGGCGCGAGCGCGGAGAGCTCGGCGACGTGAGCGTGTGGGATCACCATCACGTGGCCGGAGTTGTAGGGGAACCGGTTCAGGCACGTGAACGAGCGCGCGCTCCGGTGCACGACGAGGTTCTCGCGATCCTTCGTCTCCGGCGCGGCGGGGAAGTCGCAGAAGATGCACCCCGTCGGCTTCGCGGAGCGGATGAACTCCATCCGCCAGGGCGCCCAGAGCGGCTGTTCCATGTCGCGTCTCGCTCCTCGTCTAACGGGGGCTGCGCCCCCGCCCCGCCGAACAAAGCTCCGCGCGCTCCTGCGCGCATACGACTGACGCCCCACCCCTCAGCCGGGTCCCATGCGCCACCGCAGGCGGCTCCGCCGCGAACGCGGTGGCGCCCCGGCGGGCTCGCTTCGCTCGCTGTTGACGAATCATGATCGGCCGTCTAGCGCGCGAGGAAGTACACCCCGGGCTCCTGGGCGGCGGAGGCGCCCTGCTGGATCCGCGCGGCGACGGCGTCAGCGGCGGCGCCGGCGGCGCGGCCCATGAGCTGCTCCAGGAACAGGCTGCGCTCGTCGGCAGGATAGACGAGGTGTGGCTCGCCCGAGAGCTTCGCCTCGTTCTTCGCGAGCTCGACCGCGTCGTAGAAGTTCCCGAGCGCGTCGACGAGCTTCAGCTCCTTCGCCTCCTCGCCCGTGAGTACCCGGCCGTCGGCGAACTTCCGGACGGCGGCCTCGTCGATGCCGCGCCCCTCCGCGACGGCGCGCACGAACTGGGCATAGACGCGATTGATGAGCGACTGCCAGTAGCCCCGCTCCTCGGCGGACATCTCCGAGAACGGATTGCCCGCGTCCTTCAGGGCGCCGCTCTTCACGGTCTCCACCTTGAGGTCCCAGCGATCGAGGAGCCCCTTCACCTTGGGGAACTGCGTGATGACGCCGATCGAGCCGGTGAGCGTGCCCGGCTCGGCGACCACCTTCGGACAGGCGACCGCGACGTAGAGCCCGCCCGACGCGGCGAGGTTCCCCATCGAGCACACGACCGTCTTCTTCTGCGCGAGCTTCTTCACCTCGTCGTGGATCTCCTGCGACGGCGCCACCGCGCCGCCGGGGGAGTCGATCCGCACGACCACCGCCTTGAGGCCGTCGTCCTGCGAGACCTTGCGGAGCTGCTTCAGGATCCGATCCGAGTCGGCGCCGCCGGAGCCCGTGCCGATCGCCCCCTTCACCTCGATGATCGCGATGCGCGGCCCGGTGGCGATCGCCATCGACTCGCCCTTCACCACGCTGTAGGCGAGGAACAGGAACCCGAAGAACACGAGGAACAGGCCGCCGAAGATGAACGCCACGATCGCGATCGCGAGCCGGTCTCGGCGGGGCGGCGCCGGCGGTGGCATCGAGGGCGGCGGCGGACCCCAGCCCGACCCGCCCCCTCCGCCCCACCCCGGCGGCGCCGGCGGCGCGCCCCACTGCGTCGGCCCAGCGGGCGCGGGCCCCGGTGGGCCGGCACCGATCGGCGTCGTGGGGAGGGGCTCGTTCGGGTCGTTCGTGCTCATGGCGGGTCAGGTAAGCACGCGGGCAGCG
>DATIDF010000192.1:0-9983 GCA_035456445.1 Anaeromyxobacter sp.
GTTCGCTCGCGCGCCGCCGCTCCCGCGCCTCCGCCCCGAGCTGCTCCTTCGTTCGCAGCTGCTCGGCGATGCTCGCGACGAGAGGATCGCCGTCGGTGCCCGTGTTCGGGTCGTTCGCCATCGCGTCCTCCACGGTGAACATGCGACGCATCTCGCGCGGCGACCGCCGTCGTCTGTCCGTCGACCTGGCGCCGCGCTCCACGGCCGGTCCCTCCCGGGCGCCGCGCGCCGCGGAGAGCGCGCTACATCCCGGGGAAATGGCCAGCCCACCCCATCTCGCCGCTCCCGGCTGGCGCCGCGAGTCGTACCGGGCGCCGTTCGCGCTCGGCGCAGCGCTGGCCATCTTCGCGGTCCTGCCGTTCGTGTCCCGGGGCGCGGGGGGCGGGGCGCTCGGGCTCTTCCATCCGCTCGCGCAGGTCGAGGGCTTCCTCAGCTGCTTCCTCGTCGGCTTCCTCTTCACGTTCGTGCCGCGGTGGACGCGGACGAACGCGCCCGCGGCCTGGGAGATGACCGCTGCGCTCGCGCTCCCGGCCGCGTGCGTCGTGAGCGCGTGGGCAGGTCGCGGGGCGCTCGCGCACGGCCTCTGGCTCGGCCTCGCCGCGGTGGTGCTCCAGTTCACGATCCGCAGGGCACGCACCGGGCGCGCGCACCCCGTGCCTGCCGTACTCGTGTGGGTGCCGCTCGCGATCCTCGCCGGCGGGGCCGGCGCGCTCCTCTCCGCGATCGCGCCGCTCGTCGCCGCGACGAGCGCGCCGCGGGCCTGGATCATCGGGCGCGGCCTCCTCGCGCAGGGCTTCGTCGCCGGGCTGGTGCTGGGCGTGAGCGGGATCCTCGTCCCGCAGCTCACGAGAGGTGAAAGCGCTCCGGACGCACGCGATCCGGCGCGGCTGCGCCGTTCGGCCGTCCTGCACGCCCTCGCCGCGCTCGCCTTCTTCGGCTCATTCCCGATCGAGGTGCTCGTGGACGCGCGGATCGGGATGGCGCTCCGCGCGGTCGTCGCGACCGGCGTGCTCGTCCTCGCCGCGGGCATCCATCGAGCCCCGACGCTCCCCGGGGTGCACCGTCAGCTCCTCTGGATCGCCGCCTGGCTCGTCCCCGCGGGATTCTGGCTGGCCGCGCTCGCGCCGAGGCTGCGCACCGCGGCGCTCCACGTCGTCTTCGTCGGCGGCTACACCCAGCTCACGCTCGCGCTCTCCGCGAACGTCGTCCTCTCCGGCGGCGGCCGCGCGCAGCCGCTCGAGGAGAGCGCCTGGAGGGCGCGTGCCGTGGCGGCGCTCATCGCGCTCGCGTTCGGCGCGCGCCTGCTCGCCGCGCTCGACGTCGCGCGCATCCCGTTCTGGCTGGCGGTCGCCGCGGCCGCGTTCGTGGCCGCGATCCTCGCGTGGGCGGCCCTGGTCCGACCCGTTCACCAGGGGGTGGGCCGGTAGTCCTTGAAGAAGAGCCCTGCCGCGTGGCGGCCAGAGCTGAAGCCGTCGAAGATCGGGGCCACGATCCTCGCCGCGCCGTCGACGATGTCGAGCGGCGGCGAGAACGCGTGCTCCTCCACCTTCCGCGCGGCGAGGTGCGCGGGGTCCTCGTCCGTGACCCAGCCCGTGTCCACCGCGTTGAGGTGAATCCCGCTCTTCGCGTAGTCGCTCGCGCTCGTGCGCACGACCATGTTGAGGGCGGCCTTCGCCATGTTCGTGTGAGGGTGCTTGTCCGTCTTGTGCTCCCGGTAGAACTGGCCCTCCATCGCGGAGACGAGCACCACGTGCTTCGCCGCGTCGCCGCTCGTCGCCGTGCCGGGCGGCGCCTCGCGCGCGCGGAGCATGAGCGGCTTCAGGCGGGCGGTCATCACGAACGGCGCGGTCGCGTTGACGAGCAGCACCTCGAGGAGCTCGAGCGTCGGGACCTCGTGCAGCGCGAGCCGCCACGAGTTGTGCGCTCGGAGATCCACCTGCTGGAGGTCTTGGTCGAGGACGCCCCGCGGGAAGAGCTCGAGCGCGCTCTTCCCGGTGAGCATCAGGTCCACGTCGCCCGCGGCCTGCGAGAGGAGCGCCGGGCTCGTCACGCCCGCGGCCCTGCGGTGGTCCGCGAGCGCCGCCCGCAGCTCCTCGTAATCGCGCACGAGCGCACGCTCGACGTCGGCCACGTCGCGCGCCGGTCCCTGCTCGCGCTCGAGGAGGTGGGCGTAGAAGCCGGGCGGCCGGCGCACGGTCTGGCAGGCGTTGTGGAGCTGGAAGTCGAGGCGCGGGAGCGTGGCGTCGAGCCGCTGGCAGAGGAGCTCGACGCTCGGCGTGTGGCGCAAGTCGATGCCGTAGATCGTGAGCCGGTCCTTCCAGTCCGTGAAGTCCGGCTCGCGCGCGTAGCGCGCCGCCGCGTCGCGCGGGAAGCGCGTGCAGGCGACCACGCTGCAGCCTGCGCGGAGCAGGAGGATGGCGGCCTGATAGCCGATCTTCACACGGGCGCCGGTGACGAGCGCCACGCGCCCCCGCAGATCCACGGTCGCGCCGCGCCGCGCGAAGTTCTCGTCGCCACAGGAGCGGCACAGCTGATCGTAGAACGGGTGGAGCCTCCCGTAGGACGCCTTGCAGACGTAGCACTTGCGCGGTTCCGACAGCTCCGGACCCTCGTCGGATCCAGGGGTGCCGTTCGGCCGGCGGTCCTCGGCGGGCGAGTGGCCAATGTCGAGGCCGAGCCGCGGCCACCAGCCGGACGCGTCGGTGCCCGCGGGGGGGAGCTGGGGGAGCGGCGTCACGAACACCGGCGCCTCGCGGAGCTGCTGGATGCCGGTGCCCTTCCGCAGCGCCGCGTCCCGCGCCCTCCTCGCCAGGCGCTCGTTGCGGAGCAGCGCGCGCTGGAGCTTCTTCCGCTGCTTCAGATCCGGGCGCGCCACCTCGCCGGCGAGTCTCTGCAGCGTCGTCCGCGTGTCGGCGTCGACCTCCGCGAGCAGGGTGCGGTCCGCGGCGACGCGCGCGAGGACCTTCAGCGCGGTCGCCACGTCGTCGCTGGTCAGCTCTGCCCGCTCGTCTTCGCCGCGCTCCGACATGGGGCCGGGTTCTACCCCGCGGGGGCCCACCCGCAAAGCACGCCGCCCTCCCGCCGGGCCCCCGGACGAGCGAGCGTCCGCACCGAACGCTCGGGCTGGCGTCGGGCGCGGCGACCGCCCGCCCGCTCGCGCCGGGTTGTCCGGAGCGCGGATGGCCGTTAGCTAGATGCGCTCACATGGCGGAGCGCATCAGGGAGGGGACGGAGGACCGCCGCGGCGGAGCGCGCCTCGCGATGGTGGTGGCTCTCGCCTCCGTGCTGTTGCAGTGTGCATTGGCGCGGGGGGGGCTGCCAGCGCCGCCCGATCTCGACGTGCGTCCCGTCGCGTTCCGGAGCGGCTCGGGCAGCGACATCCGCGGGTGGCTCGTGCGCGGGCGGCCGGGCGCGGGTGCGGTGGTGCTCCTCCACGGCATCGGCGCGAGCCGCTCGGCGATGCTGGACCGGGCGCGCTTCCTCAACGCGACCGGCTACTCCGTGCTCCTCATCGACTTCCGCGCCCACGGCGAGAGCACCGGCGACGAGACGACCTACGGCGGCCTGGAGAGCCAGGACGCTCGCGCGGCGGTCGACTTCGTCCAGGACGCCCTCCCCGGTGAGCCCATCGGCGTGATCGGGATCTCGATGGGCGGCGCGGCGGCGCTGCTCGGCGAGACGCCGCTCCCGGTGCAGGCGCTCGTGCTCGAGTCGGTCTACCCGACCATCCGCGACGCCGTGCGCGACCGGCTCCGCGCCTGGCTCGGCCCCATCGGCCCGCCGCTCACCTCGCTCGTGCTCCACTCGATCTTCCCGCGCGACGGGGTGACTGCCGCGGATCTGCGGCCGATCGACCGGATCGGCGAGCAGACCGCACCGGTCCTCGTCGCCGCCGGGACCGCTGACCCCTACACGACCCGGCGCGAGTCGCGGGCGCTCTTCGAGCGCGCGCCCGCGCCGAAGGAGCTCTGGGAGGTCGAGGAGGCGGCGCACGTCGATCTGCATGCGTTCGCCCCCGCCGAGTACGAGCGGCGCATCGGCGCGTTCCTCGCGCAGAACCTCCGCGCGGCGGCGTCGGCGGGCGCCTCACGACTGGCCGGCGCCGACTGACGGCGATCGACGGCGGAGCCCGAACGCGGGCCGCAGGAGGTCGCTCGACGCGACGAGGGCGCAGAGCGCGAGCGTCGCCGCGAGCGAGGCGGCGGCGATGAGCGCGAAGCCCGGTGCGATGCCGAGCCCCGACCGCACGGCGACGAAGGCGAACGCGACGATCACGGGCTGGTGCAGGACGTAGAACGGGAGGACCAGCTCCCCTGCGCGCCGCGCCGCGGCGGGGGCACGATCGAGGTGCCGGCGCGCACCTCCGAGCAACGCGAGCAGCCAGCAGGCGGCACCGAACGCGTAGCCTCCCCACAGGAGCGCTCCCGCCGCGGAGCGCGGGGGCGGCAGCCGATCGAGGAGGTGACCGGGCCAGGCCCAGACGCCGAGCGCAGCCGACGTCCCGAGCGCGAGCAAGAGCGCGGTCCGCCAGCACCGGTCCAGCGCGCGGCGGAAGCCCTCCTCGCCGGCGAGCATGAAGCCGAACACGAACGCGGGCAGGAGGAGCCCGCGATCCGACCAATCCTCGGCGAGCGGCGGGGTGCCCGGGAAGAGTACCTCGATGGCGATCCGGATCGCGACGTAGGGCAGGACGAACCAGATGAGGCCGCCGGGCGCGTCGCACAGGGCCGCGAGGCGCGCCATCCCGCTGCGCCCGGCCTGCGTGCGCAGCCACTGGAAGAGCGGCAGCGTGACGAGCGCGAAGGCGAGCAGGAAGACGAGGAACCAGAGGTGGTGCCAGCCGAAGTTGCCCTTCGGGTAGAGCCCGTCGAAGAACCGCGGGTAGAACTCGAGCAGCGAGCCGTCGAATTGCCCGCGCAGCCGGCGCTCCAGGTACACCTGCGGCGGGACGAGGACGAGGACGCCCGCCGCGAGCGGGAGGGCGATCCGCAGCAGCCGCTCCCGGACATATGCGCGGCTCGAGCGCTTCGCGAGCGCGTACCAGGCGTCCTCCCCCGCGAGCATCATGAAGAGCGGCATGATCCAGGGCGCCAGGAAGAGCACCACCTCGCCGAGCCACTTCGTGCGGTCCGGGCTGACGATGTGCCAGGTGTCCCAGGGGTTGAACGGCTCGGCGGCGTGGACGACGAAGACGAGCAGCACGCCTGCGACCTTCAGCCAGTCGACGTCCGCGCGCCGGAGCGCCGGGGCCGGCACCGGCTCGGGAAGCACGCGGGCGTGCGTCGCTGCGTTCGTCACCACCTCACGGTACGCCCCGGACGCCAGCGGCCTCAACGCACGCCGGTGGCCGCCTCGTCCGGGGCGCGGCAGGCGTCGCGGCGCCAACCTTCCCCGCCGGCTTCGCGCGCGCGCGAGCAGCGCGTTAGAGCAGGCGGATGCCGGGTCGCCCCCGGTCGCGCGGGGTACGGATCAGCGAGGAGCGGCCGCAGCGAGGAGGACGGAGGCAGTGACACGCGCGGTACGACCGGCAGCATGGGCTGCGCTCGCCGCCAGCGCGCTCGTCGCCTGCGTCCACGACGTCTATCGCGCAGAGCCGCTCGGGGCCCCCGGGCGCGATCGGCCCGAGGCCCTGCGCGTCCTCGTCTTCGGCGACTTCGGCTTCCAGTCGATCCCGCAGCGGCTCGCCGCGGACGCGATGCGCCGCGCGACGCGCGGCCGGCCGTTCGACCTCGCGCTCGAGGTCGGGGACAACATCTACCACTGCGGCCCCGAGCCCACCCGGCCCGGCGCCGAGACGTGCCGCTTCGAGGATGACGGCGTAACGGTCGCGCCCGGCGCGAGGCCACCCGACGATCCGCTCTTCCGCGTGAACGAGGCGCCGCTCGCGGGGCTGCGCGGGCGCGACGGCGCGCCGTTGCCGATCTTCCTCGCCCTCGGCAACCACGACGTCGGCCTCGGAGGCGGACGCTGCGCGCGCGCCTCGCTCGGCGAGGTCGAGGCGATGCGCCGTCGCGCGTGCCTGTCGGTCGCCCGCCGCACGCCGGCGTGGAGCATGCCGGCGCGCCACTACGTGCTCGATCGCGGCCCGGTTCGCTTCGTCGTGCTGGACACGAACGTGGCCGTCCGCGACTACGGCGGCTTCACGCTCGAGGACGAGATCGCCTTCGTCCGCGAGACCACCGCCACGTGCGGCGCCGAGCGGCTCTGCTTCCTCGTCGGCCACCATCCGCCCGCGGCGGCCCACGGCTACGGGCGCCGCCGCTCCCTGCCGTACGGGGCGCGGATCGCGCGGCTCGTCGCAGCAGCCGGCGGCCGCGCGCGGGCCTTCCTCGGCGGCCACGTACACACGCTCGAGCACGTCTCGATCGACGGCCTCGAGGTGTTCATCTCGGGCAGCACCGCCATGGGCGGCTTCGGAACCTTCAAGACGCGCACGCCGGCGCGCGCGCAGGTCCGGTTCACCACGACCGCGTGGGGCTACGCCGTGCTCGAGACGGACGGGCGCCGCTACCGGGTCGAGTTCTTCGACACGAGCGGCGCCGCCCTGCACTGCTGCGAGGCCGGGGCGATGGGGCCATGCCGGCCGGTCTCCTGCGGTTGAGACGCGCCGCGAGCGTCCCCCGCGATCGACACGCGCCGGCTGCGCTCGGAGGACGCGAGGCACGGGCACTTCACGGCGCCGGAAGCCGCTCGAACGCCTGCGCGAGCGTCTCCACCCTGTCCAGGTAATTTTCGAGGTCGTGCGCCCCGCACCGCTCGCCGGGGAGGGCGCGGAACCCGCGCTGCGCGAAGGCGGGAGCGCGCCCGCGACCGCACAGGTGAACGAGCGCGGCGACGCGGTGCCGCTGCGCCGCGGTCGCGCTCCTGCCGGCGAGCGCCTCGGCGATCGCCTCGTGCAGGAGCGCCGCCGTCATCTCGATGGAGTGGCCCGGGACGGTGCGGAAGTAGAGCGCGTTGAACCAGCAGGCGCGCGGGTCGTACCAGGCGCCCTCGTGCGCGACCGCGTGGTCGTGGATGCACAGACGGCTCGCCTCGACGAGCGTCCCGTCGGTGATCTGCAGGATCCCGACGGCGCTCGACGCCGGCGCGTAGAGCTCGAGCGGGTTCCAGCTCCACCGCCAGCGCCAGTAGGTGCGCGCGAGCGGATCGCCTGCGCTCTCGACCTGGACGAGCGCGGCGAGGAGCGCCGGCCGGACGAGCTCCGTCGAGTGCTCCTCGAAGAGCTCGCCGTACTCGGCCCAGGTCGCCTCAGGGAGCTTCGGCGACGTGGGCGCGACGAGCCCGAGGAGCTCGGTCGGCTTGCGGATGACCTGATAGGCGAAGTTGACCGCCGCGAGCGAGGCGATCGCGAGGAGCAGGAGCAGCGCGAGCGGAGGCGGCTCCCGCCGGCCGGCCCGAACCTTCCTCTTCCTCGCGCGGCGCCTCTTCACCCGCGCGATGGTACCTCCGGCCGGCGCGCGCGCGATGATCCGGGCGCGCCCGCGCCGCGGGCTACCGGCGATTGACGATGTTGAGCACGAGGGCCATCCGGCCCCCGGAGACCTTCAGCTTGGCGAACCGGCGCCGCGCGCGGATCTTGGAGCCCACGGCGAAGGCGAGGACGGCGAGGACGAGCGCGGGGAACAGCGCGGACTGCATGTCGGACCACTCCTGCGAACGATCGTGCACCCGGCGCCGCGGGGCGCCTCACGCGCTCCGCGGACGCCCGCTGGCGGGCGACGATCGTCGTTCTTTCGGGGTCTTCCCGCGGACGCGGCGCAGCCACCCGCTGCGCTCGTCCGTGGAACGACGCGAGGCTAGTCCCGATATCGGCAGCGAGTCAAGGTATCGGCTGCTCGGCCCCACGCGAGCGCGGAACGCACGGCGCCTCAGGCGGACGGAGCCGCCGGCGCGCCTCGAGCAGGCGGCCCGGACGGCTCAGGGGATCGGCGTCCCGCGCAGCTCCAGGATGCGCTTCGCGATCCGCTCGCGCGCGGCCATGAGGCTCGCTGCGCTCTGCTCCGTCCTCGACGCCGACGGGAAGAGGTCGTTCACGATCTGGGCGGCGAGGCCTGCGTCCCCGAGATCGGAGAGCAGGGTCAGGTACTCGTAGTCCTCCATCCCCTCGCGGATCATCTTGAGGCGGATCGACGCCACCGGCACGTGCGTCGTGCCGCCGATCTTCGCGGGCGTGCCAGGGTAGAACAGGGTCCCGTCGCCGTTTCCGTCGAACTCCCACACGCTCGTCCAGGGATCGCCGGAGAGATAGGCGTAGGTCGTGTCCCAGTAGAGCTCGCCCGTCGCCTGATACTTGAAGTCGAGCCACTGCATGGCGCGGTTCCGCACGGCGCTCGCGTCGACCATGTAGCTCGGCCAGCCCGTGGAGTAGCTGGAGCTGCCGCCGCAGCCGTGGCTCATGCAGCTCTGGTAGAGCCAGACCTCGTTCAGTGGATCGGACTCGAGGAACCGGTCGTACTTCCAGCGCTGGTTGCCGGCGTACCCGCCCGTCGTGTCGTCCATGTAGTTCACGACGGGCACGATGAGGTCGAGCAGCCGCGATGCCTCGTTCGCGTCGGCCTCCTGGATCGTGGTCGTCACGAGCGTCCGGAACTCCGGGTCGGCGGCCTTAGCCGCGCCGGCGCGGGTCACGATGTCGCCCCATCCGCACCCCTGGTACGGCGGCTCGTCGCACGTGTACTGGAACAGCCGCTCGAACCAGCCCGGCCGCGCGCGATAGTGGGTCGCCCACCGCGCCATGTTGGCGGTGTCCTGGAGGTTGCCGAGGTACTCGACGGCCGTGAGCCGCGCGCCCTCGAGCCGGGTGTTCGCCCTCCCGTCCATGAGCGGTCCGTAATACCGGTCGAAGTGAGCGAGGTCGGCCCACATGCCGTCGTCGTGGCGCGAGATCGTGAGGCGGTGGTCGAGCGCGAGCTGGCCGTAGCGCGCGCGCAGGGTCGCGAACGCCACCACGTCCGACGAGCCGATCCCGTGCCCCGAGGGCAAGGCACCCCAGGCGAGGCCGAAGGCGCTCCGGAGCGTCGCCGTCGACGGCAGGTCGAACTCCCACACCGTGAGCTCCACCGCGACCGTGGCGCTCCGCCCGCTGTAATCGAGGCGGACCTCGCCGCGATACAGCCCAGGCGCCGCGCCGGGCGGCACGAAGACCTCGGCCCAGATCGCCCGGCTCTCCGAGCCCCGGGTGTCGAAGGGGAACGCGTTCCGCCGCTCATTGGCGATCTCGTCCACATCCGGCACGAGCGCGTCCGGGAACTTGCCCGTCGCGCCGTCCGGCGCCGAGGCGCGCGTCAGGTTGAGGAGCGCCTCGCGGAAGAGCCGCGGTGCCGCGAGCTGCGCGCCGCCTGGCCCCGTCAGCGCCGACGCGGTAGCTCGCACGTTCCGTGCGGAGCCGGTGATGACGACCTGGAACGCCTCGAACTCGTTCCGCGCCGCCGAGATCCTGGCAACCGTGGTCGCGCGCGCGGGCTCGCCCGGCCTGATCTTCTCCATCGCGGACGTGGCCCAGACCTTCGCGGTCGGCGCAGCGCGAGCCGGGCCCGGAAGGCCCGCGACGAGCATCAGCGCGCAAGCCACCGCGCCCGCCACGGGCACGCGGGTCCAACGAACCAGCCTCGTCATCGGGTCTCTCTCCTGCGGGGCGAGCCTCCGCCCACCCGCCCCACTGACCCTGTCCCGCCCGCCCTCTCCACATGTCATGGACCGGGAGTGCAAAGCCTCCCCCGTTCGCCCGTTTCGTGGCGAGCGATCGCTCTACCGCCCGGAGACTTTCGGGATCTTCGTCTCAGCGCGATTCGGCAAGCTTCCGCGCCGAATGTGCCGCCGCGGACGCGACAGTCGCGATCGAACGCTCGGTCAGGTGCAGGCCGGGCGGGCGCTCAGAAGCCGCGTCGCTGGGCTCACGGCCGCCGCCACGCGACTGCCTGCGCGGCGGCCACGCTGGGACCACGGGCCGGCCACCGCTGAGTTCGACCACCAGTGAATCAGCG
>DATIDF010000193.1:0-3666 GCA_035456445.1 Anaeromyxobacter sp.
CCGTGGGCGAGGTGCTCGTCTCGGTGACCGGGCTCGAGTTCAGCTACACGCAGGCGCCGAAGGCGATGCGGAGCACGATCATGTCGCTCTGGTTCCTCACGATCGCGCTCGGGAACCTCCTCACCGCGGTCCTGACCCGGCTCGTCTCGCTCGAGGGCGCCGCCTACTTCTGGCTCTTCTCCGGCCTCATGCTCGTCGCCGCGTTCGCGTTCCGCGAGGTGGCGAGGCGGTACCGGCCTTCCATGGTGGGGGCTCCGCTGGCGCCGGAGGCCTGACCCCCCGATCAGCGTCCAGGTCTCCGGCTCGGTCGGCGGGCGTGCCCACGGTGGAGGTGCGGTTCGTTGCCGCGCTCACGTTCGCCTCCGAGCTGGCGCCGCGCCGAGCTCGCCGCCTTCGACGCGCTCTTCGCGCCTCTCCGCGAGCGTGTCGTGGTCGTCCCGGGGAACCACGACCGTCTCGGCGAGGACGCCGCCCGCCGCCTCATGCCGCGCGCGGGTCGCCGTCGACGCACGGTCCGGGGCGGCTCGTCGTGCGGCGCGGCACGCGCATCGAGCCCGGCTCGCTCGCGAGGTCGAGTGCGAGACCGTAGTGCGCGCGTGAGACCCGTCGGCGCGCTCGGGGCAGAGCAGAGGTCTTGACGCGTTCTTGACGCCCTTGCCGTCGAGTTCGATGCCGTCTTGATCCGCGGGTCGTTACCAGACCATCGTAGATGACCGACCGCGGCCTCTGCGTCCTTCTCGTCGAAGATGATGCGCACCTGCGCCGCGTCGTCCGCGCGTCGCTCCCGGCGCACGGCTACCATCTGATCGGGGCCGGGACGCTGGCCGAGGCGGAGCAGCACGCGAGGCGCGACGCCCCAGCCCTCGTTCTACACTGTGCAAGTTGACAACGGCATGCCTGCCTCCCCGGAAGTCACCACGTCGCCCTTGCGGGTCCTCGTCGTCGATGACGAGAAGAACATCCGGACCACGCTGGCGCTCTGCCTGGAGGGGCTCGGGTGCCGGGTAGCGCAGGCGGCGAGCAGCGCGGCGGCGTTGGAGGCGCTCCGCCTCGAGCCCTTCGAGCTCGCGTTCTGCGATCTTCGCCTCGGCCAGGAGAGCGGCCTCGACCTCCTTCCCCGACTCCTCGCCGAGCGCCCCGGGTTGGAGGTGGTGGTCATCACCGCCTACGCCACCGTGGACACGGCGGTCGAGGCGATGCGACGCGGGGCGAAGGACTACCTGCCGAAGCCGTTCACGCCGGCGCAGATTGGCCACCTCGTGGAGCGAGCGCGCGAGCGCCGCGCGCTCGAGCGGCGCCTGCTCGATCTCCAGACGAGGCTCGGCGAGGCGGAGCCCGAGGTGGTCCTCGAGACCGCGTCACCGCGGATGCACGCTGCTCTCGAGGTGATCGAGCGCGCCGCCGCGCACGAGGTATCTGTCCTCCTGCGCGGTGAGAACGGCACGGGCAAGGGGGTCCTCGCGCGGTTGCTTCACACTCGGAGCCCGCGGCACGAGCGGCCCTTCGTGGTGGTCAACTGCCCGACGCTGTCGGAGGAGCTCCTGGCGAGCGAGCTGTTCGGTCACGCGCGCGGCGCGTTCACGGGCGCCGTGAAGGATCAGGAGGGCCGGGTCGAGGCGGCCGAGGGCGGCACGGTGTTCCTGGACGAGATCGGCGAGATCTCCCCCGGCCTCCAGGCGAAGCTGCTCCGGTTCCTGCAGGAGAAGCGGTTCGAGCGGATCGGCGAGAACCGGACCCGCGTCGCCGACGTGCGCATCGTGGCGGCGAGCAATCGGGACCTCGACGCGGAGGTGAAGGCGGGCCGGTTTCGCCAGGACCTGCTCTATCGCCTCAACGTGGTGGAGGTCACGGTCCCACCGCTGAGGGATCGCTCGGAGGACGTGCTTCCGCTGGCGCGGCGGTTCATCGCGTTCTTCGCCCGGCAGTCTCGGCGACCCCCGCCGGAGCTGTCGCCCGCGGCGGAGCGCGTGCTCGCCGGCTACCCGTGGCCGGGAAACGTCCGCGAGCTGCGCAACGCCATCGAGCGCGCGCTGATCCTCAGCCCGGGGCAGGTGCTCGAGCCGGAGAGCTTCCCCGAGCGGATCGCCGCGCAGCCAACCACGCCGGTCCTGGGCGGCGACTTCACCGCCGAGGAGATCGAGCGCGAGCACGTGCTGCGGGTGCTCGCCCACGCCCCGACGCTGGAGGACGCGGCCCGGATCCTCGGCATCGACGCGTCGACCCTGTGGCGCAAGCGCAAGAAGTGGGGGCGCTAGGCACCCCTCAGCGTCGAGGAGTGAACAACGGAATGTCGACGTCGACCTGGACCGTCCAGAGCAGATCGCGCTGACCCGGCTGCAGGGCGCCATCGAAGAACCAGACAGGCCCCGTCAGCAGGTCGATGGTGTCGGTGAAGTAGAAGTACGCGCCGAAGCCGCCCGCGCCGAAGACGTTCTCGCCGGTCTGGACGTCGCCGACGAGCACGATCTTCTTCAATCCCGGCAGATTCACGTTGATGTCCGGGGCGGCAACGGCGCCCATGAATCCAGCGCGGTTCTCGTTGCCGTCGCTCCCGAGCCAGAGAATCCTCGAGCCGGCGCCGTAGTAGCCGCCCACGGAGACGTAGCCACCCCAGGGGAGATTCTCCTGCGCCTGGCCGTACAGGACGTTGTAGTCGGTGCCTGGAACGGTGTCGGTCGAACCCTTGGTTCCCACACCGAACATGCCGAACGCGAGCGAGGGCGACTTCTCGAAGAACAGGCCCTCGGGGATGCCGGCCTTCGCATTGAAGAGCCAGGGATCCGGGCTCGGCAGGAGCAGGTCGAAACCCAGCTCGAGGGTCAGCGCGTCGAAGGGCAGGACGCCGATCGTGAGGCCGGTGGCCACCGGGTAGAGAGGGGAGCCAGGCTGGCCGGTGATGGCCCCTCGCCAGAAATAGGTGTCGTAGGTGACGTGCGGAACGAGAAAGGGCTGGACGTACGTCGTGGACGGCGCCCAGTAGGTGGTCGAGGGCGTGGCGCCAGCGACGCCCGCCCAGGACAGAGCCGCACAGATCGTCAATTGCGCTGCCGCGTTCGTGATCCTGGTAGTCATGGGACCCTCACGCCATCGCCTTCACGCCGGCAGCCTGCTCCGATGCCATCCGCAGCGTGAACCAGAAGGTGCTGCCGCGCCCGAGCTCGCTCTCGACCCCCATCTCGCCGCCGTGCGCGTGGACGATCTCCCTCGAGATGTACAGTCCCAGCCCGACGCCGCCCGAGCGCGCGCCCGGGACGCGAAAGAACTTCTCGAACACGCGGTCCAGGTGCTCGCGCGGGATCCCCTCGCCCGTGTCGCGCACCTCGAACCGCACGGCATCGCCGAGCACGCGCGCTTGCACCTCGACCTTGCCTCCCCGGGGCGTGTGGCGAACGGCGTTCGCGAAGAGGTTGGATAGCACCAGCTCCGCCCGCTCTGGATCCGCCTGGACCTCCACGGAAGGATCCGGTGCCGACACGACGAGCTCGAGCCCAGCGGCCTCGGCGGCCGAGCGAAGCGAGGCAGCAGCGCCCGCCATGAGCGAACCGGCGTCGATCCGCTCGATCTTGAGCGCGATCCGGCCCGACTGGATGCGCGAGAGATCGAGCAGGTCGTCCACGATCCCCTGGAGGCGCTCGCAGTCCTCGCGGGCCGCCTGCATGAGCTCGG
>DATIDF010000194.1:0-2126 GCA_035456445.1 Anaeromyxobacter sp.
ACCATCCGGATCGGTACCCAGCCCCGGAGCGAGTTCACGAGCCACAGCCGCCGGGCGCGGCCGAGGTCCTCGCGGCGCAGGACCGCCTCGCGCACCTCGCCCCGGTCGAGCAGCTCCGCGCGCATGGTCCCGGCGAGCAGCCCCGAGTCCAGGGCCGGCGTGAGCAGCTCGCCGTCTATGTCGGCGACGAGGTTGCCGATGGTGAGCTCGGTCAGCTCGCCCTGCCGGTTCGAGAGGAGCACGTCGAAGGCGTCCGGCCGCTCCGCGCGGCGGCGCTCGTAGACCTCGCGGCGGGTGGTCTTGTGAAAGAGGAAGCGGTCCTCCCGATCCACCGGCTCGCGCGCGAGCGCGACCGGGAGCGGGTCGCGCGCGGGGGGCGGGAGCGGCGCGGCCTCGGTCCGGGGCCGTCCATCTGACCGGACGAGGAGTCGGACGCGCGCGCCGTCCTGCGGAACGCGGCGCGACTCCGAGTCGAGGGCCGCGCGCACCGCCGCCAGATCCAGCGGGAACCCGAAGTAGCGCGCCGAGGCGGCGAGCCGGGCCAGGTGCCGATCGAGCCGTTCGTAGACGCCCCCCGACAGCCGGAGCGTCTCGAGGAGCTCGAAGTCGTCCGCGGGCTCCTCGAGCACCGCCGCCTTCGCCATCGCCTCGTCCCACTCGCGCTCCGGGCTCGACCCCCAGGTGATCCCGCCGCCGACGCCGTACGTGGCGGCGCCGCGGTCGAGGTCGAGATCGAGCGTGCGGATCCCGACGTTGAACACCGCGTCGCCGCCCGGCGCGACGACGCCGATCGCGCCGCAGTACGGTCCGCGCGTGCTCCGCTCGAGGGCCGCGATGAGGCGCGTCGCGGCGATCTTCGGCGCGCCCGTGACGGAGCCGCACGGGAACAACGCCGCGAAGAGGTCCGCGAGGCCCACCGCCGGTGCGACGCGCGCCTCGACGGTCGAGGTCATCTGCAGGACGGTCCGGTAGCGCTCGATCGCGAACAGCTCCCTCACCGTGACGGAGCCCGTCCGCGCGACGCGGCCGAGATCGTTCCTGAGCAGGTCCACGATCATGACGTTCTCGGCGCGCTCCTTCGAGGATGCGGCGAGCGCCGCCGCCGCGCGCTCGTCCTCGCCGGTGTCGCGCCCGCGGCGCGCGGTCCCCTTCATCGGCCGGACCACCACCCGGTCGCCCTGGCGCAGGAAGAAGAGCTCCGGCGAGGCGGACACGATGGCGCGCCCGTCGATGACGAGACACCCCGTGAACCCGCCGCCCTGCGCCCGGCGGAGCCGCTCGTAGAGCGCGAAGGGATCGCCCTCGAAGCGGCCGCGCATCCGGAAGGTGAGGTTCACCTGGTAGGCGTCGCCGCGCCCCAGCGCGGCGCGCACCGCCTCCACCCCGGCGACGTGCTCCGCACGCGTGACCTCTGGCGCGAGCTGCGCGACGCGAGCGGCCGCGAGCCCACTCGGCATCCGCCCCGCCGCGGGCGCGTCGTGGATCCCGAACCAGAGGAGCGGCCCCGAGCCGCCGCGGCGGACCGCGAGCGCCGGGTCGAGGCCGGGCGCCGCCTCGTACGCGACGAACCCGGCGGCCCAGCGCCCGCGGCGCGCCTCCCGCTCGACCTCCGAGAGCGCGAGCAGCACGCGATGGGGATCGTCCGTGGCGACGACGCGAACGGGCTCTCCGAGGTCGAGCCGGCCCAGCGGAGCGAGATCGAGAACGGCGCGGTGCAAGCGCCGAGATCCTACACCCGCGCAGGCGACGCAACGCGGCGCGCGGCACCGGTGGACTGGCGCGCCACGCCCGCTCCGGCCCTCAGGGCCGGGCCAGCCGCTTCCGCAGCACCACCGCCGCGGCGAGCAGCGGCAGCCCGGCGGAGACGAGCGCCGGGCGCCCGAGCGCGACGCCCGCGAGCGCGAGGGCGATCCCCGCGAGCGGCAGCCCACGCCGTGCCCAGTCGCGACGTCGCGCCTCGTTTCGCCCGCGCTCCCGCGCTGCCTCGCGCGCCCTCCGCCACCCCTCCGGCGAGTCCGCGCCCGCCGCCGCGAGGTGCTCCCCGACGATCGCGCGCTCCTCCTCCTTCTGCCGCTCGGCACGCGCGCGCGCCCGTTCGCTCGCGTGCCGCCGCTCCCGCGCCTCCG
>DATIDF010000195.1:0-4911 GCA_035456445.1 Anaeromyxobacter sp.
GATCGGTGCGAGGCGCACAAGACCGTCCCTCGACTTCGCTCGCGCGCGAGCGCGCGAGCTACGCTCGGGATGAACGGCCCCCGAGACGGGCACCCTCTGATACCCCGCGCATCCCGAGCGTAGGTCCGCGAAGCGGACCGAAGTCGAGGGACGAGGCGCACTGCCAAGGCGCCGCTGTGCGCGGCTCAAAGGAAAGGAGCGCCGCAGGCGAGACGAGCGAGGACGCCCGTCGCAGGCCCGGTATCGTGCGCCGCGGACGGAAACTGGCGGGGTCAGGCCCCCCGACTAGGATGGCCCACTCCGAGTGGTTCCGGCAGGATCGCGGCATGCCTCGCCGTCGAACGGACCGCTCGCGCCCGGACCCCGCCATGACCTACGCCGAGGAACGCATCGCTGCCGAGATGGGCCGGGTGATGCTGGCGCTCTACCGCGCTGGCATGCAGGTGCGGCTTTGGCCGGACGCGCTGAAGGGGCGGGCGAGCGCGCGCATCGTCCCCGGACCGTCCGCAAAGCGCCGCCGGGGCGAGGCCCCGCGCGCCGTGACGGGCGTCGGAGACTCGCCCCTGCAGGCGATCTACGCGGCTGTGGAGCGGATGAACGAAAGGTCGGGCGCGATCGTCGTCCCGCTCGAGTGACGGCGCACGATACCTGCCTGCCCGGGCGGGCTCGTCACCTCGCGCCTGCGGCGTACGGACAGTACGCCTCGGCACTCGGCTCCTCGCGCGCCCGGCTCGGCGACGGTCTCGTGCGCCTTCACGGATCCGAAATGCCAGACGCCTACGGGAACAGACCGTCTAGCTTGCTCTCTATGTCGTCTTGCACCTTCTGTCGCATCGAGCCCGGGATCAGCATCGGGAACTTGAGCTCGACGGTGACCTCCTCGTCGCGGACCTTGTACGCGCCCGAGACGCCCATCTTCGCGACCTTGCCGGTCTTCGTCCCGCCGTCCTTCTGGTAGTCGAGCGAGAGCTTCCTGGCGATCCGCTCCATCACCTCGTCGACCTTCTCGTAGATCTCGCCCGCGCTCTTGCCCGGGTACTTCCTCGTGATCTGCGGCATTCGTTCTCCTGTCACTCCTTGACGTACAGAGTTGGGTCCGGGACGCCCGCGTCGGCAAATCCCTTTCGGCGCAGGACGCAGGCATCGCAGGCGCCACACGCGCGCCCCCGCACGGGGTCGTAACACGAGAGCGTCATCCGATATGGCACCCCTAGCGAGGTCCCCAGCTTGACGATCCCCGCCTTCGTGAGCCGGAGCAGCGGCGCGTGGATTCGCAGCGGCCGTCCCTCCACCCCCGCCTTCGTCGCCACGGTCGCCAGCCGCTCGAACGCGCGCAGGAACGCCGGGCGGCAGTCCGGGTAGCCGGAGTAGTCGATGGCGTTCACGCCGATGAACACGTCCTCGGCGCCGGTCGTCTCGGCGTGCGCGAGCGCGAGCGCGAGCAGCACCGTGTTCCGCGCGGGTACGTAGGTGACCGGGATCTCCGCGGCGCGACGGCGCTCGCTGCGCCTCTTGGGCACGGCGATCGCCGGATCCGTGAGCGCTGAGCCGCCGAACGACGACAGGTCCACCTTCACCACGCGGTGACCGGCCGCGCCGAGCGCACGGGCGAGCCGCCGGGCCCTGGCGAGCTCGCCCTTGTGCCGCTGACCGTAGTCGACGGAGAGGCAGTGCGCCTCGAACCCGTCGCGGCGCGCCACGGCGAGGCAGGTCGTCGAGTCGAGCCCGCCGGAGAGGAGGACCACCGCGCGCTTCGTTCGGCGCTTCGCCATGGGGCGGGGATTCTATAGCGTTGTTCGCTTGGGCGGAGCCCGTCGCAGCAGGGAATCCGCCCGAGCGGGCAGCGCTCACGGCGAAGTGGCCGGTGCGGGCACGACCGTCGTGAGCGCGTACGCCGCAGCGCACGGGAGGACGCAGGCGCCGCACTGGCCGGCCAGGTATTCGAACCGCTCCACGAGCGTGCCGCTGAACGTCGCGCCGGCGCCCTCGCCCGCGACGGCGCCGGTGACACTCTCGGTCACGGATACGGCGCAGTTGGGCCCGCAGCGATCGAGCACCGCGAGGCCGGAGCTCGCCTCGAGGGTGTAGGTGCCGTCCTCCGCGCGCGAGCCATAGTACGTCGCTGCGCGCCCGCCTGGGCACAGCGCCGCTGGCGAGCTCCCCGCGGCGGCGGGCTCGGTGGTCAGCCTCGCCTGGAACCGCGCCACGACCAGCGTGGGCGGCTCCGCCACGGGCGGCTCCGCTGCGCAGGCGGACGGCGCGGCGCCCTCCGGGGCGGATACCTCGATGAGGAACGTGCCCACCGGCTCCCCGGGGCAGGCGTCCTCGCGTCCGCCCGAGCACGCGGCCGCGAGGACGAGCAGGGCGAGGAGGCGTCTCGGCACGGCGATCATCCCAGCGCCGCGACCCGCAGCTCGAGGAACGGATCGGACAGCGCGAAGAGTGCCACGTCGCGCAGGTCGGCGAGGGCGAGCGCCTGCGCTGGTGCGGGCCGCGTGTCGGCGAGGCGGCGGTCGCCGCACACGAGCGCATCGAGCGCCGCCCCCGGATCTCCGCAGCGAAGGAGCGCGACGCGATTCGCGGTGCGCCGCAGCGCCGCGGCGAACGCGCGGGGGTCGGTCGCCGCCAGCTCCTCGGAAGCTTCGCGTGCGAGCCGGCGGGCTTCGGCGCGGACCGGCGGCGGGACCGAGATCTCGAGCGCCGCGAGGAACGCTCCGGCGCGCTCCGCAGGCAGACCCTGCGACGGCGGGACCCCGCCGGCGAAACGGCAGGCGAGCTCGAGCAGGATCGCGACGTCGCGCGGTGCGAACTTCCCGGTGAGCGCCCATCCGTGGCCGAGGAGATCCACGGCCCGTGTGGCCGCGAACGCGAGGACGCCCGGCGCGAGCGCCTCGACCCCGGCGGCCGCGACGAGGGAGGGCGGCTGGGTGTTCTCGATCGCGATGTCCGCGCCGGGGGTGGCGGAGACGAATGCCGCGAATGGCCGACCGCGCAGCGCGGCGCGAGCGTCCTCGAGCGCGGCGCGGAGGGTCGGCGCGCGAGGCGGGGCGAGGCGATCGGCGGGGGTCGCGCCGCAGCGGGCGAGGCTCGCCGGGAAGAGCGGCTCGAGGAGGGGCGAGAGGAGCGCGAGGAGGCGCGCGAGCGGCCCGGTCGCGCCGGGCGCGGCGACGCGGTCGCGCAGCGTGGGAGAGATCGCTATGAGCCGGGCGGGGGCGGGGTGCGGCACTTCCTCGCCGGGCGCGGCGAAGGCGGCGAGCGAGGCGGCGAGCCGGGCGAGCTCGGCGAGCCGGGCGCGGTCCGCGGCGGGCCCTCCCTGCGCGGCGGCGGCCGCGAGCGAGGCGACCGCACGGAGCGCCTCGGCGTCAGCCGGATCACAGCGCGCGATCTCGAGCCAGGCGTCCCTCGACTCCGCGCCGCCTTCGGCGGCCATACGCTCGGGATGAACGGCCTCGATGGATTCGGTCGGGGGCGGGGTCGCAGCGGCCGCGACCGCTCGCCCTTCGACAGGCTCAGGGCGAGCGGATTCCATCGACCGCTCGTGGTGAGCCTGTCGAACCACGAGCGGGGTCGCGGTCGAGCCGCCCCCCGCAACCGCGGTCTCCACCGCGAGCGCCTCCGCCCGATCGAACGCCTCCGTGTCGCCCGGATCGGCGTCGAGCACGGTTCGCCAGACCCGCTCGGCCTCGGCGGCGTGGCCGGCGCGCTCGAAGGCGCGCGCGAGGCGGCGCGCGAGCTCGGTGCGCTCGCCCCCGGTGACGGCGGAGGCATCGATCGCGCCGAGGTGCTCCGTCGCGGCGGCAGCGTCGCCCGACGCGAGCGCGGTCTCCGCGAGCGCGAGGCGCGCGGCGGGTGAGCCGGGCTGGGCGTGCAGCGCGGCCCGGTACGCACGGGCGGCCTCGACCGGCGCGCCGACCTCCTCGAAGAGGCTTGCGGCCTGGAGCGCGGCCGCGCCGGCCTCGTCGCCCTCGGCACGGATCGACGCGGAGAGGAGCGCGCGGGCCGCGGCCATCACGTCTCCGACCGCCGCCTCCACCCGCGCGCGCGCCCGGAACACCTCGGCCGAGTCCGGGTCGGCCTCACACGCCACGTCGAGCAGGGGGCGCACCTCGTCGGCAGGTGCACCGGCGCGCGCGAGGAGCCCCGCCGCGGCGAGGAGCGCGGCGGCGCGATCGGCGGGGACATCGGTCGCGAGCGCACGCTCGACGCAGGCGCTCGCCGCGGCGCGGGGGTCGTAGTCGCCGGGGGCGATGGTCGGAGCCGGGTCGTCGCCGTGGAGCGGAGGGGCGTCGCCCGCCTCGGGCGAGTCGGCTCGAGGCGCGGCGGGCGCGGACGGATCAGGTTCGGTCGAGTCCGCCGCGGCGGGGAAGGGCCCGCCCGGATCGGCGGGGGGCATCAGCGCGAGCTCCTCGAGTGAGAGCCCTGGGTCGTCCGTCGCGAGCAGGGCGAGCTCCGTCGCGCTCTGGAGGTCGTGCGCGAGCTCTGGGAGCTCCGTCCGCTGGTACACGCCCGTGCTCTCGTCCGCGGCGTCTCGGTCGAGGGCGAGATCGTCCCAGGATCCGGGGGTGAAGAATTCGGTCGAGGTCGTCTCTCGACTTCGCTCCGCCGCTGACGCCGCGTCCCTCGACTTCGCGCCGCCTTCGGCGTCGCTACGCTCGGGATGACCGGCCACTTGGTCCGTCGGGGTGAGGGTCGTCGTCGCGTCGGCCGCGACCGCTCGCCCTTCGACAGGCTCAGGGCGAGCGGATTCCATCGACCGCTCGTGGTGAGCCTGTCGAACCACGAGCGGGGTCGGGTTCGGGGCCCCTCGACTTCGCTCCGCCGCTGACGCGGCTTCGCTACGCTCGGGGTGACCGGCCTCATGAGATCCGGTCGCGGCCGGGGCCCCTCGACTTCGCTCCTCGGCTAATGCCG
>DATIDF010000196.1:0-9519 GCA_035456445.1 Anaeromyxobacter sp.
TCGCCGCGGACGGGCGCCGCTGCAATAGCCGGTGGAAGCTCGAGATCGACCATATCCAGCCCACCGCGCTGGGAGGATCGTCGACGGTCGACATGCCTCCGGCTCGCGTGTCGGGCCCACAACCTGCTCTACGCGGAGCGCGCCTTCGGGCGTGAGCACATGGACAAGTTCCGCCGTGAGCGGAGCGAGAGCCGGCCGGTCTCGCCGGATGCCGGCGCGCCGACCGCGGCGGGCGTGGGGGTGCGGGGTTCGCAACACTGCGACGTCGTCGTTTCCCCCTCCGGGTGAACTCACTATCGCGGAGATAGTGCGAGCGCTCCCTGGTTCGACTTGTCGCCCCGCGCTCTGTGCCCCAGGAGATCACGCTCCTGCCCGCACGTCCATGGGTGGCGCCTGTTACGGGGACAGGCTCCTACGGCGTCTTCAGCCGATCCGCCGCGGCGCGCTGCGGCACGCTCTCGGCAGGCGCGTCCTCGCGCGCGGGGCTCGCCTGGCAGGGTGAGCCCGCGCGAGGCTCGGCGAGGATCCGCGCGATGGTCCCCCGGCAGCAGCCGCAGCAGGTGCCGGCGCCGGTCGCGGCGCCGACCGCCTCGACGGAGCCGGCGCCACGATCGCGGGCGGCGCGGATGGCACGGTCGGACACCGCGCGGCAGATGCACACGATCACTTCGCGATCTCCTCCGCCGCGCGAGCGGCGGCGTCGACGCGTGCCCGGATCTCCTCGCGGGCTGGCGCATCGGCCGGGGTGGGGAGGAAGACGGCCGCGAGGAGCGCCGCCCAGGAAAGCAGCGTGACCTCGAGGAGCGCGAACGCGGCCACCTTCACCGGCGCGAATGCCGGGCCGAGGTACCGCACGCCGAACGACGACGCGACGCCGGCCAGCGCCGCCCCGAAGGCGAGCGCGGTGAGGGCGCGAGCGGCGCGGGTGGGGAGCGCGCGCGCGAACGCGACCACGTGCACGACCGCGAACAAGACGAGCGGGATCGCGGCGAGGTGCGGAACGGCCACCTCGAGGAGTCCGGCGAGGCTCTTCGGCGGGGCGAACCGCGCCGCGTCGCCGAGGTAGAACGCGCGGACGCCTGCAGCGCCGCCGCCCAGCTTCAGCGCGAAGAGGGCCGCCGCGCTCGCGGCCTGCACGACGAGGAACCCCGCGAACACCAGCGCGGGGAGCCGGAAGGGTCTGAGGGGCTGTGAAGCAATCTCCTCCCGTCGCCGCGGCGGCCGATCCGCGTCGCATCGCTTCGTTGCTCCTCCCTCACATGGCCTACGGGCATGCTCGGTCGTCACGCCTTGCGCTGCTCGCGTCTCGGCCGCCTGGCTCGGTCCGGAGACTGATTCACTGCCCCTTAGCCGGGGATCACGCACCGGCGACCCTCCCCCCGCGTGCCTGGGCGATCGCCACGGCGGCGAGCAGCGCCCACATCGCCGCGCTCGCGGCGGCGAACGTCGCGACGCGCAGGGCGCCGAGCCCGGGCCGCGCGGCCACGGCGAAGGGCGCGAAGAGATCGGCGAGCGTCGCCGCGAACGCCGCGCCGACGATGACGGTCCGGACGCCGTCGAGGCGCGGGGCGACCGCGGCGAGCGAGGCGAGCACGAAGAGCACGAACCCGTACACGAACGCGCCGACGTGCACCTCCTCCCAGAGGGCCGCGGCCGACAGCGGTTCCGCGCCCTCGACGCCGCGGTAGAACGCCTCCACGTCTCCGGGCGAGAGCCCGCCCGCCTCGATCCGCTGCGCCGCGAGGCCGGCGAGCGCGAGCGCCGCGAACACGAGGAAGAGCGCGATCGGCGGCCGTGCGCGCGCGCCCGCGGTGGGCTGGACGAGCCACCTCATCGGCCCACCCCCATGCCCTCGCGCAGCGCCTGCAGTAGCCAGCGCGACTCCTCCGCGACTCCGCGCGCGGTGAGCGTCGCCCCGCTGATGGGGGCGAGGTCCTGGCCCACCGCGAGCCGATCCCCGGGGCCCTTCCCCGAGAGCTGCGCGAGCCAGCGATCGCTCGGGCGGTACTCCGAGGGCTCGAGGAACGCGAGCACGGTGATCTTCCGGAGCCGTCCGTCGGGCTCGAAGGCGAGGGAGAGCGTCTCGCGCTTGGTGCGCACGACGTGGCTGTGGATGACGGCGTAGCCGAGGAGGTCGGCGCCGCGGCGCGCCGTGTAGAACGTGACGAGCCGCTCCTTCACGCGCGCGCGCGCGAGTCGCTCGATCCGGCCTACCATCTCGTCGGTGAGGATCACGTCCTTCGCCTCGATCGCATCGGCCGCCGGGAACACGGCGCGGATCGCGGCCTCCTCCTTCCCCGCGACGGGCGCGGCCCGGGCGCTCGCCGCGGGGAGGAGGGCCGCGGCGAGGAGCGCCGCGCGGCCAATCGAGGCTGGTCTCGGTCGGTGCAAGGCGCCCTCGCCCATCTTCAGAACACGTACCCGACGCCGAAGTTCACCTGCTCCAATGTCGTGTCCGCCTCGGTATCGGTGCGCTGGTAGTCGGCCTTCACGACCACCGTCGGGATGGGCTTGTAGGTGAGGCCCGCGGTCCAGAGCGTCTGATCCAGGGCCGGGTCCCGCGCGAGGCCGGACGGCACCTCGTCGTGGAGGTCGAGCACCTCGTAGCGGACGAACGGCGAGAGTGACTGACCCGAGTCCGGCAGCGCGAGCCCGAGCACGTCGTATGCCGCCTCGAGGTAGCCGCCGCGCGTGCGCGACCCGAGCACGACGCCGTCATCCTGCAGCGCCGAGAGCCGCGCCGCGTCGTCGAGCCAGCCCATCGCGTAGAGGCCGCGGAGCTGCAGCCCGCGCCACGCGAGCTGGGCGTGCGCCTCCGCGAGCGTCACGTCAGCGTCGATCTCGCCCTGGTCATCCTCGGCGCCCTGCCCGGCGCGCCCGTGATAGACCGCGCCCACCACGCTGATGGGCCCGGCCTCGTAGCCGACGTTCAGCACGCCCGCGAACGTCTCCGCCGGAGCCTCGCCACCGCCGGTGCGCGCGCCCCGCAGCCAGGTCCCGGACGCGAGATCACCGCTCGCGCCGTTCAGGCCCACGAGGCCGTAGGCCTTGTAGCGGAAGGAGCCGACCGCGCCGTGCAGGCCGAGCCCGTTCTCGTTCCAGGTGGCGGGAATGAGGTTCCGCTCCACCGTCGGCCGGAACACGCCGTGGAAGAAGGGGGGCTCGTGCAGCTCGTTCACGAAGCCCATCGGCACGAGGACGTTGCCGACCCGGATCCCGACCTCTTCGGAGAGGAGGAAGTCGAGGTACGCGAACTCGACCGAGAGCTCGTGCTGGTGCTCGTACTCGACCTCCGAGTTGAACAGGATCTTCGGCGTGAAGCGATAGCCGGTGTAGAGGACGACGCGGAACAGGTCCGAGTCGTTGGGTGCTGCTCCGAGCTGGTTCCGGTAGAAGACCTCGCCGTAGCCGCCGATGGAGAGCCCCTTCGGCGCGAAGTACACCTTCGACGCGGCCGGGCCCATCCCGCCGTAGGAGTCGTACTCCACATCGCGGAGGCCCATCTCCAGCTTGAGGCGCCGGAGCTCCTCCGCGAGCGCCTTCACCTCCTCCTTCGTCGCAGGTTCGTCCTTCGGCGCTGCGCTCCCGCCCTCCTGGGCGGCGGGCGCCTGAGCCGGGGCCGCCGAATCGGCATCCTCGGCGCGAGCCAGGGACGCGCCACAGAACAGGACCGCCAGGGCTACTATGATCTTGACTTGCATTCTCAAATGGGGGCCCGCGCAGGGGCTCTCTCCGACTTCTTCCGGGTCACGCCACGAGCAGCGCTTCAGGGTCGGGTCAAGGCGATCGCGCCTCGACCGGCTTCAGGTAGATCTCGCCCGCGATCTCCGGATCGAGGGCGATCGTGGTCTCGCCGATCTCGATCACGTACGACGGCGAGCGCTGGTGCAGCCGGATCGTGCTGCCCGGGATCACCCCGAGCGCCGCGAGCCGGTCCATCCGATCGTGGAACTTGGGCGCGATGAAGACGATGCGGCCCGTCGCGCCGAGCTCGAAGTTGCGGAGCCCCGTCACGAGCGGACGGAGCGTCTTCTGGTAGGTGCCGCAGCAGCTGCCCGGCGGGATCGGCTTGCCGTGCGGGCAGGTCGGCGGGTGGCCGAGGAGCGTGCAGACCGAGTCCGTCGCCTCCGGCGAGAGGATGTGCTCGAGCTCGCAGGCCTGCTTCTCCATGACGCGCTCGCCGAGGTCGAGCACGTCGCGGAAGAGCCGCTCCGCGAGCCGGTGCCGGCGCACCACGTCGCGGGCGCGGCGCTCGCCCTCCTCCGTCAGGTGCACGTGCACCCCTTCCAGCCTGACGAGCCCCTCCCGCGCGAGCGCCTCGAGATCCGCGCGGCCCGCTCCGGGCGCGTGCTCGGCCTCCGCGGCCGCCAGGATCTGCTCGGCCGCGTCGCGGCCCGCCTCGCGCTGGGTGAAGGCGGTCTCCAGGATCTCCTCGAGCCGCCGCGTCGCCGTCCCGTCATTCACGGATAGTCTCTCCTGGCGTCCCGGCCGCGCTTCAGCCGGTCGATGAGGCGCCGGAGACCGCCGGCGAGCCCGGCCTCCTGCGGGAAGCTGTAGCCGCACGAGGGGCAGCACACGACGCGGCAGCCCTTCGCCATCGGGCAGCTCGGCCGGCACCCCTGCCCGGCCGCGTCGAAGCGGTCACCACAGAGCGGGCAGGTCTCGATCCCCGGGACGACGGCGGCCACGGCGCCTCCTAGTACAGCCACCGCATGAGCTGATTCACGACCGCGCCTACCGCGACGGCGAACGGGACGATGAACGCCATCATCGCCACGCCAATCTTCCACCCCCGCTCCTTCAGGATCATGAAGAAGTTCGCGATGCACGGGACGAAGAGCGTGATCGTGACGAGCGCGACCACGATCTCGATCTGCATCGAGCGCGAGAGCGCCCCTGCCTCCATGAACGGCTTGTACTGGAGGAAGAGGCCCGCCGCGGCGTAGTCGCGCCGCAGGAATCCGAGGATGAACGCGGCGGCCGCCTCCTTGGGCAGGTCGAGGACCCCGACCACGAGCGGCGCCGCGGCGCGCTCGAGCAGCGCGAGGCCGCCGAATCGGTCGAGGACGTAGAGGATGAGCGTGCCGACGACGAAGAGCGGCAGCGCCTCACGGAGGTACCACTCGATGCGCGCGAGGGTCTTCACCGCGATGTTGCCGGCCTGCGGGACGCGGAGCGGGGGCAGCTCCAGCATGAAGTCCGACCCGCGCCCCGGGAGCACCTTCGCGGCGAGCCAGCCGACGAGGAACAGCACGAGCACGACCGTCGCGCCGAACCAGACCGTGGCCGCCACCGGGAGCTTGGACGTCATCGCGAAGATGACCGCCATCTGCGCGCTGCACGGAACCCCGAGCGCGAGGAGGAGCGTCACGATGACCCGCTCCTTCCGCGTCTCCATGATGCGCGCGGTCATCGTCGCCATCGTGTCGCAGCCGAGCCCGAGCACCATCGGCAGGACCGCCTTGCCGTTGAGGCCCATCCGCTTGAACACCTTGTTCAGCATGACGGCGAGGCGCGGCAGGTAGCCCGAGTCCTCGAGGACGCTGAAGGCGATGAAGAACGTCGTCACGATCGGCAGGACGATCGCGATGCCGTACGACAGGCCCATCGAGACGACCCCGTACTTCCCGATGAGGATCCCGTCGTGCTGCAGGTAGTCCGCGCCCGGGGGCCCGACGAGGAAGCTCTCGAACCGTCCGTCCGGCGCGAGGAAGCGCACCCCGACGGTGATCCACGGGACGAGGTACTTCGCGAACACCGTGTTCTCGAGGAAGTCGACGAGCGTCCCGGCGCCGAGGACGCCGACGAACTCGTACGCGGCGTACAAGACGGCCGCGAGGATCGGGATCCCCCACAGCGGGTGCGTGGACCAGCCGCCGAGCTTGCGCCCGAAGCCGCTCGCGGCGGATGCGCCGCCGCGCGTGACGACCGCGTCATGCAGCCGGTCCGCCGCGGCGAGCCGCTGGCGCGCGATGACGAAGCGGAGCGACTCGGGGTAGCGCGCCGCCACCGAGCGTCGGAGGGCGTCGATCCGGGCGAGGTCCGCCTCCGCGACGTGCGCCGCGACGTGCGGCCGGAGCGACTCGTCGCCGACGAGCGCCATGACCGCGAGCGCCCGCGGACCGATGCCCCCCTTCGGCATGAGCGGCGCGATCTCCGCGATGGCGGCCTCGATCGGCGCGTCGTAGCGCGGCCGGAACGGCGAGGCGCGCCCGCCGGCGTCGATGCGCTGCTGCAGCGCCGTGAGCCCCTGGCGCTGCACCGCCACGGTCGGCACGACGTCCACGCCGAGCTCGCGCGAGAGGCGCTCCACGTCGATGCGGATGCCCCGGCTCGCCGCCTCGTCCGCCATGTTGAGAGCGAGCGTGAACGGGATCTCCGCCTCGGCGAGCTGGGTCGCGAGCAGGAGGCCGCGGCGGAGGTTCTTCGCGTCGCAGACCTGGACGGCGGAGTAGCCGCGCTCGGTGAGCAGGATGTCGCGGGTGGCCTGCTCGTCCTCCGACATCGGGGTGAGGTTGTTCGTCCCAGGCGTGTCCATCACGTGCCAGGGCTGGCCCTCGATCGTCGCGGAGCCGCGCGTCACCTCGACCGTGGTGCCCGGGTAGTTGGAGACCGTGACGTACTTGCCGGTGAGCGCGCCGAACAGGGCGCTCTTCCCGACGTTCGGGTTGCCGACGAGGATGATCGCGCGGGTCGCGGCGACCACCTGCTTCTTGTCGAGCTCGCCGGCGCGCGCCGAAGCCGGAGCGGGGGCGGGAGGGGTCACGGGCGCTCCTCGCCGCGGGCGCCCTTCCGGCATCTCGCGCAGCGGCCGTACAGCTCGAGCTTGTGCCGCTCGACCTCGAACCCGTGGCGCCGCGCGATGGTCTCCTGCAGCGACTCGATCTTCTCGTTCGCGAACTCGACGATGTCGCCGCACCCGGTGCAGATGAGGTGATCGTGGTGGGCGCGGCCCGCCGACGGCTCGTAGCGCGTCTGCCCGTCGCCGAACTGCCGCGCGGACGCGAGGCCGCACTCCACGAGCAGCTTCATCGTCCGGTACACGGTCGCGACGCTCACGCGCGGATCGTCGCGCCGCGCTCGCGCCACGAGCTCCTCGACGGTGACGTGCCCGGACAGGCCGAAGAAGGTCTGCACGATGCGCTCGCGCTGCCGCGAGTGCTTGAGCCCCTTCTGCTCGATGTAGGCCGTGAGCGCGGCGGTGGCCGCGCCGGAGTCGAGCGGTCGATCGCGGCCGCGCTCGTCGCGGGTCCTGCTGCCTCGGGCGTCCTGGTCGGCGTGGGTCATCCTGATAACGATTCTCAATATCAGACCTGTGGCGCCCGGGCAAGCCCCTGCCGAGCGAAGCCCCGTGCGCTCAGCGCGCCCCGGCGGTGCGCCAGTACTCCCGCCAACGCGCCGCCGCGTCGGGCCCTTCCCCCCCGCCGACGTCGCGCCCGGCGAGCGCCACCAGAGAGGCGCGCGCCTCGCGGCGGACCTCGGGGGACGGGTCCTCGAGGAGCTCGATGAGGCGGGGGATCGTGCCCACGGCCGACTCCTTGGACCGATGGCGAGCGAGCTCGGCGGCGATGGCACGGACCTCCGGCTCCGGCGAGCGGAGGGGGCCGGCGAGATCGACGGGCGGCCCGGCGCGTTCGACGCGGTAAGCCTGCGCGAGCTCGACCACCACCCCGGTGATGACCCCGAGGACGAGGACCATCAGCGCCACCTGCACGAGCGCCTTCCCTGCCGAGTACCGCCCCGCCCGCACGAGCACGAACCGGTACGCGGCGTAGCAGGCGATGAACACGGCGAGGATCGCGAGCGGGACGGCGAGCGTGGCGCGCGGCCATCCGCCGGACGCGACTGAACGCGCGAGCTCCGGCACGCCGACGAGCGTCAGCGCGGCGGAGGTGAAGAGCAGCGCGAAGAGGATCCAGCGGAGGGAGCGGACGGCGGCGGGGGTCCGGCCGATCCCGCCGTCCTTCGTCCCGGGTGACATGCGCGGCAGTGAACCACGCACGCGGACGAGCGGCAACCGCGATCACCTGCGATGCTTGACTCGCGCGGCGGCGCGGCGCACGTTCCGCCCCGCCATGGCCGAGATCGACGCCGAGCTGCTCGAGCGCGTCGCCCGCTGGTGCGCCGACGCCGGCCGCCAGGCGGGGATGCGCGAGATCCGTGCTGCCCTTTCGCCGCTGTCCTGGGACGAGCTCCTCGCCGCGCGCGCGATCCTGGCGGATCCGCCCCCGGCGCAGCCGCTCGGGCCGCACGCGCTCGCCGACATGGCCCGCGGGACGCCCGCCGACGCGGCCGCCGACCGAGAGCGCGAGGCGCGTTATCCGCGGGAGGAGGACGACGAGCCGGTCGCGCCTCGCGCTCCCGCGCCCCCGCCTCGCGGCAAGAGCGCAGGGCGCGGCCGCAGCAAGAAGCCGAAGGCGGCGGGCATCGTCGTCCACCGCGCGCGCGACCGTATCGTCGCTCTGCCGGCGCCGCCGCCCGCGCCGCCCTCGCTCGACGACCTGCGCCGCGACGAAGGACGGGCGGTCCTCGAGCGGTTCCTGCGGCGGCACGGTGGCCGCCGTGCCGCGATCCTCGCGGAGCTCCGCGCCGGCTGGCGCGGTCCAGACGCCGCGGTGCCCTCGGAGGCGGACCTCGCCGCGCTCCTCGATCTCCACGGCCTCGCGCGGGCGTTCGAGCACCGCGAGCACGACGAGCTCCTGCATGCGCTCCGCGCCGCCGGAGGCTCGCGCGCCGCGGCCGCCGCGCGCCTCGGCCTCGACGAGGCGGGGCTCGACGCCTCCCTCGCGAGGCTCGGCGCGACGGTAGACGCCGAGCGGATCCGCGAGGAGCGGCGGTCGGACCTGCGCGCGCGGGCGACGCTCTCCGAGCGGGTCCATCTGCTGCTCGCACAGGAGGAGCGGCTCCGCGATCTCGGTCTCCTCGCGGAGTTCGAGGCGGATCTTCGCGCGCGGGTGCCCGAGCACCTGCGGGCGCTCCGCGCCGGGCGCGAGCCGCTAGCGCCGGCGCTGTCGCGGAGCCTGTCGCTCCCGTTCGGCGCCCTCCACACGCTCGCGTCACGGCTCGGCCTGGCGCTCGGCCCCCTCGACGCGGGCGCGCCGCGCCGCGAATCCGGCCAGGCGGATCGAGGGTTCGGTACGCCCCGGCGGGAGTTCCGGCCCGCCGGCGGAGCGCGCAAGCCGAGGCCCGGCGCGTTCGACGAGCGACGTCACGCCGGAGCGGACCGTTCCCGCGGCGGCGTGGAGCGCGCCCGCGACGAGCGGCCCCCGCGGCGCGAGCGCGGTGGGTCCGGACGCCCCGAGCGAACGGGTGCGCCCATGAGACCCTTGAGCTCCGCCCCATCGCGCGGCCGCCCGGGTGAGGCGCAGGCGCGCGGCGGCCCCGGTCCTCGCAGCAGCCCCGGTCCTCGCAGCAGCCCCGGCCCTCGCAGCAGCGCCGGCCCTCGCAGCAGCCCCGGCCCTCGCAGCAGCCCCGGCCCTCGCAGCGGCCCCGGTCCTCGCAGCGCACCTGGTCCTCGCA
>DATIDF010000197.1:0-20981 GCA_035456445.1 Anaeromyxobacter sp.
CGTT
Organism: Anaeromyxobacter sp.; assembly: GCA_035456445.1. GTDB lineage: Bacteria > Myxococcota > Myxococcia > Myxococcales > Anaeromyxobacteraceae > Anaeromyxobacter. The sequence continues at coordinate 5 of DATIDF010000197.1, forward strand.
CACCGCCGACTTCACGCCGGACCTGGAGGAGACCTGGACGGCGACGCTCGTCGTCACGGACGGCGTGAACACGACGATCGGGTCGGCCAGCTACGTGTGCGTGAACGACGCGCCCTTGCCGGACGCGGGAGAGACGCGTTACGGGAACCTCGGCCAGACATCGGCGGAGACGACACCGATCCCGCTGGTGGGGACGGCGCTCGACATCAACGCGGACGCCCCCCTGGACTACATCTGGTCGCTCGACGCCAAGCCCGCCGCGAGTGCACTCGTCGTCGGGACGACAATCGGTTCCGCGAGCACGGCGCAGTTCGTCCCCGACGTCGAAGGCCAGTACGTGCTGCGGCTGCGCGCGTCCGACCCTCAGGGCGCCGCAGGGTCCGACACCGTCATCGTCGAGGCGCACCGCCACATCCGCGATCTGGGCCACGACGTGGACGACGCGGAGTACGCGCGGAACGCGGGCGTGATCGTGATGGTCGGTCACGATCCGGCGAACTCCGCGAAGGGCATGCTGTGGACGCTCGACTTGGCAACAGGGACCGAGACGCCCGTGCCGCTCGAAACCAGTCCCACGTCGGTCTCGGTGAGCGTGGACGGAACCCGCGCTGCCGTCGCGGACGACGTCTACGTGCGGCGCGTCTCGCTCGGCGCGACCCCCACCGTCGCCTCGGAGATCGCGCCGTTCTCCGTTCGCGACGTCGCGATCGTCGGCTCGAGCGACGCGTATCTCTTCCCGTACTACGAGCCGTACGCGACCACTCAGCCGCACATCCGGGCGTACGATCTCGCGAACGGCGGCCTCACGGAAACGTACAAGTACGGCAACGCGGGCGTGGGGGACCCCGTGCTCGCGAACGTCCTGTACGCCGCCGACGACCAATGGGGTGAGCTCACCCGCTACACGACCTCGGGGCGCGGCACGCTCGGCCAAACGCACGCGGACTACGACTACTCCTGCCCCGGCGGACGCATCTGGGCCGCAGAGAACGGCGGGCACGTCTTCTCGTCGTGCGGCAGCATCCATGTCGCAAGCACGCTCGAGAAGCTGTTGAAGAGCCTGCCGTACGGGATCCAGCACCTGCACAGCGCGGCCACATCCGGCGAGGTGGTGCTCCTGTCCGGGACCGCCGCGTCGCTCCAGCGGTTCTCCGCGTCATTCGATGCGGTGAGCTCGGAGGCGCTCCCGTACTGGGGGCTCGCCGGGAACGGCTCCGCGTCGACGGGCCGATTCGCGTTCATCTCTGCGGACGGCAAAATCCGCTGGGCAATCGTACGGGCGAACGTCGCCGGCGTCTGGAAGACCGGGCTCGTGACATTCACTTCCCCCTGAGCGGGGCGTCACGCGACCACCGAGGCGCTCCCAGGCCGCGCGGTGCCCCGCCGAACGGGGCCCGCGCGCGATCCCCGAACTCCCCGGCCGCGCTGCGCTACACTCCGCGGCATGCTCAAGCTCCTCGCCGTCCTGCGCACGCTCTTCCTCGTCTTCATCATCGGCTACACGGTCCGTGCGATGACGTGGACGTTCGACCTGCCCACGGACTCGGCGCAGGCCTACGACCTCTGCCGCGCGGGGCTCTCCGCGCTGCGCAAGGCCGCCTGGTTCGCCATCGGCTGGATCGCGCTCGAGACGGCGGTCGGCTGGTGGCTCGCGGCCCGCGCGGCGCGCACGAAGCTCACGGTGAACGCGCCGAAGGGAGGCGAGCCGCCGTTCGCGCCGCCCGGCCACCGGTGAGCCTTGCTGCGCGCCCGCACCCTGCTCTACCGCTTCCGCTCCTGGCTGCACCGCCGGGACGTGAGCGTCTGGTACGACCCGCGCTACCGGCTGCCGCTCTCCGGCCTCGAGGTGGGCGCCGGGATCGAGCCGCGCCGCGCCGACTTCGTGATCTGGTGGCTGCGCGAGACGGGCGCGGTGCCGGCGAGCGCCGTCCACGCGCCGCGCCGGATCACCTACGACGACCTCGCGCGCGTCCACACCCCCGAGCTGCTCGAGTCGCTCGGGCGGCCCGAGGCCATTGCCCACATCTTCGCCGTGGACCCCTCCGACGTGCCGGTGGACGAGGTCATGACCACGATCCGGCTCGCCTGCGGCGCCACCCTCGCCGCCGCCCGCGACACGCTCCGGACGAAGCGGCCCGCGCTCAACCTGCTCGGCGGGTTCCACCACGCGGCGCCCGGGGCGGCCGGCGGCTTCTGCCCGGTGAACGACGTCGCCGTCGCGGTGGCGGCGCTGCGCCACGAGGGCTTCTCGGGCCGCGTGGCGGTGCTCGACCTCGACGCCCATCCACCCGACGGCATCGCGGCGTGCCTCGCCCGGGATCCGAAGCGCTGGATGGGATCGCTCTCCGGCTCCGACTGGGGACCGCTCGAGGACGTCGACGAGACGATCCTGCCCGAGGGGACCGGCGACGGGGAGTACCTCGACGCGCTCGCGGCGCTGCTCGGCCGGATGCCGCGCCCGCAGCTCGCCTTCGTGCTCGCGGGCGGCGACGTGCTCGCCGGCGACCGCTTCGGGAAGCTCGGGCTCACCCTCGAGGGCGCCCGGGAGCGCGATCTCCTCGTCGCGACGGAGCTGGAGGGGGTCCCCGCGGTCTGGCTGTCCGCCGGCGGCTACTCCGATCGCGCATGGCGCGTGCTCGCGGGGACGGGGATGGCGCTGGCCGCGGGCTCCGCCGAGCTCATCCCGTCCGACTACGATCCCCTCGACGCGCGGTTCACCGTGCTCTCCCGCGAGATGTCGCCCGTCGAGCTCACGGAGTCGAGCGAGCTCACCGCGGACGACCTGGAGGAGGCGCTCGGGATGCGGCCACAGCGGCAGCGCCTCCTGCTCGGCTTCTACACCGCGTCAGGCATGGAGCACGCGCTCTACCGCTACGGGATCTTCGAGCATCTCGAGCGCATGGGGTACCGGCAGTTCCGCGCCGCGTTCGACTCGAGCGGCCTCGGCGAGCGGGTCCGGGTGTACGGCGAGTCGGAGGGGCAGGAGCACCTGCTGGTGGAGCTCGTCCTCGAGCGCCGGCGCGTGCTCGGCGTCGAGGTGCTGTACGTGCACTGGCTGTCACTGCGGAACCCCCGCGCTCAGTTCAGCGAGCGCCGGCCCCGCCTCCCGGGGCAGGATGTGCCCGGCCTCGGGCTCGCGCGCGAGGCGGGGACGATGCTCGCTCGGATGGCGGTCCGGCTCGGGCTCGGCGGCGTCGCGTTCCGTCCCGCTTACTTCCACACCGCCTACGCCGCCCGCCACGAGTTCGAGTTCATCGACCCCGAGCGTCAGGGTCGGTTCGAGGCGCTCGTGCGCGATCTCGCCGAAGTGCCCCTGCTCGAGGCGACGATCGCCATCGCCGAGGGGCGCGTGCGGATGGACGGGGCGCCCTACACCTGGGAGGCGGACGAGATGGCGTACTGGCTCCGCGAGCCGATCGCCGACGCGGGCGAGGTGGGGCGCGAGCGGGAGCGGGTGCGGTTCACGCTCGTCGAGCCCTCGCCGGCGACGAGCGGGGCGTGATCGCCCTCCTCGTCACTCCGCGAGCAGCCCGCGGATCTCCTCCTCGAGCTTGCGGCCCTCCGCGGCGTCGTACCCGAGGTGGACGGCCCGGACGACCCCGGTGCGGTCGACCACGAGGGTCGTCGGCAGACGGCTGATCGAGAACGGCGCGGAGAGCCGCTCGCCGCCACGGTCCCACAGGACCGGGAAGGACACCGGGGTCTGCGCGAGGAACGCCTCGACCATCGCGCGGTCCTCGTCGAACGCGACGCCGTACACGGCGAGGCCGCGGCCGCCGTGCTCGCGGGCGAGCCGGTCGAGGAGGGGCAGCTGCTCCCGGCACGGATCGCACCAGCTCGCCCAGAAGTCGATGACCCGCACCTTGCCGTCGGCCTCCCCCACCCGCACCTCGCGCCCCGCGAGGTCCTCCGCGGTGAGCTCTGCGCGCTGCCCGAGGAGCGGAGAGGGTCGAGCGGCGGGGCGTCCTCCGGCGCACGCGCAGGCGAGGAGTCCGAAGAGCACGAAGGCGCGGCACATCGTCACATCATAATCGGGGGCCGTCCCCGGCCGCCGCATTCACCGCGCGTTGGCCTCCGTATCCTCTGGACGTGCGACAGGAAATCCCGTTCCCGGAACGGAGGTTTCCGCGGCGTAAATGATCTCGGACAAGATTGACGCGCGTCGCCTGTGCCATCGTCCGCGCAACCCCGCGGCCGCCGGCCGGCGCTCGTCGAGCCTCGCCGCGACGCACCCTCCTCGAGGTGAGCTCCTGATGCGCTACATCACACCAGTCATCGCCCTCGGGCTGGCGCTCCTCGCCGGCCCGGCGGTGCGGGCCGACACGGTCGACGTGAGCTCGACCACCCTCCTCACCGTCGGTGAGCAGACGCGCGGCGGCGTTCGGGGCGAGACCCCTGAGCTCGTCACCGTCGCCCCGGCGTACGAGATCCTCAACATCGCGGCGCGAGACGTCACGAACCCCATCGCCCGCGATCTGCAGCTCGTGATCTCGACCTGGGGGTCCTACGAGCTCGCGGATCGCCGCTGGGACAACGGCACGAGCTCGGACGTCACGGGCGACGTCGTGACCGGGTATCTGTCCGGCCGCCTCCTCGACGACGTGCTCACGCTGCGGCTCGGCCGCGCACACGTGATGACCGGCGTCGCGCGGATGATCCAGCTCGACGGCGGCGAGGCGATCGTGACGCTGCCGTACGGAGTCCGCTTCTCCGGCTATGCCGGCGTGCCGGTCTCGCAGCGGTTCACGTCGCGCAGTGGCGTGCGGAGCTGGAACCCGGTCGCGGGCGACCTCGCCTACGGCGGCCGCGCGGCCTGGTACTACGCGATGCCCGGCTACGCGGGCCGCGGGCTCGACGTGGGCGCCTCCGCGAACGTCGTCCAGAACGACGGGGACCCGGTGCGCCAGGAGGTCGGGGCGGACTTCCGCCTCCAGCCCCTCGCGCGGAACCTCACCGTCTCCGGCTTCGGCGCGTTCAGCCTCTACGACGAGCGCTTCTCGGAAGGGAACCTCGCGGTGAGCTACACGATCCTGCCGCCGCTGCACCTCACCGCGGACTGGCGCTACACCGCGCCCGACCTGTTCCTCTCGCGGAGCTCGATCCTCTCGGTGTTCTCGGCGGAGAACCGGAACGACTTTGGCGGCGGCGTGCGCTACGAGCTCACGAAGGAGCTCGAGGTCGGCGCCGACTACCACCTCGCCATCGAGCCGGGCGAGGACGGCGACTACTACGGTCACCTCGCCCAGGCGAGCCTCGAGTGGGAGCGCGGCCGGACGAAGGCGGGCGCCGAGGTCTTCTACCTCGACAACCTCGAGAACGGCTACGTCGGCGGGCGCCTCTTCGGGCGCCAGGACTACGGCCGGTACTTCGCGGCGGCCGACGTGCTCGGGCACTTCTTCCGCGAGCAGATCAACGACGAGGACTTCTCGATCTCCGGCACGCTCTCGGCGGGCGTCGATCTCGTCAAGGGCTTCAGCGCGGTCGTCGCTGGACGCGCCGGCATGAACCCATTCCTGGAGCAGACGTACGACGTCATGGCGAAGCTCGTTTACAACCAGACCTACCGCATCCGGGAGGTGCGCTAATGAATCGCACGCTCCCCGCCGTCCTCGCCGCCGCGCTCGCCCTGGCGGGCTGCAGCGCAAAGACGAAGAAGGTCGAGAAGGAAGCGCAGGCGCAGCGCCCCGAGACGGAGTTCGTCCACTCGATCCACGTGGATCAGGGGATCGACTGCAAGGACTGCCACGCAGGGATCGAGAAGGCGACCACGCTCACCGAGCGGCACCTCCCCACCACCGAGAAGTGCAAGGAGTGCCACGAGGACAAGACCGCGCCGAAGGCGTACGCGGGCGAGCCGCGGCTCCACTTCTCCCACGCGAAGCACCTCGGGCAGGCCGCGGTGCAGGGCAAGTGCGACACCTGCCACAAGAAGCTCCCTGAGATGGGAGAGGCGCCCTGGTCGCCGCCCATGGACACGTGCACCTCGTGTCACAAGCACCAGGCCGACTTCAACGAGGGCCGCTGCCGGCCCTGCCACGTCGATCTGAAGGGCTACTTCCCCGAGCGCGCCTACGCGCACAAGGGCGACTGGCTCCGGCTGCACGGCCCGCTCGCGCGACCGAGCGCGGAGAGCTGCGCGTCCTGCCACGACCAGACCTACTGCGCCCAGTGCCACTCCGCGACGACCGTCGCCGCCCGCCCCTCGATCATCTTCCCCGAGGAGGTGACGCGCGACTTCATCCACCGCGGTGACTACGTCTCGCGCCACATGGTCGACGCGCAATCGGATCCGGCGAGCTGCCAGCGCTGCCACGGCCGCAAGTACTGCGAGACCTGCCACGAGCAGCAGAACCTGACGAAGTTCTTCGGCGGCGGCCGCCGCCCCGAGTCGCACGGCGCGCCGGGAACGGGCTGGGCGAACGATCCAGCGAGCGGGAACTTCCACGGCGACGCCGCGCGCCGGAACATCACGAGCTGCGCGGCGTGCCACGACCAGGGCGCCGCCTCGATCTGCGTGGGCTGCCACGCGGTAGGCGGGCCGGGCGGGAACCCGCACCCGAAGACGTTCCTCAAGCGCCACGACACGGGCGACATCCGCCAGAACGCGATGTGCCAGGCCTGCCACCGCGCAGGGTAGTCGAGGAGCGCTGAGCTTCGAGAGAGGGCCCGGTCGCGCAAGCGGCCGGGCCTTCGTGTTTTCACGGGTGTCTTAGCGCCCCAGCGCCTCGAGCAGCTTCCCCCATATCCCACCGAACGCGCCGTTCGACATGGCGACCACGACGTCACCAGGGCGCGCGGCGGCGGCGATGGCGGGCACGAGCTCGTCCACCGCCGTGAAGGCACGCGCGGGCGTCCCCGCCGCCGACACCTCGCGGACGACCGCGTCCACGTCGAGCCGCTCGCTCTCCGGAACGCGGTCGGTCGGCGCGGGGCGCAGGAGGAAGACCTCCGCGGCGTCGCCCCAGGTCGCGGGCGCGGCGTAGTCGCGCTGGTGGAGGTTCCGGCGGCTCGTGTTGGAGCGCGGCTCGAACGCGGCGAGGAGGCGCGCGCCCGGGTAGGCACCTCGGATCGCGGCGAGGGTCTTCTGGACCGCGCGCGGGTGGTGGGCGAAGTCGTCGATCACGGTCACGCCGCCCGCCTTCCCGCGCACCTCCTGGCGACGCTTCACCCCGTGGAACGCGCCGAGGCCAGCGGCGATCTCGGCGGGCGAGAGCCCGAGCGCGGTGGCCGCGGCGGCGACGCCGAGCGCGTTCTCGACGTTGTGGGCGCCGCCCACGGGGAGCAGTACCTCCGCGAGCGCCTCGCCCCTGCGCGCGAGCGTGAAGCGCGCGCCGTCGGGCGAGAGCGCGAGCCTTCGGGCCTCCCAGTCCGCGCCGGGGCGATCGACCGAGTAGGTCTCCACGCGGCAGCGAGCGCCCCGCGCGATGCGCAGCACGCTGTCGTAGCTCGCGCACGCGGCGAGGAACCCGTCCTCGGGGACGAGCGTCACGAACCGCTCGAACGCGCTCTCGTAGTGCGCCTCGTCGCGATAGATGTCGGCGTGGTCGAGCTCGCAGCTCGTGAAGATCGCGGTGCGCGGGCGGTAGTGCAGGAACTTGGGGCCCTTGTCGAAGTAGGCCGTGTCGTACTCGTCGCCCTCGACCGCGAAGTGCGGGCCCCCGCCGAGCCGGTAGTTCGAGTCGAAGTCGCGCGTCACGCCGCCGACGAGGAACGAGGGATCGCGGCCGGCGTGGTGGAGGAGGAAGCCCATCATCGCCGAGGTCGTGGTCTTGCCGTGGGTGCCGACCACGACGACGCCGTGTCGCGGCCCGATGAACGCCTCGCCGAGCGCCTGCGGGAAAGAGACGTGCGGCAGCCCTCGGTCCCGCATCGCCGCTGCCTCGGGGTTCACCGCCCGGACGACGTTGCCGACCACGACGAGGTCAGGGCGTGCGCGATCGAGGTTCTCGGGGCTGTAGGGCGTCATCACCTCGATGCCCCAGCGCTCGAGCTGGGTGGACATCGGGGGGTAGACGTTCTCGTCCGAGCCCGTCACCTGGTAGCCCGCCGCCTTGAGCATGCCCGCGAACGAGCCCATGCCCGTGCCGGCGACGCCGATGAGGTGGATGCGCTTCACGTGGGACCAGTCGATCACGGCTGAGTTCCTTGGGGGACGACGGCGACGGATGAGGACGACGGCGGCGAGGGACGACGGCGACAGGGAGGTGGAGGACGACCTACCGGATCCCCAGGGCCTCCGCCACTGCGTCGTGGAACGAGCGGCGGAGCTGACGAATTCGCGGCTTGTCGGACTTGCCCGACGGATGGACGTGGTTCGTGAGCAGGGCGCACACGACGCCGGCGTCGAGATCCAGCCAGAGCGAGCAGCCGGTGTAGCCGAGGTGGCCTATCGCGCCGCGCGGCCCGCGGCCGAGGCGGGTGCCGATGGACGGCGCGGCGCCGCTGGGCGTGTCCCAGCCGAGGGCGCGCGTGCTGCCGGGCGTCGCGGCATCGCGGCGCGCGAACTCCTCGGCGGCGGCGGGCGGGACGGGGCCGCGCTCGCCGGAGAGACCCTCGAGCCAGGCCTGTCCGAGCGCGGCGACCTCCGCCGCCGTGGAGAACACGCCCGCGTGGCCGCCCACCCCGCCCATCGCCCAGGCGTTGTCGTCGTTCACGGCGCCGCGCAGCCTCTCGCGCCGGGGTGCGCTGAAGCCCGTCGGCGCGAACGCGCGGCCCTCGGCGCGGGCGCGGACGCGGTCGGGCTCCGCGCCGTCGAGGAAGCCGGTGGATGCGAGGCCGAGCGGGCCGAAGATCCGCCGCTCCGCGAGGACGGCGAGCGGCGCCCCGGCGATCGCCTCCAGGGCGAGCCCGAGCGCGATGAAGCCCGGATCGCAGTAGCGCGCGCGCGCTCCGGGCAGCGCCTCGAGCGGCTCGGCGAGGACCGCCTCCCGCACGATCGCCCGCCCGCGGCGCGCCGCCTCGGCGAGCGCCGCCGGCGGAGGCCGCTCGCTCGGCGGGAGGAAGGCTCGGCCCGCGACCGGATCGCGTGCGGCGCGCTCGTAGTAAGGCCGCCACTCCGGCAGGCCGCTCGCGTGCGCGAGCAGGTGCCGCGCCGTGACCGCTCCCTTGCCGGCCGCCTCGAACCCGGGGAGCACCTCCGCCACCGGCGCGTCGAGCCGGAGCGCGTCCTCCTCCGCGAGCTGCGCCGCGAGCGTGGTCGTGGCCATCACCTTCGTGAGCGAGGCGACGTCGAAGAGATCGTCACGGCGCAAGGGCCGGGCGTCGGGCGCCTCGAGCTCGCCATGGCAGCTCGCGTGGACGAGCCGGCCTCCCGAGAGCACCGCCGCCGAGAGCGCGCCGGCGACGCCCTCGCGCCGGGCGGCCTCGAGCACGCCGGCGACGGCCGCGACGACGGGCGTCACGCGACGCTCCTCCCCCCCTCCGTCCAGCCGTCGAAGACGAGCCGCGGCGCGCCCGCCTCGCCTCGCGCGGGCGCGACGAGCGTCGCCTGGGCGCCGAGCGGCAGCGCGAAGTTCGCGTCCTCGTGGCCGGCCGGGATGCCCTCGATCGCGGGCACGCCGAGCGCCAGGACCGCCTCGCGGACGACCTCCGCGCCGCTCGCGTGGGCGTCGTCACAGGCCGTGAGCTGGCCCACCGCGACCCCGGCCACGCCTCGCAGCGCGCCCGCGAGCGAGAGGTGCGTGAGGTAGCGGTCGAGCCGGTACGGCTTCTCACCGACGTCCTCGAGCAGGAGGATCGCCCCCTCCAGCCTCGGTGCGTAAGGCGTGCCGGCGAGGTGCGAGAGGAGCGTGAGCGACCCGCCGAGGAGCGGGCCCGAGGCGCGGCCGGGGCGGATGCTGGCGCTCCCCTCGAGCCCGGCGCCGGGGGCAGGGCGCGCGGCGCCAGCGGGCGACCCGTTCCGGCGCAGGACCGCCTCGAGGTGGCGCAGCGCCTCCTCCGGCAGCCGCCCGAGCTGGGTCACGCCGGGTCCGTGCACGGTCGCGAGGCCGGCCCGGTTCAGGAGCGCGTGCAGCGCCGTCACGTCCGAGAAGCCGAGGAGAAGCTTGGGGCGGGCGAGGAGCGGCGCGGGGTCGATCCCCGGCAGCAGCCGCATGGCGCCGTACCCGCCGCGGGCGCAGAAGATCGCGCGCGCCTCCGGGTCGGCGACCGCCTCCCGCCACTCCTCGGCACGGCGTGCGTCGTCGCCGGCGAGATAGCGCCACCGCGCGGCGACGTCGGCGCGCATTCGCGGCCGCACCCCCAGCCGCGTCGAGAGGATCGTGAGCCCGCGCTCGAACGGCTCGGGATCGAAGGGGCTCGAGGGAGCGATGACACGGACGACGTCCCCGGGACGCAGCGCGGGAGGGAGGATCACGGCGAGCGGCAGGATATCCGCCGGAGGCGGTCCGGTCGAGACGCCATGCCGCGGCGCGTCACGCGCCGCGCGCATGACCGACAGCCACCGCGCCCCACCCGGGACCGGCTATCGCTCGCCTGGCGAAGAATCATTTATGGCCCAACGGACATACCCGCTCGCATCGACACGCGCCGCACGCCGGCGGCCCGCGCGCAAAAGGAGTGACGTCATGTCGAATCCGCAGCAGCTCGAGGGAGAGGTCTTCTCCCCGTTGCCCGAGGTCGTCGCCCAGGCCCGCGTGAAGGACTGGGACGCGCTCGCGCGCAGAGCCGCGGACGACCTCGAGGGGTTCTGGGCCGCGGAGGCGGACGAGCTCGAGTGGTACCGCAAGTGGGACAAGGTCCTCGACGCCTCGCAGAAGCCGTTCTTCCAGTGGTTCAAGGGCGCCCAGACGAACATCGTCCACAACTGCCTGGACCGGCACCAGCGCACCTGGCGCAAGAACAAGCTGTCGCTCGTGTGGGTCGGCGAGAAGGGCGAGGTCCGCACCTACTCGTACTTCGCGTTGAACCGGGACGTGTCGAAGTTCGCGAACGTCCTCAAGGCGATGGGCGTGAAGAAGGGCGACCGCGTAACGATCTACATGCCGCGCGTCCCCGAGCTCGTCATCGCGATGCTCGCGAGCGCGAAGATCGGCGCGATCCACTCGGTCGTGTACGCCGGGTTCTCGGTCGACGCGCTGCAGGGGCGCATCGAGGACTCCGAGTCGAAGGTCGTCCTCACCGCCGACGGCGGGTTCATGAACGGGAAGGTCGTGGAGCTCAAGAAGACCGTCGACGACGCGGTCCGCCGCTGCCCGACGGTCGAGACGGTGATCGTGGTGCATCGCACCGGGCACGAGGTGCGGATGGAGCCCGGGCGCGACTACTGGTACCACGAGCTCATGAAGCTCCCCCTCGCGACGGGTACCTGCCCGACCGAGGTGATGGAGTCCTCCGACCCGCTCTACGTGCTCTACACGTCCGGCACGACCGGCAAGCCCAAGGGGCTCGTCCACGGGCACGGCGGCTACATGGTCGGCATCTACTCGACGCTCAAGTACGTCTTCGACGTGAAGGACGAGGACCGCTACTGGTGCGCCGCGGATCCGGGCTGGGTCACCGGGCACAGCTACATCGTGTACGGGCCGCTGCTCATGGGCGCGACTACGTTCATCTACGAGGGCGCGCCGACCTACCCGTACCCGAACCGCTGGTGGTCGCTCGTCGAGAAGTACGGGATCACGATCCTGTACACCGCGCCGACCGCCATCCGCGGCCTCATGCGCTTCGGCGAGTCGTGGCCGAACCGCCACGACCTCTCCACCCTGCGGCTGCTCGGCTCCGTCGGCGAGCCGATCAACCCCGAGGCGTGGAAGTGGTACCACCGCGTCATCGGCAAGGGCCGCTGCCCGATCATGGACACGTGGTGGCAGACCGAGACCGGTATGTTCATGATCACGCCGGTCCCGACGGTGCCGCTCAAGCCCGGATCCGCGACGCGCCCGTTCTTCGGCCTCGAAGCGGAGATCCTGGACGACCAGGGCAAGCCCGTCCCCGACGGCGAAGAGGGCTTCCTCGTCCTCAAGAAGCCCTGGCCGGCGATGGCGATGACCATCTACAAGGACCCCGACCGCTTCGTGAAGCAGTACTGGACCAAGTATCCGGGCAAGTACATGGCCGGCGACTCCGCCAAGCGCGACCGCGACGGCTACTACTGGGTCATCGGCCGCACCGACGACGTCATCAAGGTGGCCGGGTACCGGCTCGGCACCGCGGAGATCGAGAGCGCGCTCGTCTCTCACCCCGCGATCGCGGAGGCGGCGGTGATCGGGCTCCCACACGAGGTGAAGGGGCAGGCGATCCACTGCTACTGCATGCTCCGCCAGGGCTTCAAGCCGAGCCCGGAGCTCGAGGACGAGGTGAAGAGCCACGTCGCCCAGCGCCTCGGGCCCATCGTCCGGCCGGAGAAGGTGAACTTCGTCGACGTGCTGCCGAAGACCCGCTCCGGCAAGATCATGCGCCGGGTGCTGAAGGCCCGCGCGCAGGGCCTCCCCGAGGGCGACGTGTCCACCCTGGAGGAGTGACGTTTCGGACGCCGCCGGACGGGACGATGGGGGATACTCGCGCCCGGATGTCCTTCCGCGTCCCGCTCTGGAAGAGGCCTCGCGCTCAGCTCTACGCGCTCACGGGGGTGGTCTGGGCGCTCGTCCTCGTGGTCTTCGTGATCGCCTGGCCGGTGCTCCTCCCCTTCGTGCTCGCCGCGCTCGCGGCCTACGTCATCGACCCGCTCATCTCGCGGCTCGCGCGCGCGCGGGTGGGCGGGCGCGCCGTCCCGCGCTGGGGCGCCGTGGTCGTGGTCTACCTCGGGCTCGGGGGGCTCGCCTACGTCGCGGGCGTCTCGATCCTCCCGCAGATCTACCGCGAGGCGGTCCGCGGCCTCGTCGAGCTGCGCGACTTCCTCGCGAGCATCACGCCCCAGAAGATCGACGTCTGGGCGCACGCCATCGATCGCTTCCTCGACCGTTACGGGATCCCCGTCGACGTGCTGCCATACGAGGGGCCGCGCCAGGGCGCGCGCTTCTCGGTGGATCTCGGCGCGGGGATCGCGAACGCCCTCCGCGACGCGAGCGAGGGGATGCGCGGCCGGGTCGGCGACGTGGTCGCGTTCTCCCGCGCGCTCCTCGCCGGGACCTTCCAGACGGTCTTCTTCTGCATCCTCCTGTTCATGCTGACCGCGTTCATCTCGATGGACGCGCCGCGCATCGTGCGGTTCTTCGAGTCGCTCGTCCCGGCGGCCCTGCGCGACGACTTCCGGCGCCTCCTGCACGGGATCGACTCCGGCCTCGCCGGGGTGGTGCGCGGGCAGCTCACGATCATGCTCGTGAACGGGGTGCTCACGCTCGCCGGCCTCCTCGTCATCCAGGTGCCGTTCGCGTTCGCGCTCGCCGCGCTCGCCACCATCCTCTACGTCGTCCCGATCTTCGGCACGATCCTCTCCTCGGTCCCGATCGTGCTGGTCGCCCTCACCGCGGGCGGGCTCTCGAAGGCCATCCTCGCGCTCGGATGGATCCTCGTCATCCACGGGCTCGAGGCGTACGTCCTGAACCCGAAGATCATGGGCGACGCCTCGAAGATTCACCCCGTCCTCATCGTCCTCGCGCTCGTCATCGGCGAGCGCACCTGGGGGCTCGTCGGCGCGCTGCTCGCGGTCCCCGTGGCGAGCGTCGTCGTCGCGATCTTCCGGTTCCTGCACCGCAAGCTGGCCGAGCTCGACGAGCGTGCCGCCCGGCCGCCCGCGGTGGCCTCCACGCATGAAGTGGCGCATCCCGCGCCGCGAACGAAAGGAAGCTCCTCATGAGAAAGTCCCTCGTCGTGCTCGTCGCCCTCGCGCTGGCTGCCTCGGCGCACGCCCAGGCCGGCAAGGCCGCTGCTCCCGAGAAGAAGCCCGCCCCTGCGCCCGCCGCCGAGAAGAAGCCCGGCGCCCCCGCACCCGCGCCCGGCGCCGCCGCGAAGAAGGAGAGCCCGGCGGACACCGAGAAGACGCTCTACTCGGTCGGCCTCGCCGTCGCGAACAGCCTGCAGGTGTTCGCGCTGACCCCCTCCGAGCTCGAGATCGTGATGCGGGGCATCCGCGACGGCGCCACCGGGAAGGCGAAGACGGATCTCGATCCCAAGGCGAGCGCGGCGGTGAACGAGCTCGCGAAGACGCGCATGGAGAAGGTGAACGCGGTCGAGTCGGCGAAGGAGAAGGAGGCGGGCCCGGCGCACCTCGCCAAGGCAGCGCAGGAGAAGGGGGCGACCAAGACCGCCTCCGGTGCGATCGTCATCCCTCTCAAGGAGGGGACCGGCCCGAGCCCGGCGGCGACGGACAAGGTCAAGGTGCACTACACGGGCACCCTCGTGAACGGCAAGGTGTTCGACAGCTCCGTGCAGCGCGGCCAGCCGGCGGAGTTCCCGCTCGGCGGCGTCATCAAGTGCTGGACGGAGGGGCTGCAGAAGATGAAGGTCGGCGGGAAGGCCAAGCTCGTGTGTCCGCCCGAGATCGCCTACGGCCCCCAGGGCCGTCCACCCGTCATCCCCGGAAACGCCGTCCTCACGTTCGAGGTCGAGCTGCTCGAGATCGTGAAGTGAGGCTGCGGCGCACGATACCGGGCCTGCGTCCCTCGACTACGGCCCGCTACGCGGGCCTACGCTCGGGATGAGCGGGCGGCGTCCTCGCTCCTTGCGCCTGCGTCCCTCGACTTCGCCCCGCTGCGCGGGGCTACGCTCGGGACGAGCGGGATGTCGGGAGCGCCTCGGCGCGCGTCGCTGCGGGTGCCCGCCTCGGCTCCGGTCTCGTGCGCCTCGGTGACGGCGGCCCGGCGACGCGCACGAGCGCGCGCGCCGTGAAGCCCACCGCGTTAAGTGACCCACACTGGCTCAGGACCCCGCTCATGCCCGACGACCTCATCCTCCACGGCAACGACACCTGGACGAGCCCCTACGTCTTCTCCGCGTTCGTCACGCTGAAGGAGAAGGGCGTGCCGTTCCAGCTCGAGCTCGTCTCGCTCGAGCGGCGCGAGCACGAGCGCCCCGCCTACGCGGAGACCTCGATCACCGGGCGCGTCCCGGCGCTCCGCCACGGAGACTTCTGGGTCGCCGAGTCGTCGGCGATAGACGAGTACGTCGACGAGGCGTTCGGCCCGCCGACGTACCCGCGCCTCTACCCGGACGACCTCCGGGCCCGCGCGCGCGTCCGCATGATACAGGCGTGGCTTCGGAGCGACCTCGCGCCGCTGCGCCAGGAGCGCCCCACGTCGAGCTTCTTCTCCGGCGAGCCGGTGAGGCCCTTCACGCCGGAGGGCCGCGCCGCCGCCGAGCGGCTCGTCCGGATCGCCGAGCGCGCGCTCCCCGCTGGGGCATCGTTCGTCAGCGGCGCGTTCTCGCCCGCGGACGCGGACCTCGCGCTCATGCTCCAGCGCCTCGTAGCCAACCGCGATCCTTGCCCCGAGCGGCTCGCCACCTACGCCCGCGCGATCTTCGCCCGTCCCTCCGTCCGCGAGTGGCTCGGGCACACGCGCTGGCGGGACCACGCCTAGCGAGCTGGAGCGCACACTGCCGACGGAGACGACCATGGCCGAAGAACCGCGCGGATATGCCAGGCTCCTCGCCGTCTACCGCACCGCGATCCTCACGACGCGCGGCGCGGAGGACGGTCACCTGCACGCCCGCCCGATGGCGATGCGCCAGCAGGTGCGCGGCGAGGAGATCTGGTTCGCGACCTCGCTCGGCTCGAACAAGTGCAAGGATCTCGAGGCGGACCCGCAGTGCGCGCTCGCGTTCTTCGACGCCGCCGACGGGACGACCGTCTCGATCTCCGGCACGGGCGAGGTGCTGAAGGACAAGAAGCTCGCCTTCGAGCTCTGGGATCCCTCCTGGGCGCGCTGGTTCCCGGAGGGGCCGGAGCAGCGCGAGCTGGCGCTGCTCCGCGTCATCCCGGAGCACGTGGAGCGGCACGACGGCAAGACCGGGAGGCTCGAGGTCCTGTTCAGCTCGCCCCGCCGCAGGCGCGCTACGCCTTCGTCGCCGTCTTGAGGAACGTCGCGAGCTCGTTCAGCGCGCGCGCCTCGCGGTCCACCTCGTGCGTCGAGGCCAGGGTCTCGTCCGTGGCGTGGGCGATCTCGTTCATCGACTTCAGCACCTGCTCGATCGCGCCCTCCTGCTGCTGCGCAACCCGCGCGATCTCCCGCGCGGCGCGGGCGGACTCCGAGAGGGCCGTCGCGAGCCCGCGGATCGTCTCACCGGTGACGTTCGCCGTCTTGGCCCCGAGCTGAGCGCGCGCGATGCCCTCCTCCGCCGCGCTCATCGCGCCGAGCATCGCCCGGTGGACGTCGGTGAGGATCTGGCGGACCTGGGCGGCGGCGGTGCGCGTCTCCGCGCCGTGCCGGCGCAGCCCCTCGGCGAGCTCGGCGAGCCCGTCCGCGCCGCGTCCGGCGCGCGCCGCGACGAGACCGGCGCCCTCGGCGACCTGCTCGGAACGGTCCGCCACGCTCCGGACCAGATCGCCGAGGGCGTAGACGTCCCGCATCTCCGCGTCGAGCGCCTCGATCCGGCGCGAGAGCCCGCGGACCTCCTCGGCGAGCCGCAGGAGCTCCGAGCCGGACGCCTCCGCTTGCGCGAGCCCCTGCTGGCTCTGGCGCTCGGCCGCCACCGCGAGGCCGATCACCGTCTCCGCCGTGAGCGCCGCGGCGGCGGCGCCCTGCGAGAGCTGGTTCATGGTGAGCGTCGTCTGGCGGACGCTGCCGGCGGCCTCCGAGGTGAGGCGAGTGAACGCCGCGACGTTGCCGAGCAGCCCCTGCGCGGCATGGGACAGCTCCTTCGCGGTGCGGTCGAAGCTCTCGCGGCGCGCCTGCTCGAGCCGAACGATCTCGTCGCTCTGCCGCACGAGCTCCTCGCTCTGGCGGACGAGATCGTCGTGCTGGCGCTGGATCACCTTGCCGAGCGCCGCGAGGACGAACGGCGTCGTGTCCATGATCCACAGCAGCGGCTGGTGCAGGTGCGTCCGGAGGATCGCGGCGGGAGCGAGGGTCCCGAGCTGGCGGAACGTCTCGATGAGCGTCGCCAGGATCGGCAGCCCCGCCCCGAGGATCGCGCCGTAGACGTCGTAACGCAGCCTCTTCATGTCCGAGCCACCCCTCCCCGAGCCGTGCCGCGGGATTGTGCTTCAACGTGTGCCGGCCCGCCACAGCCAGGTCCGCGCACCTGCCGCGCGTCCCGACCGCGCGTCCCGGCCGGCCGCGCGCGAGGTCGTACCTCCGGGGCGAGCGTGGGACGGCCGCCGCGCGCGATCCCGCGCGTCCCGGCGAAGCGGCCACGGCGGGGTGCTATTCTCGGCGAGGACCATGCGCCCGCTCGCCCTGTCGTTCCGCCAGAAGATCCTCCTGCCGTCGCTCGTCGCCGCCGCCGCGACGCTCATCGCGACGGCCGTCTCGTCCCGGCTCTCCTCGTCGGCGGCCGACGAGCTCCGGCGGGTGGAGGTGCGGGAGTTCCCGACGCTTCAGCTCTTCCAGGACCTCGAGGCGGGCCTGGCGAGGGTGCAGAGGCAGCTCGAGGAGGCAGCGGCGCAGCAGGACCCGAGCGCGCTCGCCGCGGCCGACGCGCTCCACGAGGACCTGCTCGCGCGGCTCGCCGCCGCGCCCCGCGCGACGGTCGGGGAGGACCGCACCGGCGCGATCGCCGACGCGCTGCGGGGCTGGTACGGCCCGGCGCGCGCGCGCGTGGAGCGGCGCGTGCGAGGCGAGGCCACGCCCGACGGCGAGGCGACCGGGCTGCAGGTGGTCGCGGCGCGCTTCGTGTCGGTGAGGGACGCGATCGCCTCCGAGACGCGGAGCGCTCGGGAGGCGATGGCGCAGGGGTTCGAGGCGGCGCGAACGCTGCAGCGCCGCGCCATCGTGGTGAGCGCGATCATCCTGCTCGCCGCGGCGATCGGCTCCGCGGCGCTCGCGTCGGTCCTCGCCTGGCGTCTCGCGCGCCCCGTGCTAGCGCTCAACCGTGCCGCCCTGCGCATCGCGGACGGCGATCTCACGGCCTTCGCCGTCGGCGGCGCGACGCCCGACGTGGACCTGCGGCCCGGCGACGAGCTCGGAACGCTCGCCTCCAGCTTCCGGCGCATGACCGACCGGCTCCGCCAGATCGTCGGGGCGCTCAAGGTCTCGTCCACCGAGCTCGGCCGCGCCGCGGAGCGGCTCGCCGAGCACGCCCGGGCGCAGAACGCGATCCTGGAGCGCCAGGCGGCAGGAGTCTCGGAGACCAGCGCGACGACGCGCGAGCTCGAGCAGACCTCCGCCGTGGCCGCCAGCCGCGCCGCGTCCGTGCTCGACGTGGCGCGCCGCGCGTCCGAGATGAGCAGCGCCGGGCAGTCCGCCGCGGAGGAGAGCGTCGAGGGGCTCCGCCGGATCCAGGCGTCGGTGCAGGAGATCTTCGGCCGGTCGTCGCGGCTCCTGGACCAGACGCAGCAGGTGAGCGACATCGTGGAGAGCGTGCGCGACCTCTCGGTCCAGTCTCACGTGCTGTCGATGAACGCGTCGATCGAGGCGGCGCGCGCGGGCGAGGCAGGCAAGGGCTTCGGGGTGGTCGCCGCCGAGGTGCGCGCCCTCGCAGAGCAGTCGGGCCAGAGCGCCGGGCGCATCGCGAAGATCGTCGAGGACATCGTGGGCGCGGTCCGGGCGACGCTCGAGACGACCGAGAGCGGCACCCGCGGGATGGAGGGCTCCGTCGCGCGGATCCGCGCTTCCGGGGAGAGCCTGCGCGACATCGGAGCGTTCGTGCGGGAGACGGGCGACGCCGCGCTGCAGATCGCGACGGCCGTCCAGCAGCAGTCGCAGGGCGTCGCGCAGATCGCGGGCGCGATGCGGGAGCTCGACCGGGGGATGGAGGAGACGGTCGCGCGGGTGCAGGTGCTCCAGGGCGCCGCGCAGGACCTCACCGCGACCGCCGCGCGCATCTCCGCGATCGCGGACGGGTTCCGGGTCTAGGACGGCTCGAGACGGCCGCTCGCCATCCGCGATCGGCGTCGGCGTCTGCGATACGTCCCGTCGTACGTGCCGCGTCGCCGCGGCCGGGATGCCGAATGGGCGCTTTGCGCCGCGGGCCGCCGCGCGGTACGAAAGTCCCGCCCATGACCATCGCCGCCGACACCTCCCGCGAGGCCCCGCTCGCCGCGCTCCTCCCGTCCACGGGCGAGACGCTCGCGCCGGACGCCGTGCTCGACCGCTTCGTGTCGTGGGTCGGCGCGACCGGGCTCACGCTCTACCCGCACCAGGAGGAGGCGATTCTCCAGCTCCTCGACGAGCGTCACCTCGTCCTCAACACGCCGACCGGTTCGGGCAAGTCGCTCGTCGCGACGTTCCTGCACTTCCAGGCGATGGCCGCGGGGCAGCGCTCGTTCTATACCTGCCCGATCAAGGCGCTCGTCAACGAGAAGTTCTTCGACCTGTGCCGGCTGTTCGGCCCAGAGAACGTCGGCATGATGACCGGAGACGCCGCGGTGAACCGCGACGCGCCCATCGTCTGCTGCACCGCCGAGATCCTCATGAACCTCGCGGTGCGCGAGGCGGCCCCGCGGGTGGACGCGGTCGTCATGGACGAGTTCCACTACTACGGCGATCGGGAGCGCGGCGTCGCCTGGCAGGTGCCGCTCCTCGCGCTCGAGGACACGCGCTTCCTCCTCATGTCCGCCACTCTCGGGGACACCCGCGCGATCGAGGAGTCGCTCCGGCAGGTGAGCGGACGCGAGGTGGCCGCGATCCGCCACGCCGCGCGGCCCGTGCCGCTCGAGTACGAGTACCGCGAGACGCCGCTGCACGAGACGCTCGAGGCGCTGGTCTCGTCGAGCCGCGCCCCCGTCTACCTCGTCAACTTCACGCAGCGCGCCGCGGCCGAGCAGGCGCAGAACCTCATGAGCGCGAACTTCTCCTCGAAGGAGGAGAAGGCGCGCATCGCCAGCGCGCTCGAGGGCATCCGCTTCGACTCGCCGTACGGCAAGGATCTCCAGCGCTTCCTCCGCCATGGAATCGGGCTCCACCACGCGGGGCTCCTTCCCAAGTACCGGCTCCTCGTCGAGAAGCTCGCCCAGGGCGGGCTCCTCAAGGTCGTCTCCGGGACGGACACGCTCGGCATGGGCGTGAACATCCCCATCCGCACCGTGCTCTTCACGCAGCTCTGCAAGTTCGACGGGCAGAAGACCGGCCTCCTCTCGGCGCGCGACTTCCACCAGATCGCCGGGCGCGCCGGGCGCAAGGGCTTCGACGAGCGCGGGTTCGTGGTCGCGCAGGCCCCCGAGCACGTCATCGAAAACAAGCGGCTCGCCGAGAAGGCCGCGGCGGGCAAGAAGGTCGTGAAGAAGCAGCCGCCGGCGAAGGGCTACGTCCACTTCGACCGGAACACCTTCGAGCGGCTCATCCAGAAGGAGCCGGAGGCGCTCGAGAGCCGCTTCGAGCCGACGTTCGGGCTCCTCGTGAACCTCCTGCAGAGCGAGACCTCGCGCGTCGGCGGCGGGTACGGGCGGCTCGTCGAGCTCGTCGCGCGCTCGCATGGGAACGACTACGTCCGCGCCAAGCACCGGCGCCTCGCCGCCCAGCGCTTCCGGACGCTGCGCGCCGCCGGGCTCGTCGAGGTGAGGCGGGTCGAGGGCTACCGCGGCGCCTACGTGCGCCCCTCGCGCGGGCTGCAGAAGGACTTCTCGCTCTTCCACACGCTCGCGCTGTACCTGCTCGACACGCTGCCGCGGATCCCTGCCGAGCGCGAGACCTACGCGCTCGACGTGCTCTCGATGGTCGAGTCGATCCTGGAGGACCCGGACGTCATCCTCTGGAAGCAGCTCGACCGGGCGCGCGGCGAGGCCATCGCCGAGATGAAGGCGAAGGGGATGGAGTACGACGAGCGGATGGCGGAGCTCGAGAAGGTCGAGTACCCGAAGCCGAACCGCGACTTCGTCTACGCGACCTTCAACGAGTTCGCCGCGAAGCACCCCTGGGTCGGCCAGGAGAACATCCGCCCGAAGTCGGTCGCGCGCGAGATGGTCGAGCGCTTCATGACGTTCGCCGACTACGTGCGCGAGTAC